>CANRHQ010000022.1 GCA_947630445.1 uncultured Clostridia bacterium | reverse complement strand
TTTTCTATGTGGTTGGCGATATATACCTCCACTACGGACTTTCACCGATTAGTCAAATGACATGCCTGTCGTACAATTAAAACACCCCTATAGATATTACATCTATAGGAGTGCTTATTACACGGTTCCATCCTAGTTTTTTACTTAATTTGATTTAACGCATCTAATACGCCTAGCTTATTCACTAGGAACTTAAAGAGTTAGTTTTCAAATATGTTTTCCACAATTAGTTCTCAGCCTGTGACTAATTTTCTCTGTTGATAACCTTTATTTTACTTTTCTCTTATATGTTTTTATATTCTTTTACCTTTTTGTATGCAAATACTGCTGTTAATCCTAATACTGTTAATGCTACTACTAACATAGTATTACTTTCTATACCTGTCTTTGGTAAGTTTGTATTATAATTATTAGCATTCGTATTTGTGTTTGTATTTAAATTTAAATTTAAATTTGTATTTAGATTTGTATTCGTATCTGTATTTGTATTTGTTGAACCTGAATTTAAGTCAGTATTTGTTAAATCTATATAGAAATCATCCTCTGATACAGCAAATACATTTGTTGTCATTATTATTAATATTAAACTCATTACTACAACTATCATAGTTTTTAACAATTTTTCTTTTTTCATAACAATACCTCTTTCCATATTTATCTAATGTATATTTTTATCTTCTATATATTTATAACATATATTTTTTTTCATTGCAAGACTTTTTTAGATATTTTTTTATTTTATTTTTTGACAATTTTGTCAATATTTTTCATTATACATTAAACTTAAATAAAACTATATCTCCATCTTGCATAATGTAGTCTTTTCCTTCTTGACGTACTAATCCTTTTTCTTTTGCTGCTAACATTGATCCTTCTTTCATTAAATCATTATATGAAACTATTTCTGCTTTTATAAATCCTCTTTCTATATCTGAATGTATTTTTCCAGCAGCTTTAGGGGCTTTTGTACCTTTTTTTATTGTCCATGCTCTTACTTCTGGTTCACCTGCTGTTAAAAATGACATTAATCCTAATAAATCATAGCTTTTCTTAATTAATTTGTCTAAACCTGATTCTTTTAGTCCAAGTGCATCTAACATTTCTTTTTTATCTTGTTCTTCTAGTCCAGATAATTCTTCTTCAATTTTTACACATAATGGTATTACTTCTGCATTTTCTTTTTTTGCATATTCTTTTACTTGTTTTACCATTTCATCATCATCTGCATTTGCAATTTGTTCTTCTGATATGTTTGCTATATATATTATAGGTTTTGATGTTAATAAAAACATTTCTTTTACTATTTCTTGTTCTTCTTCATTATATTCTATAGATCTGGCTGATATACCTTTTTCTAAATTTGTTTTTATCTTTTCAATTAAATCTATTTCAGCTTGATATTTTTTATCTGCTTTTAGTCCTTTTTTTGCTTTATCTAATCTTTTTTCTAGTGTTTCCATATCTGCAAAAATTAATTCAAGATTTATTGTTTCTATGTCTCTTAAAGGATTTACCGTTCCATCTACATGTATTACATTTGAATCATCAAAACATCTTACTACTTCACATATAGCATCTACTTCTCTTATATGTGATAGGAATTTGTTTCCTAATCCTTCTCCTTTACTTGCACCTTTAACTAATCCTGCTATATCTACGAATTCAACTATTGCCTTTGTTACTTTTTGTGGATTATATATTTTTGCTAAATTATCTACTCTCTCATCTGGAACTGCTACAACTCCTACATTTGGTTCTATTGTACAAAATGGATAGTTGGCACATTCTGCTCCTGCTTTTGTTATACTGTTAAACATTGTACTTTTTCCAACATTTGGTAATCCTACTATTCCTATTTTCATTATATTTACCTTCTTTTCTTAATTTTATCTTTTCCGCAATTATTATACACTATTTATTATTTTTTTTCAATAGATTAATTTTTAGTTTGACAAAATTATGTAAATTTGTTATAATTTTCTTATTATAATTTGTACCCTAAAGTAACTTTTAATTGGTAACTTGGAGGGTACACCTCCAAGTATATTACAGGAGGTGTTTATATGGATGTGATTTACTTTGATGGAAAGAAAGGTACTTTATCATCAAGAGAATCTGCTAAACTGTATGTTGCTAATCGTTTTACAAAGGATTCTTGGCAACAACTGGAAAGGGAAATGATTAAACTTAAGATTAGTAAGTTTAAAGATTCCTTTTTAAGTTCATTAGGTACAGATGGATGGGTTTCTATTGATTATGTTAAGAACCAAATTATCTGCCATTCTCGGTAAATCAAAAAGTAGACTTTTACAAGTTTTTATTATCCTTGTAAAAGTCTATTTCTATTTTATTCTAAATAGTATATAGTAATTTTTTACATTTGGTTCATAAACGGTTTTTATCTTATTATAGTTTTCATATAAATGTGGAATATTATAACTATCTTCTTCTTTTTCTATTCTTATAATTACAAAATCAGTTGTTTTTTCTTTTATATATTTGTTTTGATCATCCATTATTTGAGGATAATTTTCATACTTTATATTTGGTTTGTGAAAATATTTTATATTAGGTATTGTATTTGTAACTGTGTAAAATCCTCCATCTAAAAATCCATAATTTAATATTGTAGCATTTGGTTTTTCTTTTATTAATTCTGCAAACTGATATTGTACCAATTCTTCTTTTTTTATTTTTCTAAATTCAAAATTATGGCTAGTAAAAAGTGTAATTACAATAATTATTATTAAATAAATCGGTGTTATAAATATTATTATTTTATTTTGATGAATGTATTTTTCAATTATTTTTGCAATAAATATTAGTCCTAAAACTGAAAATGGCATTAGTATTAAAAAATAATATACATGATTTGCACCATAAAAAACTCCTATAATTGATAATATTATAGTTATTGTTATTGTAACTTTTCCATATTTATTTGGTATAATATTGTTTCTTGCTATTGTATAAATATATCCTATAAATGTAATAGCTGATGAAAGCCATAAATTCCTTGCATATATTAATCCTTCTTTAAGTGCTATCATTATTCTTTTTAATATTGTTACTTGTGTTGCATATGATGATATATTTACTAAAAAATATACTTTAAACATATCATATAATGCATCATTAACACCAAAATATATTATCCATGGTATTACTGGTATTGCCATTCCTAACAAGAAGTATATTCCTGTTAAAAATGCTTCTTTTATTTTTTTATTTATTAGTAAACCTATACATAGAAATCCTGCAAATCCAAGCCAAAAACCTAGCAAATTATATTTTATACATAAAACACATCCTGCTATTATACCATTTATTATTATTTGTTTTATTGGCATTTTATTAGGATAAATATTTTTATAATAGTTTAACATATAATATAAACTAATTGCTAAAAGTGGCATGCAAAATTCTTCTGCACTATCTCCTGATACAAACACATAACTAGAAAGTATTAAAAATGATATTAAAGGCATACTCCATAGTAAATGTATTTTTCTACAATATATTGAAATTATTTTGTTTACAAAATATAAAAATATTGAAAATGAAATTACTTCAAAAATAAATACTCCTAAAAATGTATCATTTGATATTAAATAAGCTATTGCATGTATTAAATATAAAAGAGGTCCTTTTTGTTCAAATAGATCTTTATATATCATTAATCCATTTGCCATTCCTTTTCCCATAGTGAAAAATGAATTAGCATCATCCCAGTTGTTTAATGGATATAAAAATGAACTTTTCGAACATATAGATATGAATATTATTGCAATTAATAAACAGTAAAAATATTCTATATATTTGTACTGTTTATCACTTATCTTTTTCATAATTTTCTCCTTTTAATATAAATTATTTATATTTTATATTAAAGGAATATAGTTTTCAATAGTTATATATAAATTGCATATACCCATTTACACAAAAAACGCAGATGCATCGCATTTGCGCTTTTTTGTAATTTAATTTTGAGGTTCTGTTTCAGAATATACTCCTGTTATTTCAAATGTATTTTTGTCTACATAATAGTTTCCTGTATTACCAAGATTTTTGTCATTTATAATATTTGTTAGTACTTCACCATAATGCATTCCTACAATCCAATTTGTGCCATTATCCTCTATTGCATAACATGCTATACCATTATAGCCTCTATATCCATATTTAGCAATAATTTTATTTATACCTTCTCTAGAAAATTCTAATGTGTTGTCTTTTTGATATTCTTTTAAAATTAATTCTAATTCACTTCTTAAGTTTAACTTTTTAGCTTCTTTTTTTATTCTCCTATTTTCCCAAAAGGTTTCCATTTTTGAATTTTGAGATATAAAAATTGTTTCATTGAAATCATTTTTATAAATTAAAAATCCACTACAACATAGTATTACTAATGTGGCTATTATAAAAAATGTTTCTTCTATTTTTTCTACTGGCTTTATTCCATCATTGTATTTTTCCCTTATATATATAGCTAAACCTATTATACCTAAACCTAATATTTTCTTGGCTATAAATGTATATTCAAATCCAAAAGGTTTGAATTTGTCTATAAATGGTGCTTTTACTATACAACATATTACTAATATTGCAATTATAATAATTGGCTCTATAAAGTGCTTGTTTTTTAATAAATTAATTATGTATGCAATTGCATTTGCAACAAGATATATGGATCCTGCTAGTAAAATTAGTTGTAAAATATATCCTAACATTGCAAAACAAAATTCTATACTAAATATTCCCCATAAAAATAGTCCTAGTCCTAATATAAAAAGGACTGCTCCGTCCGTCCTCCCATAATAATTCATCTCCTTATTATTTTTGGCTGGGGCACTGTGATTCGAACACAGGAATGTCGGAGTCAGAGTCCGATGCCTTACCGCTTGGCGATGCCCCAATGTTAATTTTGAAAAAATGTTACCGCATACTGAGACTGTAACTCGCTTTGCTCGAACACTCTCAGCAGCTTGGCGATGCCCCAATATTAATTTGAAAAAATGTTACCAAATACTAACATTTCTTTATTATATTACCATATTTTATGTTTCTTGTCTATATTAAAATGTTAAAAAATTATAGTTAGAAATTAGTTGCATTTCTAACTATAATTTTTTTATATTTGAAATTCTTGTATTTCTTTTTCATATTTTTTGTAATTTGGTATGTTCTTTTCTATCATTTCATAAAATCTTTTTCCATGTGTTTTATATTTTAAATGGCAAAATTCATGTACTACAACATATTCTATTATTTCTTTTCTGTACTTCATTAATTCAGGATTTATAATTATTGTTTTTCCTTCTGTGCATTTTCCTAATATATTTTTCATTCTGTTAATCTTATATTCCTCTGGAGCAATTCCTAACATTATTCTTACTTTTTCCATAATTCCATCTATTTCATTATTAGCGATTTGCTCATACATTTTTTCTATTGACATTTTTAATATTTGTTCATTTCCAACTTTTTTATATTTATTAGGTAATGTTATTTCTATTTCTGAATTTTCTTTTAATTCTAATTCAGGTGTTTTTATATTTTTATATAATACTTTTACATCATAATTATATCCAAATATCTTTACAGATTGTATATTTGGTATATTTTGTTTTTCATATTCTTGTACTTTGCTTAAAATCCAATTTTTCTTTGCTTTAATTGCTTCTTGTATTTTATTTGATGAAAAATACCATGGTGCATTAACTACTACTTCACCATTTTGTACTGTTATATACATTTCTTTATTTATTGCTTTATTAACTGTATAAGCTATTACACTATCTCTTTTTCCAAATATACTCATCTTAATTCCTCCTTGTTTTCGAATTGTTGTTCGCTTTTGATATTCTTATTTTATATTGTTTTTTTATTTTTGTCAATACTTTTTTTAAAAAATTCGAACATTTTTTTGCTAGATATAAAGTTATATTTTTTTATATGTAAACATATATTGAAATGAGGTGTTCTAATGAAAAAATGTCATTTCTATATTGTTAAATTAAAGAAAATCTTATTACCAACTATTTGTATAAGTTTTATTTTTTGTCTTGTTATTTTTTCAAAGACAAATTTATCAGCAACAAAAAACGGACTTGTTTTATGGGTAAATTCTATTATTCCTACTTTATTCCCATTTTTTGTTGCTACTGAATTACTCTCTCATACTAACTTTACATATATTCTTGGTAAAATATTAAATAAATTTATGAAACCTCTTTTTAATATAAGAGGCGAAGGTAGTTTTGCTTTAATAATGGGAATTATCAGTGGTTATCCTATTGGTGCTAAAATTGCTGCCAATTTTCGTGAAAATAATATTTGTACAAAAGAAGAATGTGAAAGATTATTAAGTTTTACTAACAATTCTGGTCCACTATTTATTATTGGTACTGTTGGAATTACCATGTTTGGTAACTCTACTATAGGATTTTTATTACTTATTACACATTTAATGGCCTCTATTACTGTTGGTATTATTTTTAGATTTTGGAAATATAACACCAAAAATGAAAACATTGAATATAATTATTATTCACATTCCAAAAATAATATTAATTTATCTAATTTAGGTGAAATTATTGGAAATAGTATTACTAGTTCAATTAATACCATATTATTAATAGGTGGTTTTGTTGTGCTTTTCTCTGTAATTATATCTATTTTACAGAACAGCCATTTATTAGATACCTTTTCTCTATTTTTGAACCCTATTTTTAACTTTTTACATATTCCATCTGAATTTTCATCTGGATTTATTTCTGGCATTTTGGAACTAACAAATGGTTTAAGTATAATATCTAATATTCCTCAAAAGAAAATTTCTATTAATATAATTATTGCTTCATTCCTTTTAGGCTTTGGAGGAATTTCTATTTTACTTCAAGTTTGGAGTACAATATCCAAAACAGATCTATCTATAAAACCATATATATTAGGCAAATTATTACAAGCCTGTTTTTCTGCATTATATACATTTCTATTTTTACAAAATTTTTTATTTTTTAATTTTGATTTATAATAAAAAGAATCAATATTTCTTAAGCAATAATTTTACTTAAAAAATATTGATTCTTAATAATTTTTATCATTTTATTATATCGTAAAAATTCATAAACTCAAATTGTCTTTCTCTAAAATATGAGATTATTTGTGGTAATGCATCTGCAGTTGCTGTTTTAGAACCAGCATCATGCATTAATACAATAACACTATTGTGTTTAGGAACTGTTTTTTCTAATTCTGATATAAATTCCTCTGTTGTATTTTTTCCTGCCGAATCAGAAGTTAATGCATTCCAATCTACATACATTATTTCATTTTGCATTAATATTTGTGCCGCTTCTTTTTTTATTTGTGCATATTTCCCACCATTATATCCTCCTGGAAATCTAAATAAATGTGGATTATATTCTTGTGCATTAATAGCATTTCTAATTGCTGTTAATGATTTATTGTATTCATCTAATGCCCCTTGTGGTGTTGAATATATTTGTGCATATATATGTGAATATCCATGACTTGCTATATAATGTCCTTCATCATATTCTCTTTTTACAATTTCAGGATATAATTCTACTCTACTTCCTAATGTAAAAAATGTTGCTTTTATATTTTCCTGTTTTAATGTGTCTAAAATTTGTGGTGTTACTTTTTGAGAAGGTCCATCATCAAATGTCAAAAATACCCTTTTATTTTCTGATTTATAAATATTAGCCAAGTTATTTTTTCCTACTTCTGTTAATTGTGGTAATTTTGCCTTTTTTGCTTCCTCTTCCTCTTGTTTTTTCTTTTCAAGAAGTATTTTTTCCATCTCTATTGCCTGTTCAGATTGTTTAGAATATGAAATATATATTTTTTCATATTTTATTTCCTTGTTTATTTCTCTAATTAACACAAAAAATATTATACATAGTGCTACAAAAAATATCCCGATTATTGTAATTCTTATATTTCTATATTTTCTTCTAATAGATATCAAATCCATCTTTCCACCTTTTGATCAACTTCTTAAATATTGTAATTCTTCTTCTATATCTTTTCTCATAAATAATGGTTCACCTTTTTCGATTACTTTTATATTTTTCAATTGATCATATTCATATAAAGTTTCCCACTTTTGTAATCCTTCTGATATTCCAATTTGTTTTAATAAATTTCTTGAAGTGTCTTCCATTATTGGTAATAACATTATTCCTATTTTTCTTATATTTTCTATTAAATGATAAATGCTTGATTTTAACTTTTCTTTATCATCAATTTTTGCAAGTTCCCATGGTCTTGTTTCATCTATATATTTATTTGTTCTGGAAATTAAAGACCAAATTTCTTGTAAAACCATTATTATATCATAATTATCCATTAATTTTTCTATTTTTTTAACTTGTGTATTTGTGAAATTTTCTAAATCTTTATCTACTTCATTTGGAGTTCCATTATATTCTGGAACTTGTCCATTAAAATATTTGTTTACCATTGAAATAGTTCTATTAACTAAATTTCCCAAATCATTACATAAGTCTGAATTATATCTTTCTATAAAGCCTTCTGGTGAATATAAACCATCTTGTGTTACAGACATTTCTCTTAATAAAAAGTATCTTGTTGCATCTAATCCATACCTATCTATCAATTTTTCTGGATATACAACATTTCCTTTAGATTTTGACATTTTTCCATCTTTCATCATTATCCAATTATGAACTAATATTTTTTTAGGCAATGGCAAATCTAATGCCATTAGGAAAATCGGCCAATATATTAAATGAAATCTTGCAATATCTTTTCCTAATATTTGTACATCTGCAGGCCAATACTTTTTAAATAATGTATCATCATCTGACATATACCCTAATGCTGTCAAATAATTAGTTAATGCATCTAACCATACATATATTACATGTTTAGGATCACTTAATACTTTTATTCCCCAGTCAAATGATGTTCTTGTTACACATAAATCCTCTAATCCTGGTTTTATAAAATTATTTATCATTTCTGTTTTTCTAAATTCAGGTTGTATAAAATCTGGATTTTCTTCATAATATTTTAATAACTTGTCTGTATATTTTTTCATATTAAAGAAATATGCTTCTTCTTTCATTAGCTTTACTTCTCTACCACAATCTGGACATTTTCCATCTACTAATTGTGTTTCTGTGAAATAGCTTTCACAAGGCATACAATATAATCCCTCATAAGATCCTTTATAAATATCTCCTTTTTGTAAGAAATATTCAAATATTTTTTGCACAGCCTTTTCATGTCTTAGTTCTGTTGTTCTTATAAAATAATCATAATTTATATTCATTTTAGCCCACAATTCTTTAGACTGTTTTGCCATTTCATCTACATATTCTTGTGGTGTTTTTCCATTATTTAATGCTACTGTTTCAATTTTTTGTCCATGTTCATCTAGTCCTGTAAGCATATAACTATCATATCCTCTTAATTGTTTATACTTTTTTAATGTATCTGCTAAAATAGTTGTATATGCTGTTCCTATATGGAATTTTCCACTTGGATAATATATTGGCGTAGTTACATAAAATTTTTCCATTTTTATACCTCCTTTTTTAAATTATTATATCTCTTTTTAATAAATTGTTTTTTATAATTCCAGTTCCTATAAATTTATTATTATTATAAATTTTATATATTCCATCTTTTAAATTGTAATTTAATTTTACACCATTTAAAAATAATTTTAATTTATATTCTTCTAATTTTATTTCTTGACTATTTTTAAAATAATTTTCTAATGTAATAAAATTTTTCTCTAATATTTTTTGATTTTCTAGTTCTTCTATTTTTATGGAATTCTCTAGCGTGAATTCTCCTACTTGTAATCTTTTTAATTCTTTCATATATCCAACATTTTCTAAATGCTCTGATATTTCTTCACATAATGTTCTTATATATGTTCCTTTTGAACAATGAACTCTAAATGTTATTGTTTTGTCATTTTTATTTATATTAATTAGTGTTATATTATATATTTCTATACTTCTTGGCTCAATACTTACTTCTTGTCCTTTTCTTGCATATTCATAGAGTTTTTTACCATTTACTTTTATTGCAGAATATATAGGTGGTATTTGTTCCTGTTTTCCAATAAAACTTTTTAATACAGTTTCTACCTTTTTAGATTCTAACACTTCTAATGATACTGGTTTTTCTTCTATTACTTTTCCCTCTATATCTGCTGTATCTCTTTTTTCTCCTAATTGTATAGTAGCTTCATATATTTTGTCATGATTTATTATATATTTTGAAATTTCAGTTCCTTTTCCTACAAGAAGTGGTAATACTCCAGTTGCATTTGGGTCTAATGTTCCTGTATGTCCAACTTTTTCATTTAATATTTTTTTTGCTTTTTTTACTATATCATGTGATGTACAGGCTTTTTCTTTATTTATTATTATTATTCCATCCATATTTTATTCCATTTCTTGTTTTATAACTTCTAAAATTCTTGATTTGGCTTGTTCTAATGTTCCACTAATAAAACATCCTGCTGCTCGAGAATGTCCTCCTCCTCCTAGTAAGAAACATATATCTGATACATTTACATTTTCTTTAGAACGCAAAGATACTTTAAATCCATTTGCGCCCTCTTTTTCTTTTAAAAGAACTGCAACTTCTACCCCTTCTATGTCTCTTTCTATTTCTACTAGACCTTCATCATCACCTATTTGTGCATTTGTTTTTTTATTATCTTCTAATGTTATATATGATATTGCAATTTTTCCATTTTCTAGGAATTCCATTCTATCATATAATAATTTTGTTAGTTCACAATTTGCTTTTGTTTTATTTCTTAATACTTTTTGACATATTTCAGAAATATTTACTCCTTTTCTTAATAATTCAGCTGCAAATTCAAATGTTTCAGGTGTTACCCCTGAATATTGAAATCCTCCTGTATCTGTTAGTATTCCAGCTAATATGCAAGTTCCTAATTCTTTGTTTATATCTATGCCAAAATATTCAAACATTCCTATTAGAACTTGGCAACATGCTGGTGATGCAGGATCTACATAATTTAAATCTGCATACATTGAATTTACTGAATGATGGTCTATTTCAACTGTTTTTTTGGCATTTATAAAATATTCTTTTGCTCCAACTAATCTTTTTAGGTCTGAACAATCTACTGCTATTGCTAAATCATACTTTTGTATATCACTTTCTTTTAGTATCTTATCTGCACCTGGTAAAAATTTAAAGTCCTTTGAGTAATCTGGTATTATAACATCTGCTTTTTTACCTAATTGTGCAACTGCATGCATTACTGATAAAGAGCTTGAAACAGCATCTCCATCAGGTGATTCATGTGTTAATATTACTATTTTTTCTGCATTTTTTATTTCTTCTAATATTGTATCTAAAGTCATATTTTTTCCTTTCTAATTTTCTTTTTTTATATCTTTCATAATATCATTTAATATGCTATCAATTTTTGCACCATATTCTAATGATTCATCTAATTCAAATACTAATTCTGGTGTATTTCTCAAATTTATTCTTTTTGCTAATTCAGATCTTAAAAATCCTGATGACTTCTTTAGACCTGCTAATGTTTCTTTTACATTTTTAGAGTTTAAAATACTTACAGCAACTTTTGCATATTTTAAATCTGGTGTTACTTTTACTTTTGTTACACTAACCATACCTGTAACACTAGGTTCTTTTAATTCAAAACTTATAATTTGACTCAATTCTTTTCTGAATTCTTCATCAATACGCCCAATTCTATTGTTGTTCTTATTTGGCATTATTGCTTTCCTCCTTTAATATTAACGACCTTGTATTTTATCTATTGCTCTTAATAATTCTGAATGTCTCTTTTTTTCTGCTTCTTGAGCATCCTTAAATTTATTATGATTTTCAATTTTCTTGCTGAAATCTGGAATTTGTGTATCCTCCTCACTAAATTTAATTCCTTTTTGAAATTCTTCTCTTTTCTTTTTAAATGTATTTACTTCTTCTTTTTTAGTAAATTGACTTGCTTTATTTTTCATATCATAACACATCCTTTACTATCTTTTTATTTCTTCTAATATATATGCTTCTATGATGTCTCCTTCTTTAATATCGTTATATTTTTCTATTTGAATACCACACTCATATCCTTTTGATACTTCTTTTGCATCATCTTTAAATCTTTTTAATGATGCAAGTTTACCTTCATGTATAACGACATTATCACGTAATACTCTTACTCCTGCATTTCTTTCAAGTTTTCCATCTATTACATATGCTCCTGCTATTGTACCAACATTTGAAATTTTAAATGTTTGTCTAACTTCTGCATTTCCTATAACTTTTTCTTCATATTTTGGTGCAAGCATTCCTTTCATTGCAGATTCTACATCATCTATAGCTTGATATATTACAGAATATTGTTTTATTTCTACTCCTTCTTTTTCTGCCATATCTTTTGCATTAGGCATTGGTCTTACATTAAATGCTATTATAATTGCATTTGAAACATTTGCAAGTGTTACATCTGATTCTGTTACAGCACCTGTTGCAGAATGTATAACTTTTACTTTTACTTCTTCATTTGACAATTTTTCCATTGATTGTTTTATTGCCTCTACAGAACCTTGAACATCTGCTTTTACAATTAAATTAAGTACCTTTAGATTTCCTTCTTCCATATGGCTAAATAAATTATCTAATGTTACTTTACTCATAGAGTTTATTGTATTTTCTCTTTCTTGACGTTTTCTCTTTTCTATTAAATGTTTTGCTGTTTTTTCATCTTCTACTTCATAGAATGTTTCTCCTGCTTGTGGTACTTCTGTTAATCCCATTATTTCAACTGGTGTTGATGGTCCGGCTTTTTTTACTTTTTTACCTTTTTCATCTGTCATTGTTCTTATTCTACCAATTGCAGAACCTACAACAATTGTATCTCCAACATCAAGAGTTCCTCTTTGTACAAGAATTGATGCTACTGCACCTTTATTTTTGTCAAGTTTTGCTTCTATTACTACACCTTTTGCTTGTTTGTTTGGATTTGCTTTTAATTCTAATACATCTGCTTCTAATAGTACCATTTCTAGTAATTGATCTATATTTTGTTTGTTTTTAGCTGAAATTGGCACAAATATTGTGTCTCCTCCCCATTCTTCTGGTACTAATTCATAATTCATTAACTCTTGTTTTACTCTATCAATATTTGCATCTGGTAAATCTATTTTGTTTACAGCAACTATTATAGGAATTCCTGCTGATTTAGCATGGTTTATTGCCTCTACTGTTTGTGGCATTACTCCATCATTTGCTGCTACTACAAGTATTGCAATATCTGTTATTTGTGCTCCTCTTGCTCTCATTGCAGTAAATGCTTCATGACCTGGTGTGTCTAAAAATGTTATTTCTCTATCATTTATTTTTACTTTATATGCTCCTATATGTTGAGTTATTCCACCTGCTTCTCCTTCTATTACATTTGTCTTTTTTACTGCATCTAATAATGAAGTTTTTCCATGGTCTACGTGTCCCATTACTACTACTACTGGTGGACGTGTTACTAAATCTTCTTCCTTATCTTCAGAATCATCAAATAAAATATCTTCTTCTGTTATTGTTTCCTTTTTATTTACTCTTACTCCAAATTCATCAGCAATTAATGATGCTGTATCAAAATCAATTTCATTATTTATTGTTGCCATTACTCCATAGCCTAAAAGTTTTTTAATTACTTCAGCTGTTGTTTTCTTTAATTCTGCAGCAAAATCTTTTACTGTTATTGTTTCTGGTATAGTTATTTCTTCTAACTTAAATATTTTTTGTTTTGTTCTATTTTCTTCTTCTTTACCGATTTTTTTCTTTCCCTTTTTGCCTCTTTGAGTTGTTAAATCATAATAGTCTAGCATTCCACCATCTTGATCATCAAACATATTTGATAATCTGTCTGCTCTTTTTAATCCTTTTAATTTATGTTCATTAATTTCTCCGTTTTGATTGAATTTTCTAGATTTATTATTTTTCTTTCTATTTTCATCAAATCTACTATTTTCTTTTTGCTTGTCAATATTTTTGTTGTACTCTCTTGCTGGTTCTTTTTCAATGTTTTCTACTGCCATTATATCTTTTATATTTTTTTCAATTCCTCTTTCATCTAATGGTCTATTTCCATTAAATTTTGAATTATTATTTTGATTCTTGTTTCTATTGTTAAATCTTTGATTATTTCTATCAAAATTATGCTCTACATTATTTCTTTCTTTATTAAATTTGTTTTTATTAGAGAAATTATTATTTTGATTATTATTATTTCTGTAAATATTAGGTTTATATTCTTTATTGTTATAATTGTTTGTATTCTTGTTTTGATTGTATGTATTTTTTGTTTCTAATTTATTTTCTACCATTGGTTTTACTTCTACTTCCGTTTTTCTCTCTTCTATTTCTTTTTTGTTTTCTTTAACTTCTACTTTCTCTTCAATCTTTTGTATAGGTTTTTCTTCTTTTTTTACCTCTTTTTTTATTCCAAATAATTCATCTACTGTCATTGGCTTTGATGGTTTATTTCTATACACTATATTGTAATCTCTATTTTGTTTTCTTTCTATAAATCCTATGTTGTTGTGTTTTTGCTCATCTTTTCTTACTTGCTCTTTTTGAACTTTGTTTTCATCATTAATTATAACTTCTCTTCTTATAATTACTGGTGAATCATTTTTATCAGATCTTTGTTTGTCATTATTTACTTTTTTTGATGGTTTATTTTTAGCATTTTCTTTTATTTTTATCACATCTTCATCTTCTATAGAACTTAAATGACTTTTTGCATCAATTTTTAATTTTTGTGCTATTTCAATTACCTCTTTACTTGTTAATCCTAATTCTTTTGCTAAATCATATACTTTCATCTTACCCAATAACATCACCCCCCTATTTTCTTTTCAATTATATTTTTTATTTTCTCATATGTTTCCTTTTCTATTTTATGTTCTAGAATTTTTTCTAGTCTTTTTGTTTTTATTGCCTTTTCCAAACATTCTTTATTATAACAAATATATGCCCCTCGTCCTGGTTCTTTTCCTATTTCATCTACATTTATAACATCATTATTATTTTTTACAATTCTTAATAAATCTTGCTTATTTTTTTGTGTTCTACATATTACACAACTTCTTTGTGGTACTTTTTTCACTAAAACCTCCTAAGATTACTCTTCATTATTTTCTTCTACTTTTTTAGCTAGCATTTCTCTAAATTGTGTTTCTGATTTAATATCAATTTTCCAATTTGTTAATTTAGCAGCTAGTCTTGCATTTTGTCCAGATTTTCCTATTGCTAATGATAGTTGATCATCTGGTACTATTACTTGTGCAAATTTTTCTTCTTCTTTTATATCTACTGCCATAATTTGTGCAGGTAATAATGCAGATGCTATAAATATGCTTGGATCAGCATTCCATTCTATTACATCTATTTTTTCTCCATGTAATTCATTTATTACATTTTGAATACGAATTCCTTTTTGTCCAACACATGAACCTACTGGGTCTATATTTTCATTTGGTGAATATACTGCAACTTTACTTCTTAATCCTGGATCTCTTGATACACTCTTAATTTCAATTAATCCTTCATATATTTCTGGTATCTCAAATTCTAATAATTTTCTGACAAAGTCTGGATGTGTTCTTGATACTATTGCTTGAGGTACTCCTTTTTCTCCTCTTTCTACATCTACTACATATCCTTTTATTTTGTCATTTACTTTATAAGTTTCTGTTGGAATTTGATCTTTTGTTAACATTATTCCTTCTAATTTTCCTAAATCTAATACTACAATGTGCTTGTCGGCTTTTTGTACTAAACCTGTTACAATTTCTCCTTTTCTTTCATTATATTCATTAAATACTAAATTTCTTTCAGTTTCTCTTAATTTTTGTATTATTACTTGTTTTGCTGTTTGTGCAGCTATTCTACCAAAATCTCTTGGTACTATTTCTATTTCTACACTATCCCCAACCTTTAAATTTTTATTTATTTTTTTTGCTTCTTCTAAACTTATTTCTAATGTATTATCACTTACTTTTTTGGTAACTTCTTTTACTGAATATACATGTGTTGCTCCTGTTTTTTCATCCATTTCTACATTTACATTTTCTAATGAATTAAAGTTTCTTTTATATGCTGTTATTAAAGCTGTTTTTATTGATTCTAATAATTCCTCCTTTTTTATTCCTTTTTCTTTTTCTAATTCTTCTAAAGCTAATATCAATTCTTTGTTATCTATTGCTTTCATTTTTCTAATTCCCCCTACCAATTATACACAGTTTTAATTTGTGCTATATTTTTTCTTTCTATATTTATTTCTTCTTCTGATTCTATTGTTATACTGTCTTTATTAAATTCTTTTAATATACCATTATAACTTTTTTTATTTGATTTGTCTTTTTTAAACAATTTTACTTCTATTTGTTTTCCTATATTTTTTTCTAAATGTTTATCTTTTTTTAGTATTCTTTCTACTCCAGGTGATGATACTTCTAAATAATATTGCTCTTTTATGTAGTCTGCTTCATCTAACATGTCTGTTATTTCATTGTTTACTTTTTCACAATCATTTAAGTCTATTCCTTTTTCATTGTCTATATAAATTCTTAAATAATAATTTGGCCCTTCTTTGGCATATTCTACATCATATAATTCATAGCCTATACTTTCTATTTTGCTTTTTACTAGTTGTTCTACTTTTTCTTCTATTCTTGCCATAAGTCCTCCTTTTCATTATTAAAGAGTAGGATTTGCTCCTACTCTTCTGCTCATTTTTTATGTTCTTATATATTATATCCAATTTTTGGTATAATTGCAAGTTTTTTTAAAATTTTTTTCATTATTTTTTTAATATTTCAATACTATATCTACCAAAATTTCCATTGACTTTTAATCCTTTTAAATATATAATATTTTTTAGAATATAAGTAATTATTTTGTCAAATAAAGGAGTTTTATAATGAACCAAAGAAGAGCAAAAAAACGCAATAATAGAAACAGAGAAAAGCGATTTAATTGGATGTTTTCAATAAAAATTGCAATACTATTATGTATTATTTTTTTAGCAACATTTTTTTCTATATTAAATATGGGAAATAAAAATATTATTAACAACGTTTATATAAATGGTATATCAGTTTCTGCTCTTTCTAAAGAAGATGCCAGAAATAAATTATCTTCTGCAATAGAAAAAAAATTAGATACGGAAATTATTATAAAGTTTGAAGATTATGAAACCAATATTATTCCTGATGAAATTAGTTTTTCCTATGATTTAGCTCCAGCTTTAGAAGAGGCTTATAGTTTAGGTAGAACTGGAAATATAATAACAAATAACTTAAGAATTTTTTGGTCTTTATTTAAGAAAACTGATATTTCTGCACCAATTGTCTATGATTCAGATAAACTCAATAATATTATAGAAAATATAAGTGTTGAAATTCCTAATCTAGTCGTTGAACCATCTTATTATATTAATGGAGATAATCTTATTTTAACAAGAGGAACACCTGGTAATTCATTAGATAAAGAAGAAACAAAATCTTTAATTATATCTTCTATAGACACTGAAAAGACATATATTGATTTACCTGTAAAATCTGTTCAACCAACAGATATAAATATTTCACAAATACATGATGAAGTTTATTGTGAACCTAAAAATGCATCTGTTACAAAAGAACCATATTCTATATCTGCTGAAAAAAAAGGAATTGATTTTGCCGTTTCTATAGATGAAGCTCAAAATATTATAAATAATTCAACTGAACTTGAAATCGCTATACCATTAGTTTATACAAATGCTGATATTACAATTGCAGATTTGGGTGAAGATATTTTTGGTAATACTCTTTCTTCTTCCACAACTAAATATGATATAACAAATACAAATAGAGCTACAAATTTAAAAATTGCAGTTGATAAAATTAATGGAACAGTTCTAGCTCCAGGAGAAGTATTTTCATTTAACAAAGTTGTTGGTGAACGTACAACAAAAAGTGGTTTTAAAGAAGCAATTATTTATTCTGATGGTGAATTAGATTATGGAATTGGTGGAGGTATTTGTCAAATTTCTTCTAATTTATATAATTCCGTACTTCTTGCTAATTTAGAAATTGTAGAAAGAAAAAATCATAGTATGACTGTTAATTATTTACCTATTGGATGTGATGCAACTGTTTCTTATGGAAGTGTAGATTTTAAATTTAAAAATACTAGATCTTATCCAATAAAAATTGTAGCAACTGCTAATACTGGTATTATTACAATTTCAATATGTGGGGTTAGAGAACCAAATGAGTATAAAGTAGATATTGTAGTTGAGACAACTCAAAAAATAGATTTTACTACTACTTATGAACATTCTTCTTCTATTCCAAAAGGCACTGAATATATAAAACAAACAGGTAAATATGGATATAAGTGTTCAACTTACAAAGTTCTTTATCAAAATGGAAAATTAATTTCAAAAACTTTGTTATCTACTGATACTTATAAACCACAAAAACAAATTGTTCAAACAAATAAATAAAAATTGAGTCTAAAATTTTCTTAAAAACTTATTTAATAGAAAATTTTAGGCTCATTATTATATTAGATAATTATGCATATTTTACGGTTTTCAAAATATTATTTAATAACTGAAAGGCTATTATTTTGAAAACTTTAAAAATATTAATATTTAATACTTTAATTTTATTATTTAGCTCTATTATCTTACAAATTATAGGAACATTTTTTAATGTATATATATCTAATACAATCGGTGAAAAGGCTGTAGGCGTTTTTTCACTTGTTATGTCTGTATATTCTTTTGGAATAACTCTTGCATCAGCTGGTATTAATATAGCAACAACAAGAGTTGTTTCAGAAGAACTTGCTTGTAATAATGAATTAGGTGCAAAAAAAGCTGCAAAAAAGGCAACCTTACTTAGTTTAATATTTGGAATTTGTGCAAGCATTATTTTTTATTTACTATCCGATTTTATAACTGTTAAATGCTTACATAATTTTGTTAGTAAAAATGTAATTTATTTAATATGTATTGCTTTACCTTTTATTTCTATGTCTAGTGCGATTAATGGATATTTTACTGCAGTTAGAAGAGTTTACAAAAATGCTTTTGCAAAATTTTTTGAAGAATTTATTAAAATTATTTGCACAGCTTTTTTATTAAACTCTCTTTTACCTGTTCGTATTGATTTTGCATGTTATTCTTTAATATTAGCTGATGTAATTTCAGAAGTACTTTCTTTTTTATATCTTTATATTTTATATATTTTAGATAAAAAAGGAAAACTTGTTAGATCAAGATATAGAGATTTAGATTCATATAATAAAAGAATTTTACGAATTACTATACCAGTTGCTCTAACTTCATATTTACGCTCTGGTTTATCTACTATAAAGCAACTGCTTATTCCTACTAGCCTTCAAAAGAGCGGGATGAATTCTTCTAATGCCTTAATTTCCTATGGAATTGTTAATGGAATGGCTATGCCTATTATAATGTTTCCAGTAATTTTAATAACAAGTTTCAGTAGTTTACTTATACCAGAATTTTCAAGATATAATATTGAAAAAAATGATAAAAAAATAAAAGGTGTATCTCGCATAATTTTAATTAGCACTCTTATTTTTTCTACATTTGTAAGTATATTTATTTTTGTATTTTCTGATAAATTATCTACATTAATTTATAAAAAATTAGAAATAGCAAAATATTTACGACTACTTTCCCCTTTAATAATTATTATGTATTTGGATATTGTAATTGACAGTATATTAAAGGGATTAGATGCACAAGTTAGTGTTATGGCTATAAATGTTTTTGATTGTATCATTAGCATTGCTTTTATATATTTTTTAGTACCTATTCTTGGTTTTAATGGATATATAATTTCTATTTTTATTAGTGAAGTTATAGACTTTTCTCTTAGTGGATATAAATTAATTACTATTTTAAAGAATTTGAATGAAAATAGGCATGTTTTTTAAATTTCAAATACATGCCTATTTTATATTAATACATTTCTATTATTGCGTGTAAATTCTTGTCATCTTCGCTTTTTATTACTATAATATGTTTTCCTTCATTAAATGCATATTTACATTTAACTGTTTCTCCTAATTTTATTTCTTTTTTATATGTAATTCTAACATTATCAAATTCATCACCTCTATAAATTTCTTCTGGTAATGCTTCATTTGCTAATTCTATATAATTAAGGTTGTGCATATGATTATTTACATCTATATCTGCTCTTTTTACCTGATAATTAGTTTCTGATATATAACTTTCTGGTTCTTTTAATTTTTCAAAATCTTCATTTTCAAATACAGTTTTATTTATTTCTGGTTCATATTTAGCTAATAATTCATCTTCTACTTTAACTATTTTACATTTTTCTACATTTACTAATACCCATTTTGAAATTGCCTTTGCTATTATATTTCCTTCTTCATCAAAAATTTCAAAATCACGATAGGCATAACATTTTACAGATTGTTTTGACCATGTTTTTACTTTTATTTTCTCAGCATATTGTGGTCTTTTTATAACTTGTAATTTCCATTCTAGTAAAACCCATGATAAATGTGTTTTAGGTATATCTAATAAACCCAATTTTGCTATATTAGAATGTAATCCTCCTATATCTTCTAAATAACTCAATATTGCCTTATTAGTGGCTTTATTATCTTTTCCTATCTCTGATAATTTTATATTATATTTATTTTCTAAAATCATTTTCTGTCCTCCTGTTGCAAAGCCAGGTTTAATATCCTGGCTTTTCTAATAATTTAAACATATTCTTTTTATATTCTTCTACACCTGGTTGATTAAATGGATTTACTCCTAATATCATTCCAGACATTGCACAAGCCTTTTCAAAAAAGTATATTAAATGTCCAATGGTTTCTTCCGTTAATTTTGGAAGTTCTATTACAATGTTTGGAACATCTCCTGATACATGTGCCTCTATTGTTCCTTCCATTGCTTTTTTATTTACATAGTCTAATTTTTTACCTGCTAAATAATTTAATCCATCTAAATTGTCCTCTTCTTGTTTTATTTCTATATCTGAATTTGGTTTTTCTATTCTTATTACTGTTTCAAATAAATTGCGCCTTCCATCTTGGATGTATTGTCCCATTGAATGTAAATCTGTTGTAAAGTCAACACCAGCAGGAAATATTCCTAATCTATCTTTTCCTTCACTTTCACCAAATAATTGTTTCCACCATTCAGTAAAATAATGCATTTTTGGTTCATAATTTACTAATATTTCTGTGTTTTTGTATAACTTGTATAATATATTTCTTATAATTGCATATTGATAACAAGCATTATATTTTAAATTTGAATCCTCATATTTTATTTGTGCTGTTCTAGCACCATCCATTAATCTATCTATATCTATTCCCGCTACTGCTATTGGTAGTAACCCTACTGCTGTTAATACTGAATATCTTCCTCCTACATTATCTGGAATTACAAATGTTTCATATCCTTCTTCTTCTGCTAATGTTTTTAATGCTCCTCTTTCTTTATCTGTTGTTACATAAATTCTACTTCTTGCTTCATCTATTCCGTATCTATTTTCTAAAATTTCTCTAAATATTCTAAATGCAATTGCTGGTTCTGTTGTTGTTCCAGATTTTGAAATTACATTTACTGAAAAATCTCTAGTTCCTACTACTTCAATTAATTCATTTATATAGTTTGGACTTAAATTATTTCCAACATAAAGTATAATTGGCGTTTTTCTTTTTTCTTCTGGAAGCATATTATAAAATGTACTTGTTAGACTTTCTATAACTGCCCTTGCGCCAAGATATGATCCTCCTATTCCTATTACTATTAAAATTTCTGAATCTTCTTGAATCTTTTTGGCTACTTGTTTTATTCTTTTAAATTCTAATTTATCATAATTTGTTGGTAACTCTAACCATCCTACAAAATCTTTTTCATCTTTTGCCCTTTTATGTAATTCTTGATGTATTTGTTCTACTTTTTCTTTATATTTCATTACTGCTTTTTGGTCTACTCCTACATATTTTAAATTTAATTTTAAATTTAACATATATTTTCCCCCTTATTTTTTCAATTCATCTATAATTACTTTATAGTTTGATGCCATAAGTATTGCTACTCCTGAAACTAATATATTCGCTCCTGCTTCTTTTACTTTTGGTGCAGTTTTTAAGTTTATTCCTCCATCCACTTGTATGTCTATTTCCATATTGTTTTTGTCTATATATGATTTTAATTTTGAAACTTTTTCTACCATTTCTGATATTAAAGTTTGCCCACCTTTTCCTGGTTCTACTGTCATTATCAAACACATATGAATATATGGTAAATATTCATATATATCTTCAATTTTTGTTTCTGGTTTTATAGCAATTCCAACTCGTGAGCCAAATTCTTTTATTAATTTTATACATTCCATTACTTCTTGTTTATCCTTACATGCCTCTAAATGAAATGTAATAATATTAGGTTCTACTGCTGAAAATTCTTCTACTGCTTCTTTTACATCTTTTACCATTAAATGAACATCTAATTGAGTATTTAATGTCCTTTTTATATAATTACTATATTCTAACATTATTTGTTTATTATCTTTTTCTACAAATTTACCATCCATTACATCTATATGGATATAATCTGTTTTAGATTTTTCTAATGCAAAAAATGTTTCTGCTTCTTTTCCTTTTTTTACTGATAGAATTGATGTTGATACCTCTATCATTTTTTCCTCCATTCTATTTTTTTATGTTTTTACCACCTATGCTGTTCTCTATCTTTTAATTCTTTATATATTAAACAATATCTTTCATATCTTTCTTGTGAAATTTTATTTTCATCTATAGCTTTTTTTATACCACAATTTTGTTCTTTTATATGAGTACAACCTATGAATTCACAATTTGGTATTTGTTTAGAAAATTCTCTAAAATATTTATCTAATTCTGTTGTTTCAATTTCTATTATTTCAAAGTTTGAAAATCCTGGTGTATCTGCTATATATGTATCTTTTTCTAATTCATATATTTTTATGTCTGTAGTCGTATTTTTTCCTTTTTTATTTTTTTGACTTATTTCTCCTTCTTGTGTTTTTTCTGAATTAAATAATGCATTTATTATACTTGATTTTCCTACGCCTGAATTTCCAGAAAATACGCTAATTTTATTTTTTAAAATGCTTTTAAATTCTTTAATTCCGATTTTTTCTTTAGCACTTGTTGCTAATACTTTGTATCCTATTTTTGAATATTCTTCTACTATTTGTCTATATGTTTCTTCTAAGTCTATTTTGTTTATTACTATGATTGGCTCTATTTTTAATTTTTCTACATATGCTAATTGCTTATCTAACATCAATAAATCTGGCTTTGGATGTTTTGTTGATATTATAAATATTATTTGGTCTACATTAGATATTCTTGGTCTTTTTATATAATTTTTTCTTTCTTCTATTTTTTCTATAATTGCATTTTTCTTTTCTTCATCTGTTACTTCTATTTCTACTATATCTCCTACTACTGGTGTTATTTCTTCATTTTTGAATTTTCCTCTTGCATATGCTTCATATATCTCATTTTCTGTTTTTATTGTATATGTATTTGATATATTTCCTATTATTCTTCCTCTCATAGTTCTCCTTCCATTTTTACATTTGTTAATATATCATAGTTTTTATAAAAATACAATATTTTTAGTTTTTTGTATTGCTTTTCAGTCTATTTTATTGTATAATTCAAATTGTATTTTTTCAATATATTTTTTCAATATTTTTTTCATATTTTTATTCTTTTATTACATATTTTTAAAGGAGGTGATGGCATGGAAGATAGACTTGATTTAGTTTTAAAAGAGTTAAAGAAAATTTTTAATCAAATTGATGAAAAATTTGAACAAATCGATAAACGATTTGAACAAATCGATAAACGATTTGAACAAATTGATAAACGTTTGAATCAAATTGATAATCGTTTAAATCAAATTGATAATCGTTTAAATCAAATTGATAATCGTTTTGAACAAATTGATAAACATTTGAATCAAATCGATAATCGACTAAACTCTTTTGCAATGGAAATGAATGCTTTGAA
>CANRHQ010000021.1 GCA_947630445.1 uncultured Clostridia bacterium | reverse complement strand
TAATTCTAACAAAATTATAAATATATGTCTAAAAATATTGAAATCTTGGGAAATCCCCAGAACAAAAAACTCATAGTATTTATTTTATGATAGTTGCAATATGGAAAAATTTGTGCTATAATAACGGATGGACTCCAGTTGGAGTTGTAGAATTTTCCTCTTCATGAGGACACATTACAAAATATTTTTTAGGAGGAAAGCAGATGGAAAGATGGAAGCAGGCTCTGTGTGACCAGCTAAAAATACTAACTGGTCATACAATCACAGATCGCGAAGTTTTTTCTGATGATCACCCTTTGGGAGGGTACACAAAAGGTTTACAAGATGGTCGGCCACTAATAATGAAACATTCTTTAAATTCATTGCTTGTGGTCTTACCTCAAAATGATTTCAGAAAGTTAGCAACTAATGTAGTTTCTATTGATGACTACATTAATACTTCTTACTGGAATTATGGCTACATATGGCCTACTGGCGGTATAATTAGTAGTGTTTATTGGCAACCACTCGAAAAAGGACCTGGTATTCACGATAAACGCAAAATTTGCAGATATCTGAATATGATATCATGTAAAATTGATCGTTTGACAACTGGTTCTTCAATTTCTAAGTCGAAGTGTAATAAATGCTATGTAAATGCCACCTCTTGTCCCTATTCACCTTGTCATATTTACGGACTCATGAAAGTCCTCGTTGTTCAAGAGCCAAACGAAAAGAAAAGACTTTTTGATGAGCTTTTGAGTGAGGAAATAAAAGATCCTGATGAAAGAAGAAAACTTTTCGACACCATTATGGAAGAAGAAATTTCAGAACATGATGAAAGAAAAGAAATTTTTGAAGCAATCAAAAGAATGCTTCAAAAGGAAATGTCTTTTTCTGTCAGGGTTAGATCATGGCATTCTATGGGCAAGGAAAAAATCGTGCTGAAACCTATCTTGGCATATAAAAACACTGTAGAGGCTATGGTTGATTATAGGCTCTTAAATGATGTTCTTTATATGCCTGAAAGAAGGAATTGGGATGATGAAATTAAAAATTTCTCAATTGTTTTGCTTAATGAGAATGTTTTAAAGGGATTCAAATCCACAGAAATTCCAAAAGATGTGGATAAACGTAAATTTTGTTTGGATTTCTGGGAAGCAAATTTCTGGGACTGGGAAACAATTGACTCAGAAGAAAATGCAAATATTCAACCAGATTCCAATGTTGACTCTAATGATGTTGCTGAAACAGAAATTATTGTTGACAGTACAGATTCAGAAACAGCAAAGTCTGTTGCCGTTTAATTTCCAAAAAGAGACTGCCCATCGCAGTCCCTTTTTATTTTATTAATTTTTATATTAATTATATATTAAAATAACCGTTGCATTTACAGCAGTACCTCCAGAATTCCATTTACAGTCTGCTGAATAAATATATAATGTTCCTCCACTTAATAAAGTTTGAAAAGTTCCATTTGCAAATGCTCCATTACTATTATATATATATATACTTTTAATTGCATAATCTATTAATTTTTTTCCATTTCTCGTTGCAGGAGCTGAAATAGCCACTGAACGTGTATAACCATAAGTATTCACATTACCGAAATTACTACAATTTCCACTAGCTGTAACTATTTCTGCATTATTTAACACTTGTGTACCTTTTATTTGTACTCCATTTACCCATGCTGTTTTGTCTTTTGCTATATCTGCTGCAGTTGCTGTTCCTGATGTTTGACTTTTTAAATCTTTTGCTGTTACTGTTCCTCCTGTTGTGTATCCTGCTGGTATTGTATATTTGCCTCCTGCATTTAATGTTGTATTTAATGCTCCATTGTTTTTCATTGTTCCTGTTATTGATGCTCCATTTACCCACGCTGTTTTTCCACTTATTATATTTCCTGCTTCTGCTGTTCCTGTTGTTTGACTTTTTAAGTCCTTTGCTGTTACTGTTCCTCCTGTTGTATATCCTGCTGGTATTGTATATTTACCTCCTGCATTTAATGTTGTATTTAATGCTCCATTGTTTTTCATTGTTCCTGTTAGCAATCTTCCTTTACTATATGCTTTATATCCTGCTAATATTTGTCCTTCTTCTGCTGTTGTTCCTCCTAATATTGAATTTATATCATTTATTTGTCCTTGTAAATCATCTATTTTATTTTGTTTTTCTTGTACTTGTTTCTTTAAGTCTGCTATTTCTTTATTCTTTGCTTCTATCTCTTTGTCTTTTCCTGCTATTTGTCCATTTAGATCTTCTATTTCTTTGTCTTTTTTGGTTATTTGATCCTTTAAGTCTGCTACTTCTGTTTTCAAGTCTTCTACTTGTCCATTTAATCCCTTTATTTGTTCTTTTACATTTTCTATGTCTACTCCTAATGACTCTACTTGTTTACTTAAGTCTGAATTGTTATCCTCTAATTCTCCATTTTTTTGTTCTAGCTCTTTTACTTGGTTCTCTAGTCCTTTTACTTGTTCATTTAGAGAGTCTATTATTTCATCTTTCTTTTCTTTTAATTCTTCATCTGTTAAGTCTTCTCCATATTCTAATTCATTAAATATTCTCTCTATCTCCAGTTTTTCAGCATTATTCGCATTTTCTGTATCTACTTTTGCTTGTTTTGTTAATTTTATTAGTCCTCTGTCTCCTTTTAGTGTCGATATACTTATTCCTGCTATTATCAATAATACAATTACTGTTACTACTAGTGCTATTAGTGTTATTCCTTTGTTTTTCTTCATTTCTATCTCCTCCTTTTGTTTTTCATTAATTTCATTAATTGAGGAAATAATTTTTTTCAAAACCACCTTAATTTACTTTATTTTATTTCTTACATTTTTATATTTTTTCAATTTTCAATTACTTGTAATAATTTGTTTTTTATGGTATAATTAAATTATAGAATATCTTTAAGTAATGAACTTAAGGATATTTTTTTGTTTCTAAATCATATTTTTTCAATTCGAATATAATTTATTAGGAGGAAAATTTATGCGTTTAGAAAAATATGATAGACAAAAATCAAAAGAATATGCTCAAAAATGGGCTTACAAACGAAATCCACAATATTATAACTTTGATTCAATAGGTGGCGATTGCACAAATTTCATATCACAATGTATATATGCTGGTTCTGGGATTATGAATTACAACAAATTATATGGCTGGTATTATAATAATGCTAATGATAAATCTCCTTCTTGGACAGGTGTTGAATTTCTGTACAATTTTTTAATAAATAATAATGGTATTGGACCAATAGGAGAAATCTCAAATGAAATTGAAATTGGTGATGTTGTTCAACTATCATTTGATGGAATTAAGTTTTCACACTCTTTAATAGTTGTAGAAATAAAACAATCAAATGTATTTACAGCCTCACATACACTTGATTCTTATGAAAGAAATATAAATTCATATTTATATAAAAAAATTAGATTTATTCATATAAAAGGTGTAAAAAAATAAAGAATCGATGTCTATAATTTTGACATCGACCTTTTATAATTATTCAGTCATACTAATATTATATTCTCCAATTTTATCCCAGCTTTTACCATATTCATCTGTTTTTATATTTTCTACTTCAGATATTATTTTTAAATTAGATATACTCTCTTGATGTTGTATTATTAAATATTCTATCGTTTCCATTTTAGCATCGCTAAAATCTTTATATGTTCCTATATCTCCTGTTGCCCATTCCTCTTGTTTTCCATTTGAATAAGTTACTGTTCTTTTAGTTTCGCAATTAACACTTGGTATTTCGTTTCCATCAGAATCTTTTACTGTATATCTTTCTATACCAATATAATCTTTATCTATTGTACTAGATATATCTTGTAAACTTATATCATTATATACCTTTGAAATTTTGATTACTGTTTGTACTGGAGTTACTGTTATTTTTTCTATCTTTTCAGTCATTTTTTTGTATTTTATTTCTTCATTATTATTTTCTATACTTTTTGAGTTATTTGCAATTTTTTCTTTTGAAATTTGTGTATGTATCTCTCCAGATATGTCTATACTTTTTGCATTATTAGCAGTATTAGCCAAATAAATTGTCTCATTTTCTTCATTTTTATAATCTGCTCTGTTTTTCAAAGTTATGCCTTTTAAAGTTACATTAAATTCATTTTTTCCTTTAAGAATTTCATCTGTTAATAAATATAATTGATAAACTTTATATTCATTATCTGCAACTTTATTCGTTGTTTGTATGCATTTTGCATAATATCCAACATCATCAATAAATATGTTATGTATTTTATGATTTTCTGCTGAATTATTAAATTCTAATTCAATTGTATTTACAGTATCTTTATTTTTTTCTAACATTTTATAATTTGATGTTCCTTCAAATGGAATCCCCATACTTTTTGCGTTTGTTCCACGCCCAGTTTCATATTGTTCTTTTGCATCTTCCCAGTCTTTTTCAGTAATAACTTTTTCTCCTGCTCTTAAATATTCTCTATCCTCATCACTTAATTTTACATCAAATTCGAATATAGAAAATCCCTCATCTGATAATGTAGAAATTAAATCTACTGTAGTTGAATTATAACTAATTTGTTGATCAACTACTTCTTCTTTATATTCGTCATAATTATTTGAAAAGTTTAATCCAAACCATTCTATAACTGGTTTATTATTTATTGTACCTCCAAAAGCAGCATAAACAGTTAAACTTCCTATCATAGTACATAATATATAAACAAATGAAGTTACAAGTCTTTTTATATAATGTACTTTATTTTTGGTATTTTTATTTTTTAATGTATAATTTACCCTATGCTCAATTTTAGCAGGAATTTCTACATTATTTTTTGCAACTTTTTTTATTATATCTTCAATTTCATTCATGATAATAACTCCCCCTCATATTTATTCTTTAATTTTATTTTAGCTCTTGATATTTTGCTCCTAATTGTATTTTCTTTTATTTTTAGTATTTTGCTAATTTCTTTTGTTGAATATTCTGAATAATAATATAAGGTTAGAATCAATTTTTCATCTTCTTTTAAGTCTTTTATGAATATATCAAATCCAATTGAATCATAGGATATATCTTCTACTTTTAAGAAATTTTCAACTTCTTTTTCTTCAAAAGATATATTATTTTTCTTTTTTCTGTTATAGATTTTATTACATTCATTTATTAAGATCTTAATAATCCATGTTTTAAAATATTTGTCATCTCTCAATTTTCGTAAGTTCTTATATGCTAATAAAATCGTTTCTTGTATAGCATCTGCAACATCATCTTCATTTTTTAATTTGGTTTTAGCTATTAAATACATCTCTTTTTGGATTAATAAAATTAATTCATCAAATGCTGATTCATCTTTTTCTTTTGCTCTTACTACAAGTTCTTCCACAGATTCTACCTCCATATTCAGTATGACATACTTTATAACTATTAGATACTTTTATTTTGTATTTTGTTGCATCTTTTAAAAATTTTATTAATCACTTAATCTTACTACTACAATATTGTTTATAACTTTTATACTATCTTTTTCTGGATAGTATTTCATATTCTTAAATTCTTCTGTTTCAAATATTTCAGGGTTTTCTCTTTCACTTATTAAGTTCATATTAACACCTATGTATTCATAAAATATTTTTCTCCAATTATCTAAATTTCCCCACCATATTGTAGATTCTTTTGTTATAAATCCCCATGTTCTATCATATAGTTTTTTGGCTTCTATTGATGTGTTGTCTCTACTAAGATATGGATTTCCTCTTAGTCCTCCTAAAATCAATACTGGCATATCTGGATTATATTCATCAAGTTGTTCAATTTGATTTACAATCTTTAATGCTGTAGATTCTGCTTGATTTTGCATTGCCTTTATTGCAATATATGATGCATTATCTTGCCATGTATAAATCCAAATAATTACTAAACTGCAAAATATTGCTATATATTTTAAATTTTTTGATATCTTTGCTTCTGGCAACATTTCTAGTATTTTAAAGAATATTGGAAATATGTATATCATTGAACATGCCATAAGAATATGAATATCTACATCTGGAACCATTATTTCTATTATTCCAAAACATATTGGTAATATTATTATAAAAAGTAATAAGCATACTATATTTTTTATCTTTTTACTTTTAACTACATATATAGTTGATATTAATACTACTAAAAATAAAATAGCATATACAAAGTTAGTACCCCAAATAGTATTTGGTATAATTTTATCTGTAAAATAGTAGTCAAAGAAACTTTTGTATGCTTGTGGTAATAATCGTGGTAATTCCAATAATGTATTTAGTCCTATTGAACTTGCTCCACTATAATCACTAACTGTTAGATTTTTACATAATACTACTAAATGTGAAATTAGATAGAATAAAATTATTCCTATTACACCCATTAATATGTATTTAGCAATATTTATTAATATTTGTTTTCTTTCTTGATTATTTAATATATCTATTATTAATGTTGCTATACATAAAACCATTGTTACTGATATATATGTTTGATACATTCCCATTGCTAGTGCTATTAATAAACCACTTAATAATACCATCCATTTTTTTGAGTCATATTTTCTTACTAGAAAAACTGCTAAAGTTGCTAAAAGCATTCCTAAGATGTATGCATCTGAGCAATAAAAGAATGTTAGTGTAGCAGAAACATTTGGTGCTACTGCAAATAATATTGCTGTAATGTATTTAAAATATTTGTTTTTTATTTGTAATGTTTCTATTACTAAAATTACTGTTATTCCTAAAAATATACTACTAAGCATTGTTGCTAATACTGGAGAAACAATATTTCCTTTGATTATTTGCATAAAGTCTAATCCAAATCTCAATAACATTGCTTCCCATATGTCTGCTCTATGATACATACTGTTTATTAAGGTGTCTGGTCCTGTTATCATTAATGCATATAATTGAAAATGAACAATAATTGATGTTATTATTGTTGTTAGAAAAATCGTTCTATTTTCTTTGTCATTTATTATTTTACATTTTTGTAATTTTTCCATATTTCTACCTCTTATATTTATTTTTTATTTGATAAAGTTATTATACTACAACACAGAAAAAAATGAAATTACTTAAATATAAAGGTACTAAAAATTAATGATTTTATTTATATTTTCTATAAAATCTATTCATTCTATTTTGTTAATTCCAAAACATTTTTTCCCAAATCTTTGAGTGATGTCCCACAATGATAAAGATCTTTGTTATCTATAATAATAAACCTATCATGAAATTTATCTGTCTTTGCTATTTGTAATGCCCCATATTGCTCATTGAATTTCTTAATAGATCAGAAAGCATTACTATACCTTTTCTGTAATGCATAAGGTAAATATTTACGATGTTTACCTCTACCTTCATTTTCGTTTAAGGTCACAATTTGTGACCAGTTATTTTCTTGTTCTATATTAGAAAGGTCAAATTGTGATTTTAAATTTTCAATTTCTGTTTCTGTTAACTGAAAACAAAAATCTTCTAGAAATCTTTCCTTATTTCTACTAACAGTTTCTTTTATTCTTTTAGTTTGATAATGATATAACATTGCTACATCACTATCTAGCATAACTTGTTTTCCTCTAATGCAATAAATTAATTTCCTAATATCTATTGTTTCATATGTTAATGTAATTTTTGAAAATTGAGAAAAATAAAAAAATTATAGAAAAGTGACAAACTTGATATGAAAAGCCTTTGACAGTTATAAAAGGTTATTCAAAGTTACATTTGACAAATTCTTAAATTCTGTGTATAATAATTATAGGAAATGAATATACAGAAATGTATGTTGCCATATAAAATTAGCAAAACACTACATTGCCGTGCAAAGCAAAATGTAGTGTTTTTATTTATTCCTTATTCGTACAAATTATGTATATAACTGTCAATAAGGTTATGTTTAATGTTGCTGAAATCATAAGTCCATATATTAAAAATAATATAAATTGCATAAACACCACCTCACTTTCTCATAGCAAACCGCTATGTAGTAAAGTGGCAACACTCACATCTGCTTTTCCATTCATTTCCTATGCTAAATACTATACACTATTTCTCTTCCTTTTTCAAGTGAACATTACAATTTTTTTATTTAAACATTTTTCTATCATAAAATCTAATATTTCTTTTACTATTATAGCACATATTTTTCCTGCTATTCCTATTATGCCAGTTACCATTTTGAAAAAAACTCGCCTATTTATACCTCCTTATTAACATATCTATTTAAAAAGTTATTATTTAACTTGTATTATGCTTTCTAAACATTACCTCCTTGCATTCAGGCAAATATTTTAAATATTTTTTCATTATATTGTAATTCATTTTTTTGAAAGTACTGAAAACACTAAATTTTTACTTTTAATCAAAAAACATCAAAAAATCGTAAAAGCATTGATATATCAACACTTTTACGATTTTCCTATGGAGGCGAGTATCGGAATCGAACCGATGAATCAGAGTTTTGCAGACTCGTGCCTTACCGCTTGGCTAACTCGCCAAATACCTTTATACTTTATTATTTTAATGGAGCAGGTAGCGGGAATCGGACCCGCGAATTAACCTTGGCAAGGTTACATTTTGCCACTAAATTATACCTGCAACTTAATGTTAATAGCTTTTTTATCATAACAAAATATTTAGCATTTGTCAATAGAATTATCCAAAAAAGATAGACTCTAAATAATAAACATAATTGCATATAATCTCATTAAAATAATTCATATAATCCTTTTTCTCTATTGTATTAACATTCCTAATATTTAATGTTAAAACTGTTTTATCTTCTATACTTACTGTAAGATATCCTATGACTGAATTTGCCTCTACAGGCGCTTTAAGATAATTATTACAATATATATATATGTTTAATTTATCAATTTGATTACTATTTATAGGAAATTGCTCATAAGGTACATCATCTAAAATTATCTCTGGTACACTATATAAACCTTTTTCAATAGTAAAATTAGAAATATTGCACAATTTCCAATTTTCAAATTCTGTTTGAATTTTTTCTTTTATATTAATTAATTCAAAATTTTTAAAAGCATATTCTATTAATTCAATACTATCTTTAGTCCTATCTTTTTTAGTATCTGCTCCTAATACAACACAAATTAGATCCATATTATTTCTTTTTACAGATGTAACCAAACATCTATTAGCACCATTAGTAAATCCTGTTTTTACTCCATAAACTCCATTTAAACTACCAAGTAACTCATTAGTATTAGATAAATTTTTTGAATAATTATTAATTGCAATTGTACAGTTCTTGGTAGCTACATATCTTTTAAATATGTCATTTTTTAATGCATAATTAGTAATTAATGCAAGTTCATATGCTGTAGTATAATGTTCATCATTATCTAATCCATGTGGTGTAACAAAATGTGTTGAACTCAAACCTAATTCATCACATTTTTTATTCATCATCTTTGAAAATCCCTCTATATCTCCTCCAACATATTCTGCTAAAGCTACGGCAGAATCATTTCCAGAGCATAATAATAACCCATATAGTAAATTTCTAACAGAAATTTTATCATTTGTATGTAATCCAAGTCGTGATCCTCCCGTACCAGCAGCCTTTGCTGAAACAGTTACAATATCATCTAAATTTGCATTTTCAATAACAACAATTGCTGTCATTATTTTAGTTGTTGAAGCCATTTTTCTCTGATCGTTTTCATTTTTTCCATATAAAATAACTCCACTATTTCTATCCATAACAATTGCAGCTCTTGAATTTATAGTTGGTTCTTGTTCAAGTGAATATGCAGTATTAACTGTTTCAGATAGATTTTCTATATCTTGTGAAAGATCTGTATCTATATCATCAGCATAAATGGTATTATTAAATGAAAATAATATTGAAAAAACAATAAAGTAAACTAATAATTTATAAATTTTCATTATATTCCTCCAAAATGAAATCAATAAAATATATGAAAAAAGAAATAAATTATTACAAAAAAAAACTATGTAATTTCTTACATAGCTTTCTTTATTTATGCCATTTTTTTAATATTTCTATAATATTGTGCTATTAACTCATCAAGTTCAATACTTAATTGATAAACTATACTATAATCTTCTCCAGAGGCTATACTTTGATTTAACTTATTTCTTAATTTGCATATTTCTTCATTTAACATACAGCATCTCTCCTTTTTTACAATTATTTATCTGTATATTTATAAATTAACATATTTTTACATTTCAGTCAATAAAATATTTCAATTTTTTCAATTTTCGTATGACTTATTTTTACTGATATTACTATATTACGACCTTTTTCAGCATATTGTTTTTTTATTCAACATAATTTTGATGAAATTATATTACTATTTGATGTCTTTTTTATTACATATTATTTTTTTATTACAGAAATAATCATTTTTTGCTCAACAAAAATATTTTTTAGTATTTGCTGTACATATTGTTCATTTATTGTCATTATCTCTTCTAAATAATCAAAACTATTTATTCCTTTAAAGAAATCTGCTAAAAACATTCTAGCAATATCTGCTGTAGAATTATACTCTTTTACATAATCTCCATATATTGTTTTCTTTATTCTGTTGAATTCTTGTAAATCAATTTTACTTTGTTTCATTTCTTCAACAGTTTTCTTAAATTTGTCATATACTTTTTCTGGATCAGTTGATTGTCCACTTATTAGAATATGTGCATATCCTCTTGAGTACTCATAATCCAAACTTGGTGTTACAAATAATATTCCATCATTATAAAGTTCTTTGTATAATTTTGAACTTTTACCAAATATCATGTTTAATAATATTTCTATTGCTATATGTTTTTTTACTCTTTCTTGTGGTTCTACTAATTTGTCCTTTATTCCAATAACAAATAATGGTTGACTAACATCCATCTTTTGTTCTATTTTTTCTTTAACAATTTCTTCTTTTTCTTGTGGCATTATTCTTTTTATATTTCCGCTTGCCTCTTTTTTTATTAGTCTCTTTTTTATTTCTTGTAATAATTGTTCAGGTTCAAAATCTCCACATAATACCATTGCCATATTAGATGGATTATAAAATGTATTATAACATTTATACAAAATCTCTTTGTCTATATGACTTATTGTTTCAATAGTTCCTGTTATATCTAATTTGACAGGATGTTCATGATACATTGCTTCTAATGCATTTAAGTATACTTTCCATTCAGGATAATCATCATACATCATGATTTCTTGTCCAATTATTCCTTTTTCTTTTTCGACATTTTCATCTGTAAAATATGGATGTTGAACATAATCCATTAATTCATCTAATGCTGGTTCAAAGTTTTCTGTGCATTCAAATAAATATGCTGTGTGATCATTAGTTGTATATGCATTTGCCTCTACGCCTAGAGCAGTTAATACATCTAAACTATTAGTTCCATTTTCTTGTTCAAATAGTTTATGTTCTAGAAAATGTGCGACTCCTTTAGGTACTTCTGTTTCTTCTTGTTCTCCTGGAACTACAAATTTGTTATCATTTGACCCATAATTTGTACCCCATATTACATATTTCTTTTGAATTCCTTTTTTAGGAATTATCATTACTGTTAGACCATTTTCTAGTTTTTCAATATATAATTTTTCTTTTATTTTTAGATTTTCTATTATTTGCATTATTTGTCCTCCTTTGCTGTTTCTATATTTTTCAAAAAATATATTGTATTAATTGTTAATGAATTTGCTATTTTTATAATATCTTCTCTTGTTACATTTTGTATTTTTTCTATATATTGGTCTAATGTTACTTTATTTTCACTTAATTGTTGTCCAAAAAAGTATGTTATTTCTGTGTCTTGCTCATCATCTATACTTTTTATTGTTGCAATTATTCCTTTTTTTGCATTTTCAATATCTTCATCTGAAAATATTCCGTTTTTCATATCTTCTAATTGTTTTCTAATAATTTCTATTGCCTTTTCATAATTTTTTATTTCTATTCCACATTTAATAAATATATTATTTTTATATCTAACATAATTTGAACCTGCCGTATATGCTAAACTTGCTTTTTCTCTTACCTCTTGAAACATTTTTGAACTTGCAGATCCTCCTAATATTGAATTATATACAATTGCATGAAATTTCTGTTCTTCATTATTTAATTGCAAATCTAATCCTATAACTATCTTTCCTTGTGTTACATCCATTTCTTCTTTTACTTCATTTTCTTGTACTTTTTCTTTTTCTTCAATTGTACTAATTATATATTCTGGCTGTCTTTCTTGTAATTTCTGAATATTTGGATTTTGTTCTATAATATTTATAGTTTCTTCATCTATGCTACCTGATACAAAAATATCTATTTTACACTTTGAAATTAACTCTTTATAATAATCATATAAAGTTTTAGAATCTATTTTTTCTAAATCTTCTATATAACCATATTTATATAAACCATATGGTTTATTATCATACATCAATTCTATACATCTATCAAAAGCATATCTTGCCTTATTATCTGGTTTTCCTTCTATTATTCTTTTTACATTTTCTTTTTCTTGATTTACATATTCTTCTTTAAATTTTCCATCTTCTATTAATGGATTAAATACTATTTCTAGTAACTTATCACAACTTGTTTTCAACATATTTTCAGTTTTCTGTGGAAGGAAATTGTCATTTATTGATTCTAAATAAAATTTGAGTACATGGTTGTCTCCTGTTTTATCTATTCCATTATCAAAACTAGCTCCATACATTTCTTCTAATTCTTGACTTATTTGTGTTGATGTTGGCATGTTTTTACTTCCTCTTCTTAATACTGCTGAAAGTAGTGAATTTTTGGTTACATTTTCTCTTGTTATTGGTAATGTTAAGAATACTGCTATTAAATTTGTTTTGAATTTATCTGTTTTTATTAAGTGTAATTTTATACCTTTTTTTATTTCTTTTTCTTTATATTGCATATTTACCTCCATTTTCTTTTTTTGCTATTATATAGTATAATATATTTTTTACTTATTATTCAAGTATTTTGAATTTTAAAAATAAAAAATTCCACTTTTGTGGAATTTTTTGTATTTTTAAAATTTTCTTTTTCTAGCTGCCTCTGATTTTTTCTTTCTTTTTACACTAGGTTTTTCATAATGTTCTCTTTTACGAACTTCTTGAAGAACCCCATTTCTTGCACATTGTCTTTTAAATCTTTTTAGTGCATCTTCTATATTTCCATTATTAACTTTTATCTCTGACATAAATATTCCCCTCCTTCCGGCGTTTAGAACACTGTATGTGGGATTTCGTTATTCTCATCCTTTATACGGTAATTATTATACATTATTTGGATACTGGTTGTCAAGTATTTTTGAATATTTTATAATTCATATGGAATTACTTTATGCACTTTTAACGATTGTTTTACATCTATAATTCTTTGATTACTTGAACCCCTAAATTTTAAATTCAAATCTTTTCTTTCTTCTTCAAATTTACCATCTACTAATACATCTATATATTTAATAAGCTCTTTTGTTTCATCACAATTTTCTAACATATTACCTAATATATCTTTATCAAAAGTATATCCTGTATAACACCATATATCTTTATTAGGAAATTCTTGTTTAACTTTTCTTAATAATGGTAGAAGTCCTTTCTGATTTATATATTCTAATGGCTCTCCTCCTAAAATAGATAATCCTGCTATATATGAGTGATCCAATTCATTTATTATTTTGTCAATTTCCTTTTCTGTAAATTCTTTTCCGTAATTAAAATTCCATGCTTCTTCATTAAAACATCCTTTGCAATGATGATGACATCCACTTACAAACAAAGAAACTCTTACACCTTTTCCGTTTGCTACATCTGCTGTTTTTATATCTGCATAATTCATTTAATATTCCCCCATTAAATTTCAGTTCTTAATGTTTTATAAGCTCCTTCCCTCTCTCTTCCTATTGCCATATAAAATGCTTTTTTTAGTTTATAATTTTGCTTATTTACATAGTCATATATATCATCAAATGTAGTTACATTATTTTGAGTAACAATACTACTATATGATGCATTAAATTTTTTCATAGGATAATAATATACTGTTGAAGAATCACTTAATATTCTATAATTTCTCTCGAAATCCAAATTTATTCTTCCTGCTGGAACTGTAACTGTTCCTGTAGCAGTTCTATATGAATCATATATATTTTCTCCATTATTTATCTCTAAATATTTATCTCCTATTCTATAGTAAAATTGTCCTGCCCCTGCAAATTCTTCTTTTCCTAGTATATAAATATTTTCTTCTTGTACAACCTCTTTACTTTCTGTATTATTTACGATTGTATATCCATTATATATTTTTCCACCAATATTCATACCTTGAACAAAACTTATTAATGCAATATTATCAAGTATTAATTCCCATTCATCATCTTTTAATTCTGGCATTTGAAACTGAATTCCTTCTGCTTGTGAATATCTATTATAATTTGAAATTGCTATTGATAAATTAGTTTCAATTTTGTGTCTTATAATTGCTAATCTATGTTGATTGAAGTTTGATAAATCATTTTCTATATTTATTCCAGAACTATCTACAAATTCAAAAATTTTTCTTGTATCTCCTGGATATAATTGTGTCTCTTTGTATTGTCCGCTATTATCCATTATCATTTCATATGCATCATTATATGTTATATCTTTTAGCATAGTTCTCATTCTATTAGTAAAGTTCATAGCATTTGTATAATATGTTTTTGCTTGATTATTATTTGCTATAACACTGTTATAATAATTATAGGCTGTAACACCTTTATAATTACCTTGAACAGTATAATTTCCATTTGATATATAAAAGATTTCATCATCAGAAGTTGTACTTGGATTTCCCATATAATAATAATATTTAGTTCCATTTAATTTTATATATGGGTATTCTGTTCCATTATTAATATCTGGTGTTGCAACTACTACATGTTCTTTTAAATTACTTTCTGTAGTTATTTCAACCCCATTGTACCATAATCTACCATTTGCATCTTTTGTTATTCCATCGATTAAATATCCTTCATCACTTACATATGTTCCATTAACAGTTCCTTGTACAGTAATATAATTATCTAAAGAATATGTTATTACAATATCTATATCTTTTCTTTTATACCTGCAACTATATGCTATATATGGTTTTAAACCATATAATGTTTTATCATTGTCATCTATAGGAATTTTTTTCCCTTCACTATCTGTTGCATATATTACATTTCCATGACTATCATATTTTACTTGTCCACTTTCATCTCTTGCCCATTCATACAAATAGTTATTATTTGTATATGGCGAATATATATAAAATCCATCATATAATGTATATACTAAAGCTGGTATATATTGATTTAAATCTTCTTCTGAATAGCCATTAAGTCCAAATGTTGACATTAAAGAATTTTTGAATGTTTCAACTGATGCCTCCAAGTCTCTTAATTTAGAATTTGATAAATCTGACATTGTACTATTTGATGTATTTAATTGAAAGGCTTTAATTGCATCATATGTTGCTGATGTAAGTTTTGTATCATATAAAGTTTGTAGTTTTAATGTTTCAATTTGGAATTGTGTATATACTGAAAGAACTAATGAGATTGGTATTATTATTATAACAAATATTATTGCTAAATTTTGTATTTTCATATGTACTCATCTCTTTTCTTTTTCTATTACATAGTACTTTATTCATATATTATAATTACTACATTTATCGTTTTTTGTCAATAGATAAATTTGACAGTTTGTTTTCAATAAATATGAAAAATGAGCTAACTTGCTTGTTTTGAAGTCAGCTCATAATTTTTTATTCTGAAAATATTCTATCGAATTCTTCTCCTTCTATTTTCTCTTTTTCTAATAATATTCCTGCAACTATATGAAGTTTATCTATATGTTGAGTTAGTATTTCCTTTGCTCTGTTATATGCCTCATCTACAATTTTCTTTACTTCTTCATCTATTATTCCAGCTGTTTCTTCAGAGAAATCTTTTGTTTGTGCAAAATCTCTTCCTAAAAATACTTCTCCTTGTCCTCCACCAAACATTATTGTTCCAACTCTTTCGCTCATTCCATATTTTGTAACCATATTTCTTGCTATTTGTGATGCTCTTTCAATATCATTGCTTGCTCCTGTTGAAATATCATTTAATATTATAGCTTCAGCAACTCTACCTCCAAGTAAAGATACTATATTTTCTTCCATTTCTGTTTTTGACATGAATGATTTATCTTCTGTTGGTCTATACATTGTATATCCTCCAGCCATACCTCTTGGTACTATTGAAATTTGATGTACTGGATCTTGTGTTTCTAGGTATCTACTTACTACAGCATGGCCTGCCTCATGATATGCTACTAATCTATTTTCTTTTTCACTTCTAACTCTTGTCTTCTTTTCAGGTCCCATAGTTACTTTTACCATGGCATCTTCTATTTCTTTCATTCCAATTTCTTTATAATTTCTTCTTGCTGCTAACAATGCTGCTTCATTTAAAACATTTTCTAAGTCTGCTCCTGCAAAACCTGATGTATTTTTTGCTATTACTTTTAAATCTACATCTTCTGCTAATCTCTTTTTACGTGCATGTACTTCTAATATTTGTTCTCTTGCTTTTACATCTGGACTTGATACTACTATTTGTCTATCAAATCTTCCTGCTCTTAAAAGTGCTTTATCTAATACATCTGGTCTATTTGTTGCTGCTAATATTATTACTCCTTCGTTGTCTGAGAAACCATCCATTTCAACTAATAATTGATTTAATGTTTGTTCTCTCTCATCATGTCCTCCACCTAATCCAGCTCCTCTTTGTCTTCCTACTGCATCTATTTCATCTATAAATATAATACATGGTGCTGTTTTCTTTGCTTGTTCAAATAAATCTCTTACTCTTGATGCTCCAACACCAACAAACATTTCTACAAAGTCTGAACCACTTATTATATAAAATGGAACTCCTGCTTCTCCCGCAACTGCCTTTGCTAGTAATGTTTTACCAGTTCCTGGTTGACCTACTAATAAAACTCCTTTTGGTATTCTAGCTCCCATATCTGTAAATTTTTTTGGATTTTTTAAAAATTCTACTATTTCTTGTAATTCTTCTTTTTCTTCATCAACACCTGCAACATCATCAAAAGTTACCCTGTTCTTTTCACCTGCATTTACAAGTCTTGCCTTGCTTTTTCCGAATGACATTGTTTTATTTCCACCTTGAGTATTTCCACTCATCATTACGAACCAGAATATTAAAAATATTATTAATAGTCCAAATGGTGTTATTAAACTAAATATTGTTAACCAAATTGATTCTTTTTCTTCTTCTAAAGTGAATTCTCCTGTTTTTAGATATTCTTCTGCATATGACATAAAGCTGTCTAAACTTGGTATATTAACTTCTTTTTCAATTCTTGAATTTTTTAATTTTACTGTTGCTAAATTTCCACTTGATGAAATTGTTATGCCTTCTACTTCTCCATTTTCAACACTTGTAATTAATTCAGAATATGTCATTTTAGAATTATTATTTTCCATTATAGATGATAATAATACTATTACTATTATTCCTATTATTAACCACATTGCTAATGTCTTTATACCTTTTTTCAATTTCATGTCCTCCTCTTCTTTTATACATTGAAACTATAACACACCTTTTAGCTTTTTTCAATAGTTTTTTTATGACTTTTTTGTGTCCTTTTGGTTACATTTTTTCAGTTTTTCTACGGTTTCTTATTTTGTACTATAAAAAATATTTTTTTATCTTTTATCATAATTTTTAAGTTTTTATTTGGAGTTAAAAATTTATTTCCTACATTATTACTACATAACTTTATAATGTCTTTTATATGTATCTTTTCAATTCCTTGACTAGAACCTGTTAATTGTTTTACTACATATAAAATCAATCTATTTTTTATTACTTTTTCTTGCTCATTAAATTCCTTTAAATTTAGTATTATTTGTTTGTCTTTTTCTTCAATTAATATTTTTTTATATACCTCTTTGGTTATTTTTTCTATATAACTATCTTCATCAGAAATAACCTCAGATAACCTGTTTACTGTCTCAATTATATTTGGATTAAATTCCTTTTTTATATAGGGAATTACTATATTTCTAATTTTATTTCTTGTATATTCATTATCAAAATTTGTTTTATCTATCCTTGGCTCTAATTTATTGTCTTTGCAATATTGTTCTATCTCTGTTCTTTCACATTCTATTAAAGGTCTAATATATTTATTATCTCTTATTGGTTCTATTCCTTTTAATCCAGAAATCCCGCTTCCTCTAAGTAAATGCATTATTATTGTTTCTATTTTGTCATTTTTATTATGTGCTATTCCTATTTTATTTGAATTGGTTTTTTTCATTATTTCTTCAAAAAATTCATATCTTGCATTTCTTCCTGCTTCTTCTGTTCCTATTTTATTATTATTAGCAATTTTTTGTACATCTATTCTTTTTATATAACATTCAATATTATATTTTTTACAATATTCTTGCACATATTTCTCATCTTCTACGGCTTCTTTTCTAATTAGATGATTTATATGTGCTACTATAATGTTAAAATTCATTTCATCTTTTATTTCTCTTAGAATATTTAACATTGATATTGAGTCTGGTCCGCCTGATACTCCTAATACTATTCTGTCCCCATTATTTATTAGATTATATTTTTTTATTGTTTCTATAACTTTTTCTTTCATTTTTGCCTTTCTTAATCATCAAATCTTTTTTCAATATTAACAAATTTTGTGTAATTTCCCATCCATAGTAATTCAACAGTTCCTGTTGAACCACCTCTTTGTTTTGCTATAATTACTTCTGCTAAATCTTTTTTCTCGCTTTCTTTATTATAATAATCATCTCTATATAAAAACATAACTATATCTGCATCTTGTTCAATTGCACCAGATTCACGTAAATCTGAAAGCATTGGTCTATGATCTGGTCTTTGCTCTACAGCTCTTGATAATTGTGATAATGCTATTACAGGAACATTTAATTCTTTAGCTAAAATTTTTAATGATCTACTTATTTCTGAAATTTCTTGTTCCCTACTTCCTACTCTTTTATTATTTCCTTGAACTAATTGTAAATAGTCTATAACAACAAGTCCTATGTCTTTTTCCATTTTTAATTTTCTACATTTAGTTCTTATTTCCATTATTGAAATACCTGGTGTATCATCAATATAAATATTAGCTTCTGATAATGGTCCAATTGCTCCTGCTAATTTTACCCAATCATCTTCATCTACTTTTCCTGTTCTTACTTTATTACTATCTACCATTGCTTCACTACATAAAATTCTGTTTACTAATTGATCTTTTGACATTTCTAAGCTGAATATTGCTACTGATGCATTACCTCTAAGTGCTGCATTAGTAGCTATATTTAGTGCAAAAGCAGTTTTTCCCATTGCTGGTCTTGCTGCTATTAAAATTAGTTCAGAACCATGTAATCCTGCTGTTCTGTTATCTAATTCTATAAAACCTGTTGGAATACCTGTTATATGTTGCTTTCTATTATATAGTTCTTCTAGTTTTGTAAAACTTTCGACTAGAACATCTTTTATTGGTGTATATCCTTTTTGATTTTTACTTTGCATCAAATTAAAAATCTTCTTTTCAGCTCCATCCATAATGTCTTCTACATCTTCTGATGGAGTATAACCAAGTTCAATAATTTCATTTGCAGTTTTTATTAAACTTCTTAATATTGATTTTTCTTCTACTATTTTTATATATTTCTGAACATTTGCAGTTGTAGGTACTTTATCTGGTAAATTTGCAATATACTCAAAACCACCAACTTGCTCGAATTTATTCATTGACTCTAATTCATCTTTTAGAGTTATTATATCAATTGGCTCTGATTTATTATACAAATTTAATATTGCTTCAAATATTGCTTTGTTATCATCTCTATAGAATGCTTCTGGTCTTAATACTTCCATTGCTGAAATTACAGCATCTTTATCTGTTAACATACTTCCTAGTACAGCTTGTTCAGCATCTATATCATGTGGTGGTATTTTTTCTATTTCCATACCTTTCTCCTTTAACTTCTAACATCTACTTTTACTTTTCCTACAACACCTTCATACAATTTTATTTCTACTGTATGAATCCCTAATGTTTTTATTGTTTCTTTTAAATCTATTTTCTTTTTATCAACTTTTATATTATGCTCTTTTTCTAAATATTCTGCTATTTCTTTTGCAGAAACTCCTCCGAATATTTTCCCATTTTCTCCTGCCTTTACTATAATTCTTACCATTATCTTGTTCATTTTTTCTGCCATCTTTTTGGCTTCTTCTTTTTCTATATCTTTTTTATATTGGCTTGAATCTTTTTGTGCTTGTAATTTGTTCATATTTTCATTATTTGCTTCTACTGCTAATTTTTTAGGGAATAAGAAATTACGCGCATACCCATCTGAAGCATTTATTATTTCATTCTTTTTTCCTACACCTTTTATGTCTGCCATTAAAATTACTTTCATAATTTACTCCTTTTCTGTAAAATATTCTCCTATTTTTTCAATTAATTCTTGTTTTGCCTCTTCTATTGTTTTATTTTCTAGTTGTGCTCCAGCTAATGTTATATGTCCTCCGCCACCTAATTTTTCTAAAATTAATTGAACATTTATGTCTCCGATTGATCTACCACTTATACAAATTTGATTTTCTAAAGTTCCTAATACAAATGATGCTGTTATATTTCCTATTGTTAATAATTCGTCTGCTGCTTTTGCACATATTAGGCTTGTATCTTTTTCTTGTGTTTCATATGATGATATTGCAATTGTATCATGTGTTATTTCTGCTTTTTTTACTATTTCAGCAATTTTATTATAGCTTTCTAAATCACTTTGAAACCATTTCTTTACTTTTATTATATCTACTCCACATCTTCTTAAATATGCTGCTGCTTCAAATGTTCTTACTCCTGTTTTGAATGTAAAGTTTTTGGTATCCATCATTATACCTGCATATAAACTTTCTGCTTCTATAGTTGCAAGTTCTACATCTTTTTGTGTATATTGTATTAATTCTGCAACTAATTCAGATGCAGAAGATGCATATACTTCTTGGAATGTTAATATGCTTTGTTCTATAAAGTCTACACTTCTTCTATGATGATCTATTACTACTATTTTACTTGTTTTGTTTAATAATTCTGGTTCTTCTACATATGTAGTTTTATGTGTGTCTACAACTATTAATAGAGTTTCTTCATCTATTTGAGATAATGCTGTTTCTTTATCTATAAATACTCCTTGATATTCCTCTTGTATGTTTTCCATAAATGGTTTTATTGATGGTGATTCTATATTTGCTAATATATATGCTTCTTTATCTAATGTTTTTGCTATTCTATATACTCCTAATGCTGATCCCATTACATCTATATCAGGGTTTACATGTCCCATTATTATAACTTTTTTACTTTCTTCTATTAGTTCTTCTAATGCATGTGCTACTATTCTTGCTTTTACTTTTGTCCTTTTTTCTACTTCTTCTGCTTTTCCTCCAAAGAATAAATATTTTCCATCTTCTCTTATTACAGCTTGGTCTCCACCTCTACCAAGTATAACATCCATTGCTGATAATGCTGATTTATATACTTCTTTATCTGTATCCCCTTCGTTTGATATTGCTATACTTAATGTTAATTGTATTTTATCTTTTCTAACAAGGTTTTTTATTGTATCTAATATGACAAATTTGTTTTCTTTTATTTGCTCTAAATTTTTCTGTTCAAATATATATACATATGTGTCTCTATCTTCTTTTAATAAAATTCCATTTGTTTCGTTTACCCAGTCATATATACTACTTTCTATTTTTGCCATTAGTTGCGTTTTTTGCTCTGTATCTATACTTTGCATTACTTCTTCATAATTGTCTACCATTATTATTCCAACACAAGTTTTTTTGTCTTTTATCTCTTGTTGTAATTTATAGTTTTCTGTTTCATCAATAAAATATATAATTAACATATATTCTGCTACTTTTTTTCTTTCGCTTTTTTTAGTTTTTACAAAATCTGCTTGTATTTTATATATTTTGTCTCCTATTTCTACTTTTTTTATTATTGTTTTTGATTTACTATCTTTATTTTGATTTATTTCTTGTTTTAAATCTATTATTAAGTCATTGATATAATTATTTATATCTATGTTTGCAAATTCTGTTATGAATTTTGAGCTTCTCCATACTATATTTCCATCTGTTTCTAATATTACTAATGGAAATGGTGCATTTATTAAACTGCTTTTAGCAGCTGAGTCTACTGTTAATGTTAAGTCTTGTAATTGTTCTGATATTTCACTTTTTCTTTTGTTGTTTGCAAAATACGTATATGCTAGTATTAACATATATATTATCAATGATGGTATTAATAATTCTATTTTTAAGTACACTAATATTAATAGTAATATTAGTATTATTACTAAATAAATTTTCGTTCTCGATACTAAATTATCGAATATTTTTCTATTATTGTTTCCTGACATAACTATCTCCTTTTATACTATTTTAGTATACTTCTAATACCTCTTTTTGTCAAGTTTTTGTGTATTGTTAAGCAAATAATAAAAAGATACTAAATGTTATTCACTTTAGTACCTTTTTATTTTTTATTAAGAAATTCTTATCAATACAAATATCATTTTCCATTTTAAAGTATCTGATTTTATATTTGGGCGCAAATAAACAGTGGCAGTATTACCAAGTGCTTCAAAATATCTCAAATACCAACAATAGTAATATCCATCTACTTGATTCTGACCAGAACACAAACCAAAACAAACAGATGCTGGTGTAACAGTAAATTCCCCTTCATAAAAACCAGATGAATTATTTAATGTTCTCATACATTCTGCTAAAACTAAATATCTTTTATTCGGTTCTACATTAAAAGTTACCGTTCCTGAATTTACATCATCAACTAATTGTTCACCAAGATAGGCTACATCTGCTCTATCAATTCCATCATTTTTGGTACCTGTAATTAAATTTCCATTTACCCATGCTGTTAACCCTTTTGTTATATTTTCTGCTTTTGCTGTTCCTACTGTTTGACTTTTTAAGTCTGTTGCTGTTACTGTTCCTCCTGTTGTATATCCTGCTGGTATCTTAAAACTACTTCCTGCACTTAATGTTTTATTCAATGCTCCATTATTGGGCATTGTCCCTGTTAGCAATCTTCCTTGGCTATATGCCTTAAATCCTGCTAATATTTGCCCTTCTTCTGCTGTTGTTCCTCCTAATACTGAATTTATATCATCTATTTTCCCTTGTAATTCATCTATTTTATTTTGTTTTTCTTGTACTTCTTTCTTTAAGTCTGCTATTTCTTTATTCTTTGCTTCTATCTCTTCGTCTTTTCCTGTTATTTGTCCATTTAGATCTTCTATTTCTTTGTCTTTTTGAGTTATTTGATCTTTTAAGTTTGCTACTTCTGCCTTCAAGTCTGCTACTTGTCCATTTAAACCTTCTATTTGTTCTCTTAAATTTTCTATATCTACTCCTAATGACTCTACTTGTTTCCTTAATTCTGAATTTTTATCATTTAATTCTCCATTTTTTTGTCCTAGTTCTTTTACTTGGTTCTCTAGTCCTTTTACCTGTTCTTTTAGAGATTCTACTATTTCATCTTTCTTTTCTTCTAATTCTTCATCTGTTAATTCTTCTCCATACTCTATTTCATTAAATATTCTCTCTATCTCATTTTTTTCATTATCATTTGAATTTTCTGTATCTACTTTTGCTTGTTTTGTTAATCTTATTAGTCCTCTGTCTCCTTTTAGCGTTGATATACTTATTCCGGCTATTATCAATAATACAATTACTGTTACTACTAGTGCTATTAGTGTTATTCCTTTGTTTTTCTTCATCTCTATCTCCTCCTTTTGTTTCTTCATTAAGTTCATTAATTGAGGAAATTCTTTTTTCTCCAAACCACTTTAATTTACTACATTTTGTTTTTTCTATTCTTTATAATTTTTTTTATTTTTATAATTTCTAAATTACTTGTAATACTTTATTTCTTATGGTATAATTAAATTATAAAATATCTTTAAGTAATGAAACTTATGAATATTTTTTATTGAAAGACATACCAAAAAATAAAAAAACACTAAATGTTTTTCACATTAGTGCTTTTTTATTTTTTATTAAGTGACTTTCATCAATCTAAATGTTATATTCCATTTACTCCAATCACTTTTAGTATTTGGACGCAAATAAACAGTAACACTATCACCAAGTGCTTCGAAATACGCCAAAGAGCAAAGAGAGTAGTAACCATCCATTGGAGCCTGAAAAGAATTCATATACAAAAAAGCAGATGTCGGTGTAACAGTAAATGTCGTAGCATCACCGACCAGCATTATTATCTACAGTTCTAATACATAATGCTACAATAAAATATCTTTCATTCGGTTCTACATTAAAAGTTACCGTTCCTGAAATTACATCTTCAACCGTTTTGTCTTCAATGACGTGTGCTTTATCCATTCCATCATTTTTGGTACCTGTAATTAAATTTCCATTTACCCATGCTGTTAACCCTTTTGTTATATTTTCTGCTTTTGCTGTTCCTACTGTTTGACTTTTTAAGTCTGTTGCTGTTACTGTTCCTCCTGTTGTATATCCTGCTGGTATCTTAAAACTACTTCCTGCACTTAATGTTTTATTCAATGCTCCATTATTGGGCATTGTCCCTGTTAGCAATCTTCCTTGGCTATATGCCTTAAATCCTGCTAATATTTGCCCTTCTTCTGCTGTTGTTCCTCCTAATACTGAATTTATATCATCTATTTTCCCTTGTAATTCATCTATTTTATTTTGTTTTTCTTGTACTTCTTTCTTTAAGTCTGCTATTTCTTTATTCTTTGCTTCTATCTCTTCGTCTTTTCCTGTTATTTGTCCATTTAGCCCTTCTATTTCCTTATCTTTTTGGGTTATTTGATCTTTTAAGTTTGCTACTTCTGCCTTCAAGTCTTCTACTTGTCCATTTAACCCCTCTATTTGTTTTCTTAAATTTTCTATGTCTACTCCTAATGACTCTACTTGCTTTCTTAATTCTGAATTTTTATCATTTAACTCTCCATTTTTTTGTCCTAGTTCTTTTACTTGGTTCTCTAGTCCTTTTACCTGTTCTTTTAGAGATTCTACTATTTCATCTTTCTTTTCTTCTAATTCTTCATCTGTTAATTCTTCTCCATACTCTATTTCATTAAATATTCTCTCTATCTCATTTTTTTCATTATCATTTGAATTTTCTGTATCTACTTTGGCTTGTTTCGTTAATCTTATTAGTCCTCTGTCTCCTTTCAGCGTCGATATACTTATTCCTGCTATTATTAATAATACAATTACTGTTACTACTAGTGCTATTAATGTTATTCCTTTGTTTTTCTTCATCTCTATCTCCTCCTTTTGTTTCTTCATTAAGCTATTAACTTGAGGAAATATTTTTTCTCCAAACTACTTTAGTTTACTACATTTCGTTTTTTCTATTCTTTATATTTTTATATATTTTTTATTTTTATATGAGTTAAATAATTTGGGGAGAAAATAAAAAAGATTTTAAATAAATAATAAAAAAGTAAAGACACCTATGA
>CANRHQ010000020.1 GCA_947630445.1 uncultured Clostridia bacterium | reverse complement strand
TAGAACATTATAAAGAAGAATTATCAGGAGGATATACTTTAGCAGAAACAGAGAAAAAGTCAGGAACAACAGGAACAACAGCAACAAGCAGTCAAAAAACTACATATACTGGATTTACAGAAGAGACAAGTAAAAGAGTAAATGTAGGAGGAACAATACAAGCAGATGGCTCTTTGACAATAAGATATTATTATAAAAGAAATAGATATAAAATAATATACAATGGAAATGGAAGTACTTCAGGAAATATGAGTGATACAGAATATATCTATGGAGAAGCATCAAAGAAATTATCAGCAAATTCATATTCTAGAACAGGATTTAATTTTACAGGATGGTCAAAGACTTCAACTGGAGGAGTACAGTATACAGATCAAGATACGATAACAGGACTTTCTACAGGAGACATTAATTTATATGCTGTATGGGTTGATGCTATTGGACCAACTGTAACAGGAGAGCAAGTTTCTGAATTGTATTCTTCAGCTTTTCCATTAGTTGATCCACCTTCTTGGATTCTTGGTCCTTATGGTTGTGATAGTTATTGTATGGATTTAAACAATCCACAGTATCTTCATAGATTTGGAAATGATCTTTGTGTAAGAGCTTCTGATTCTGATTTAGCCAATTATGAAGGTAATGTATTTCATGATAACATTTTTATTGATCTTTCTGATTATCCGTCTACTTCTAATTACATAATTGCTCTTGATTTTAGTTGGTTATACTGTGAAGATAGAGGACCTATATTTCTTTTGAATGAAGATTTTCCGACGAGCTCTGAAGAGGAATATTGGTATAAAGACTGTCCTTGGTATAATGTTTCCGGAAATATTGAACCTAATAAATGTCAATGGCATTATGGTTCTTTTATGCAAGCCGAGCAATATTGGGATTTTAAAGACACGAATCATTATAAAAATTACCGTTCAATGCATGAGAAGAATGATGAGTTCGTTGAATTTACGGTTAAAGGTGGTAAAGAATATATTTTATATTTTTATTATGATGTCTGGGATAGTGCTGGTGATACTGGGACCACAGTAGAAGATCACTTTAAATTTAATAATATTTCAATTTATGAAGATTCAGAAGGTGTTTCTAAAAGTGTAAGAATTACTGCAAAAGATAATGTAGGTGGTTCTGGACTAAAAACTAATAACAATTATCAATATTATCTATCTACTAGTGATAATTCTTTAAGTGGAGGAAATTGGAAAACTTATACAAACGGACAAGTTATGGTTGTAAATGATAATTTGAGTGAAACATTTTATTTATTTGTAAAAAGAGTTTATGATAATGCAAATAATATAAGTGAGCAAGAAGGAGATTTAATTACTATTAATGGTGAAACTTATCACAGATTTGGACCATTTAATTCTACGAATAAATCGACTCTGGTGGTAAATCCAAATGGTGGTACTTGGGATAAAACAAAATACACACAGACATTTGTTAGAAATGTTGGAACTTCAATTTCATTACCAAATCCACTGCCACCACCATCTATAAGCGTAAAATTTGATGGTAATGGTGGAACAGCTAAAAGTACTAGTGCTACACTTTCATATTCATTTAGTAGTTGGAGCAAAAATCCATCAACACTAAATGGTACATTAAGTGGAACTACATATACTTTTGCTAAAGCAGGATCAAAAGATGAATTAACAGCAAACTATACTTTACATAGTATTTCATTACCAGATGCAACAAGACCAGGATATACATTTAGTGGATGGTATACAAGTAGTTCTGGAGGAGAATATGTTGGAAAAGCTGGAGATAATTATAGTAAATCAACTTATACAAACTTATATGCACATTGGACAGGAGTTAAATATAATGTAAAATATGATTATACAACAAATGGTGGAACAAGTAGTACAGCAAGAAATACAACAGTCGCTTGTGGAGATGATGTAAACTTAAGCTATACGGCAACAAAATCTGGATGGACATTTGTTGGATGGAATACAAATAAATCAGCAACAACAGGATTAACGAATTTAGTTATGCCTACAAATGATGTTACTTTATATGCTATATTTACTAAAACTACACCTATAACAGCAACATTTATTGATTATAATGGATCAACAAAAAGATCTAGAAGTGTGAATGCAACATTAAGTAATACAACATCTACAACTATATCAACACCAACTATAGGAACTTATACAGGATGGACTACAAAATATTGGACAACAGGAACTGAAGGCACTTCTGGTCAATCAGCAACAAGTGGAGGAACAGTTTCAATTTCAGGAAATACTACATTTTATGCAATATATGAAAAATCAGTAACAGCAACATTTAAAGATTACAACTCAAATACAAGTAGAAGTCAAAGTAAACCAGGAACAGTTAAATTTAATTCTTATGGAAAAACATCAAATGCATCTATAACTTCACCATCTATTGGTAGTTATACAGGATGGACAGCGAAATATTGGTCAATATCAACAGATGCAGATGCAATAAGTAGTGCAACAAATGGAGGCACATGTAATATAACACAAGACACAACATTTTATGCAAGATATGATAAAGCTATAACAATTAATTTTAACTTAAATGGAGTAAGTGCAACAACACCTTCATCACAAACAGCTTATGCACAAATAAATGCTAACTCAATTTCAACAATAAAATATACTTCTATAACATTAAAAGCACCATTAAATGTAGCAACAGGTTATACTTTTAGTAGTTGGTGGACAGCATCAAGTGGAGGAACTAATGTAGGAGGAGCAGGAAAATCATATACACCAACATCAATAAATTCAACAACAATAACATTATATGCACGTTGGACTGGTCAAAAGTACACAGTAACATATAATTATACAACAAATGGTGGAACATCATGTAATATAACAAGTGCAACATTTAGTTATGGAGAAGAAGTAGATTTATCTCCAATAGCTGTAAAAAATGGTTATAACTTTGTAGGATGGAATACAAGTAGTGGTGCGTCAACAGGTCTTTCAAGTTATACAATGCCAGCAAATAATGTTATTTTATATGCTATATTTACTAAAGCTACACCTGTAACAGCAACATTTATAGATTATTCTGGTACAACTAAGAAAACAAGAACAGTGTCAGGAGTAATTACTGGTAGCAATACGTCAGTAACAATAAAAACACCTACTATTAATAGTTACAGTGGATGGAGTTCATTATATTGGTCATCAGGAACTCAAGGAAGTTCTGCTCAATCAGCACTTAGTGGAGGAAATGTTGTAATATCAAGAAATACAACTTTCTATGCTGTATACAGTAAAGATGTAACAGCAACATTTAAGGATTATGATGGAAGTAATGCAAGAACACAAAATGTAAAAGGAACTATAAAATTTAATTCTTATGGTTCAACAGCAAGTGCAACTATTACAACACCTTCAATTGCAACTTATATAGGAGAAACAGATTGGCATCCAAGATATTGGACAAAAAATACAGGAGCAGGAACTACAACACAAACGGTTAATAGAAATTCTGCTACAACAATATCAGAAAATACAACTTTTTATGCAAGATATTATGATCCAAAAAATGTTTACTTTAACCTAAATGGAGTTAGTGGAACAGAACCAGAAACACAATATGTTGAGTTAGAAAAAAACTCTTATAATATAGACCAAACAGAAGGCGGGCTTATTACTCTACCAACACCAACAGGAACACCTTCAACACAAATATTTGCAGGTTGGTATCATAATAATGTTAGAGTTGGTGGCGGAGGAGATAAATGGAATGTACCAACAGATCCATATAGTCCTGTATTATATGCACATTGGAATGCTCAATCATTCAAAATAACATATGATTATAAAACAAATGGAGGTACATCAAGTACAAAATCATCAGAAATGGTACCTGTTGGAACAACAATAAAATCTTTCCCAACAGCAACAAAAACAGGATGGACATTTGTTGGATGGAATACAAGTGCAAATGCTACAACAGGATTATCACAATATACAATGCCAAATAATAACGTAACATTATATGCAATATTTACAAAGTCCACAACAGTAACAGCGACATTTATAGATTATACAGGAGGAAAGAAAACAACTACAACAAGGACAGGAACAATAAAAGATAGTGCAACATCAGTAAAAATAACTCCTCCAAGTATTGGAGCATATGCTGGATGGACAACAAAATATTGGACAACTGGATTGACTGCTGATTCAACAAGTTCTCAAAATTCAGATGGAACAGTTTCATTATCAAAAAATACTACATTCTATGCAGTTTATGGTAAAAAATTAATAGCAACACTTGTTGATTATAATGGTACATCAAAAAGAAATCGAACACTTGAAGGAGAAAAAAAATATAATGCATATGGAAGTACATCTAATCCAAAAATTACATTACCTGCAATTGGAACATATACAGGTTGGCAAAGTAGAAATTTCTGGACAACTAGCCTATCATCAAATGTAAGTAATAATTCAACTTGTGTAAATGTAAATAGTAGTATAACATTAACAGAAAATACTACATTCTATGCAAGATATTATAAAAATGTATCAGTACAATATAATATGAATGGTGTAGAAGGAATAGCACCTAGTTCACAACAGGCAACATTGGAAATGAATGCAAATTCAATATTAGAAGTATATGTATCAGAAATTACATTAAAAGATCCTACAGATTGTTATGCTATCTTTTATGGATGGTATACATCACCATCTGGAGGAACTAGAATAGGAAAGGAAGGAGATAAATATCAACCTTCTGTAAAAGTAGATACTACATCTATAACATTATATGCTCATTGGAAAGGTGATGTAGATGGATATGGACGAGCTACACCTATTGATATACAATATATATTAGAAATAGTTGTTGGAAGTAGAACATTAAATGATTTAAAAGCAAAAACTCCATCAGAATATAATAGATTAATAGATCAAGCTGATGTAAATGGTGATGGAATAATTAGAGTAGATGATACTTTACCATTACTTAGATTTACAGGAGGTGTTATGGGAGATGCTAATGGTGATAATAAATTTAATACTCAAGATAGTTTGCAAATAATGAGATTTAATTCTAACTATGATACACCAACGATACAACAAATTATTAGATCAGATGTTGATACAGATGGTAAATTAACAGAAAATGATTATATGCTTATACTAAAAATGATTGTTGGTAATGGATATTTAATGGGTGATACTAATCTAGATTGTCAACTTACTCCGTTAGATGCTTTAGGAGATTTAAGAAATTCTTTAGGAATGTATGATATGGCAACGGCAACTCAAAAATATTTAGCAGATGTTGATAAAAACTGTATTGTAGATGAAAATGATGCTAAAGAAATTTTGAGATGGGTTGCTACTGGCTATTCATCTGAACGTATTTTACCAGGAAGTTTTTATCTTTCTAAATAGTGAATATACTAAAAAAGAGTATAAGATTTTTATTAAATATAAATCTTATACCCTTTTTTTATTTATACCATTGCATTAATATCTGTTGTTTCTTCAAGTTCTTTTTCTGTGCTTATGTGTATATTTTGGTATTTTGGCATACCTGTTCCAGCTGGGATTAATTTACCAATAATAACATTTTCTTTTAATCCTATTAAATCGTCTGTTCTTCCTTTTATAGCAGCCTCTGTTAATACTCTTGTTGTTTCTTGGAATGATGCAGCAGATAAGAAACTTTCTGTTGCAAGTGATGCTTTAGTAATACCAAGTAAAACTCTTTTTCCATCTGCAGGAGTTTTCCCTTCTTCTATAGCCTTTTTATTCTTTTCTTCGAATTCATACATATCTGTTAATGCTCCTGGGAATAAGTCTGTATCATGATTATCTTCTACTCTTACTTTCTTAAGCATTTGTCTACCTATAACTTCTATGTGTTTGTCATTAATGTCAACACCTTGGTTACGATATACTTTTTGTACTTCTGAAATTAGATATTCATATACCCCTTCTGGTCCTTTAATTACTAATATTTCATTTGGATTTATTGAACCTTCTATTAAAGGATCTCCTGCTTCTACCATATCTCCATTTTTAACTTTCATTTTTGAACCAAATGGTATCGTGTATGATTCTGATTGGTCTTTTCCTGTAACTATTACTTCTTTCTTTTTCTTTGTTTCTTTTATTTTTACTTTTCCATCAATTTTAGTTATTATAGCAACACCTTTTGGTTTTCTTGCTTCAAATAGTTCCTCAACTCTAGGAAGACCTTGTGTAATGTCTGCTACACCTGCAACTCCTCCAGAGTGTATTGTTCTCATTGTAAGCTGTGTTCCTGGTTCTCCAATTGATTGTGCAGCAATAATTCCTACAGATTCTCCAATTGATACTAAATCTCTTCTTGCTAATCCCATACCATAACATTTTTGACATACTCCATGTTTTGAATGGCATCCTAAAACAGAACGTACTTTTAATTTTTCTATTCCACTTTCAACAATTCTATCTGCTATTTTTTCATTTATCATTGTTTGTGTATCAACTATTAATTCGTTTGTTTTTGGATCATATACGTTTTCTAATGGGTATCTTCCGTGTAGTCTTTCTTGCATTTTTTCTATAATTTGATTTCCGTCTTTAATATCATATACTGTTATTCCTTCTTTAGTTCCACAGTCTTCTTCACGTACAATTATGTCTTGAGCTACATCTACTAATCTTCTTGTTAAATATCCTGAGTCTGCTGTTCTAAGAGCTGTATCTGATAATCCTTTACGTGCTCCATGGGCTGATATAAAGTACTCTAATGCATCTAATCCTTCTGCAAATGATGATTTGATTGGTATTTCAACAGCTTTACCTGTAGTACTAGCCATAAGACCTCTTATTCCTGCTATTTGTCTTAATTGGTTCATATTACCACGGGCTCCTGATTTTACCATCATATATATTGGATTTAGTTCGTCAAAATTTTCTTCCATTGCATTACTTACTTGTTTTGTTGTATCTTCCCATACATTTATTACTGCGTTATATCTTTCATTGTCTGTAATTAAACCTCTAGCATATTGTTTTCTAATTGTTTCTACTTTTTGGTCAGCTTCTTTTAATAGGTTTTCTTTAGCTTCTGGTACTTTTACGTCATCCATTGAGAATGTTATACCTGCTAGTGTTGAATATTTAAATCCTAATGCTTTTATATAATCTATTACTTCTGCTGATTCTGTTAAGCCGTGTTCTCTAATTACTCTTTCTATAATTTGACCCATTGATTTTTTCATAACTGGGAAATCTATTTCGTATTGGAATGGATCTTTGCTTCTGTCTATAAATCCTAAATCTTGTGGTATTCCTTGGTTGAATATTATTCTTCCAACACTTGTTTCAATTTTCTTTGTTTTTATTTCTCCATCAATTTCTTTTGTTATTCTAACAAATATTTTTGCATGTATACCAACTTCATGATTTTCAAAAGCCATAATAGCTTCATCAGGATCTTTGAAGTATGTACCTTCTCCTTTTTCTCCTTCTAAAACCATTGTTAAATAATAACTTCCTAAAATCATGTCTAGTCTAGGTGTAGCAACTGGTTTACCATCTTGTGGTTTAAGTAAGTTGTTTGTTGATAACATTAAATATCTTGATTCTGCTTGTGCTTCTGGTGATAATGGTAAATGTACTGCCATTTGGTCACCGTCAAAGTCAGCGTTAAATGCTTCACATACTAATGGGTGTAATTTTATAGCTCTACCTTCTACTAATACTGGTTCAAAACTTTGAATTCCTAGTCTATGTAATGTAGGTGCACGGTTTAGCATAACAGGATGATCTTTTATAACTTCCTCTAAAATTCCCCATACTTCTGGTTTTAATCTTTCTACCATTCTTTTTGCATTTTTTATATTTTGTGCTATATTTCTAGATACTAATTCTTTCATTACAAATGGTTTAAATAATTCTACAGCCATTTCTTTTGGAAGTCCACATTGATATATTTTAAGTTCTGGTCCAACTACAATAACTGAACGTCCAGAATAGTCAACACGTTTTCCAAGTAAGTTTTGACGGAAACGTCCTTGTTTTCCTTTTAACATATCTGATAATGATTTTAATGGTCTGTTTCCTGCTCCAGTAACTGGTCTACCACGTCTTCCATTATCTATTAATGCATCTACAGATTCTTGTAACATTCTTTTTTCGTTTCTAACTATTATTTCTGGAGCACCTAATTCTAATAATCTTTTTAATCTGTTATTTCTGTTTATTACTCTTCTATATAGGTCGTTTAAGTCTGAAGTTGCAAATCTACCTCCATCTAATTGTACCATTGGTCTTAGTTCAGGTGGTATTACTGGTATAACGTTCATAACCATCCATTCTGGTTTATTTTTAGAAATTCTAAAAGATTCAACTGTATCTAATCTTTTTACTAATTTTACCTTTTTTTGTTCACTAGCACTTTCTAATTCTTTTTTTATCTCTTCTGATAATTTCTCTACATCAATTTGTTCTAATAATTCTCTTAAAGCTTCTGCTCCCATTTTTGCTTTAAAAGATCCTTTTCCGTATTTTTCTTCTGCTTCATGATATTCTTTTTCTGTTAATACTTGACATTTCTCTAATCCTGTTTCTCCTTTGTCTATAACAACATATGATGCAAAATATATTATTTTTTCAAGGTTTCTTGGTGATATATCAAGCATTAATGCTATTCTACTAGGTATTCCTTTAAAATACCATATGTGTGCAACTGGTGCTGCAAGTTCAATATGCCCCATTCTTTCACGTCTAACTTTTGCTTTTGTTACTTCAACACCACAACGGTCACATACTATTCCTTTATATCTTACTCTTTTATATTTACCACAGTGACATTCCCAGTCTTTTGTAGGTCCAAATATTCTTTCACAAAATAGACCATCTTTTTCTGGTTTTAATGTTCTGTAGTTTATAGTTTCAGGTTTTTTTACTTCACCTTTTGACCATTCTCTAATTTTTTCGTCTGACGCTATTCCTATTTTTAGTTTATCAAAAATATCTAATTCGTCCACTATTTTCCCCCCTTAAATGATAGGCATACAATCTTTATTTGTTTTAGATTGTATAATTAATGATAGGCATACAATCTTCATTTATCTTAGATTGTATAATTTTTGATGTTTCAAAATAGACTAAAAGGTCTATCCTTTGCTCTTGCAATTTCTTTTGGTCGCCTTTTGTCTTTTTGAAATCTATTTAATTAATTTTATTTATATAATATCGTTGTCATTTTCTATGTTATCATTTGCTAAATCATTTCCAAATAGTAATTCATCGTCTTCTTCATCATCTAAGTCTTCAAATAATTCATCACTTTCTTCATCGTCTAATTCAGATTCTTGATCTATTAAAACATCTTCACTAGTTTCTTCTCCATATCCTTCTAAGTCACCATCTGCAATAATTTCTTCTTCTGTTAAAAATTTCTTATCTGAATTTGGATCATATTCAATTCCTTCTTCGATATTTTCTTTTAGTTCAAGCTCTTGATTATCTTCTGAATATAAACGTAAGTCTAATCCTAAAGATTGTAATTCTTTTACTAACACTTTAAAGCTTTCTGGAACTCCTGGTTCTGGTACATTTTCTCCTTTTACTATTGCCTCATATGTTTTTACACGTCCTACTACATCATCTGATTTAACTGTTAACATTTCTTGTAATGTGTATGCTGCACCATATGCCTCTAAAGCCCATACTTCCATTTCTCCAAAACGTTGTCCTCCGAATTGTGCTTTTCCTCCTAATGGTTGTTGTGTAACTAAAGAGTATGGTCCAGTTGAACGAGCATGTATTTTATCATCTACTAAGTGGTGTAATTTTAACATGTACATAACTCCAACTGTAATTGGTTTATCAAATGGTTCTCCTGTTCTTCCATCATATAAAATTGTTTTTCCATCTTCACTCATACCAGCTTGTGCTAATATTTCTTTTACATCTTTTTCTGTTGCTCCATCAAATACTGGTGTTGATATTTTCCATCCTAATGCTTTTGCTGCTCCTCCTAAATGAACTTCTAGAACTTGACCTAAGTTCATACGAGAAGGAACTCCTAATGGGTTTAATAAAATATCTATTGGTGTACCATCTGGCATAAATGGCATATCTTCTGATGGTAATACTCTTGAAATAACTCCTTTGTTTCCGTGTCTTCCTGCCATTTTGTCTCCAACAGAGATTTTTCTTTTTGTTGCTATGTAACAACGTATTATTTGATTAACTCCAGGTCCTAATTCATCTGAATTATCTCTGGTAAAGATTTTTACATCTACTATTGTTCCTGCTTCTCCATGTGGTACTCTTAAAGATGTATCTCTTACTTCCCTAGCTTTTTCTCCAAATATTGCTCTAAGTAGTCTTTCTTCTGCTGTTAGTTCTGTTTCTCCTTTTGGTGTTACTTTACCTACTAATATATCTCCAGGTCTTACTTCTGCACCAATTCTTATAATTCCATTTTCATCTAAGTCTTTTAATGAGTCATCTCCTATGTTTGGTATGTCCCTAGTTATTTCTTCTGCCCCTAATTTTGTATCACGACATTCACAATCATATTCTTCTATATGAATAGATGTAAATACATCTTCTTTTACTAATCTTTCATTTATTAATATAGCATCTTCGTAGTTGTACCCTTCCCATGTTGAAAATGCAACTAAGACATTTTTACCAAGTGCCATTTCTGCATTACTTGTTGAAGGTCCATCTGCAATGGCATCTCCTTTTTTAACTTTTTCACCTTTTTTTACAATTGGTTTTTGGTTTATACATGTACCACCATTTGTTCTTTTAAATTTACGAAGTTTATGTACTACTGTATTTCCATTTTTATATTTAACTGTGATGGCATCTCCTGTAACTTTTTCAATTACTCCGTCATCTTCTGCTAAAATTAATATTCCAGAATCTTTAGCAGCTCTATATTCTATTCCTGTTCCAACTATTGGACTTTCTGTAATCATTAATGGTACTGCTTGACGTTGCATGTTAGCACCCATTAATGCTCTTTTTGCGTCATCATGCTCTAAGAATGGTATCATTGCTGCTGCAATTGATACTAGTTGTTTTGGAGATACGTCTACATATTGTACATTTTCTCTGTCTACTTCTATTACTTCATTTTTAAATCTTACTCTGATTCTTTTATTAATAAATTTTCCATTTTTGTCTACTGGTTCAGATGCTTGAGCTATAATGTAGTTGTCTTCTGTATCAGCATTCATATATTCTACTATATCTGTTAATTTGTGTGTTTTTGGATCTACTTTTCTATATGGTGTTTCTATAAATCCATATTCATTTATATTTGCAAATGATGATAATGCTGAAATTAATCCTATGTTTGGTCCTTCTGGTGATTCTATTGGACATAGTCTACCATAGTGTGTATAGTGAACATCACGAACTTCGAAACCTGCTCTTTCACGAGTTAATCCTCCTGGTCCTAATGCTGATATTCTTCTTTTATGTGTTAATTCTGATAATGGGTTTGTTTGATCCATGAATTGTGATAATTGAGAACTACCAAAGAATTCACGTATTGCTGATGTTATAGGTTTTGTGTTTATTAATGTTTGTGGTGTTACTACGTCTAAATCTTGAATTGTCATTCTTTCACGTACAACTCTTTCTAATCTTGTTAAACCTATTCTAAATTGATTTTGTAATAATTCTCCAACACATCTAATTCTACGGTTAGATAAGTGGTCTATATCATCTGGTTTTCCTAATCCATGTGAAAGGTTTAGTAAATAGTTTACAGATGAAATTATATCTTCTGTTGTTATACATTTTGGTACTAATTCATCTTTTCTTTCTTCTATAACTTTTACTAGGTCTTTTTTGTCTGTATTTTCAATTATATTTTTTAAAACATTGTAATTTACCATTTCTTTGAAATGTAATTTACTTAAGTCTACTTTTGGTAATACTTTATGTATGTTTACTGTTCCATTTCCAATAATTCTGACTGTTCTTTCTCCTACTATAATATCTACTATGTTGATTCCTGAATTTTGGATGTTTTCTGCTACTTCTTCGCTAATTATTTCTCCTGCTTGAACAAAAACTTCTCCTGTTTCTTGGTCTATTATATCTGCTGCTGCTGTTTTGTTTTTTATTCTTCCTGCTAATCCTAATTTTTGGTTGAATTTATAACGTCCTACTTTTGCTAGGTCATATCTTCTGTTGTCAAAGAATAGTCCATTAAATAGATTTCTTGCAGCATCTGCTGTTGGTAATTCTCCTGGTCTTAATTTTTTGTAAATTTCTATTAAAGATTCGTCTTGGTCTTTAATTGTGTCTTTTGAAATAGTTGTTTTTAACATTTCTTCATCACCAAATAATTCTAAAATTTGGCTGTCTGTTACTATTCCAATTGCTCTTAATAGTGTAGTTACTGGTACTTTTCTTGTTCTATCAACACGTACATAGAAAACATCATTTCCATCTGTTTCATATTCAAGCCATGCTCCTCTAAGTGGCATAACTGTTGATGTATATGTTTTCTTTCCTGTCTTTGTGTCAAATTCTTCTCCATAGTAGCATCCTGGTGAACGTACTAATTGGCTAACTACAACTCTTTCTGCTCCATTAATTATAAATGTTCCACTGTCTGTCATTAATGGAAAGTCCCCTAAGTAGATTTCTTGCTCTTTAATTTCTCCTGTTTCACGGTTAATTAATCTTACTTTTACGTGTAAACGTGTAGCGTATGTTGCATCTCTTTCTTTTGCTTCTTCTACTGAGTATTTTGTTTTGTCTTCCATATAATAGTCAAAAAATTCAAGAACTAAATTTCCTGAATAGTCTTCAATTGGTGATATATCTTTTAATACTTCCCCTAATCCTTCTTCTACAAACCATTCATATGAATCTTTTTGCACTTTAATTAGGTTTGGCATTTCAATATAATCGCCAACTTTTGCAAAATCTTTACGAGAAGATTTCTCGTAGTTAATTTCTTTTAGTTTCAAAAAAATCACCTCATATAAAATTTTAAGCAGAATGAAATATATATTTATTAAAAAAAGTCCTTCTTGAATTTTAAATGCTTGTCTATTGTTTTTTACCCGTCTGCTCTTTTCAGGCTAAAACACTAGGGCTATTTAAAATTCAATTCCTCTTTTTTTAATTTTATATCTTTTTTTTACACTTTTAAAATTAGTGTATGCTTACAGATTACTTGATTATAAGCTTTTGATATTATAAATTTTTTGTTTTTGAATTTTAACTTTTTCATTTTATCATATTTTCTTACGGGTGTCAAGCTTTAAGGGATATTTTTTTTGTTTTTGGTTTTGTTTTTATTGGTGACTGATAAAGATTAAAATTTTCTATTATAAACTCAAAATTTAAAGCGAGCCTATTATTTTCTATCAAATAAAAATTTCAAGAAAATCTAAGGCTCGCCGTCTTTATTAATTTTATAATTTTATTTTATCCAAATATTGCATCAAATTCATCTGCTTCAATTTTTTCTTTTTCTAGTAAAATTCCTGCAACTTGATGTAATTTATCTATATGATCTGTTAATATTTGTTTTGCGCGATTATATCCGTTATCAACAATTCTTTTTGTTTCTTCATCAATAATAGCTGCTGTTTCTTCTGAATATTCTTTTTGTGTAGCAAAATCTCTTCCTAAAAATACTTCTTCTTGATTAGATCCTAACATTAAAGTTCCTATTCTATCACTCATACCATATTTAGTAACCATACTTCTTGCAATTTTTGTAGCTCTTTCAATATCGTTGCTTGCACCTGTTGAAATATCATTTAAAATTATGCTTTCTGCAACTCTTCCACCTAATAAAGATACAATATTTTCTTCCATTTCTGTTTTAGACATAAAGTTTTTGTCTTCTGTTGGACGATACATTGTGTATCCTCCTGCCATTCCTCTTGGTACTATTGATATTTGATGTACAGGATCTTGTGTTTCTAGATATCTACTTACAACTGCATGACCTGCTTCATGATATGCTACTAATTTGTTTTCTTTTTCACTTCTTACTCTAGTTTTCTTTTCAGGTCCCATTGTTACTTTTACCATAGCATCTTCAATCTCTCTCATGCCAATTTCACTTAAGTTTCTTCTTGCTGCAAGTAATGCTGCTTCATTTAATATGTTCTCTAAATCTGCTCCTGCAAATCCTGTTGTATTTTTAGCTATTACTTTTAAATCTACATCATCTGAAAGTTTTTTCTTTCTTGAGTGTACCTCTAATATTTGCTCTCTTGCTTTTACATCTGGCATTCCTACAACTATTTGTCTATCAAATCTTCCTGCTCTAAGTAATGCTTTATCTAATACATCTGGACGGTTAGTTGCTGCAAGTACAATAACACCTTCATTTTCAGCAAATCCATCCATTTCTACTAATAATTGATTTAATGTTTGTTCTCTTTCATCATGTCCTCCTCCAAGTCCTGCTCCTCTTTGTCTTCCTACTGCATCAATTTCATCAATAAATATAATACAAGGTGCATTTTTCTTAGCTTGGTCAAATAAATCTCTTACTCTTGATGCTCCAACACCAACAAACATTTCAACAAAGTCTGAACCACTTATTATAAAAAATGGTACTCCCGCTTCTCCTGCTACTGCTTTTGCAAGTAGTGTTTTTCCTGTTCCTGGTTGACCTACTAATAATACTCCTTTTGGTATTCTTGCTCCCATATCAGTAAATTTTTTTGGATTTTTTAAAAATTGTACTATTTCTTCTAATTCTTCTTTTTCTTCATCAACACCTGCAACATCATCAAATGTAATTCTGTTTTTTTCTGCTGGTGTCATCATTCTGGCTTTACTTTTTCCAAATGACATTGATTTGTTTGCTGGATTACCTCCATTTACTCCTCCCATTAGGAAAAACCAGAAGATGAAGAATATAATCAAAATTCCAAATGGTGTTAATAAACTAAGTATTGTGATAAATATAGATTCTGATTTTTCTTCTAAAGTAATTGTTCCATCTTTTAAATAGTCTTCTATATAATTCATAAAACTTTCCATATTTGGAATATTTACTTCTTTTTTAATTTTTTCATCTCTTAATCCTACTGTTGCTCTTGTTTCATCTGATTCTATTTCTATTGATTCTACTTTTCCATTATTAATATTAGTTATTAATTCTGAGTATTTTAATTTAGAATCACTATTTTCTATTATTGATGATAAGACAACAATAAATATAACTCCTATTATTAGCCACATAGCTAATGTTTTTATTCCGTTTTTCAAAATTCTTCCTCCTTAATGTTAATTATATTGATTTTATAACATATTATTTTTGTTTTGTAAATATTTTTTTTATGTCTTTTTTATTACAAATCAAGTGTTTTCTAGGTTTTTTTACGGATACTTATATTTGATTTATAAAATAAATTTTATGATTTTTTACTAAAATTTTTATTTTTTTATTTGGTGTTAAATATTTATTTCCAATATTATTATTACATAGCTTAATAATATCATCTATATGTATTTTTTCTATTCCCCTAGCATCTCCAAAAAGCTCTGTTATAGTATATAATATAATTTTCGATTTTATTACTTTTTCAAGCTTATTAAACTCTTTTAAATTTAATGTTATTTCTTTTTTATTTTTTTCTATTAATACTTTTTTATACTCTTTTTTTACTTGGTTTTCCACATATTGTTCTTCTTGTGTTACTAATTGTGACAATCTATCTAATGTTTCTATTATATTTGGATTAAATTCTTTTTGTATATAAGGAATTACAATGTTTCTTATTTTATTTCTAGTATATTCATTTTCAAAATTTGTTTTATCAATTTTTGGATTTAATTTTTGATTTTTACAATACTGTTCAATTTCTTTTCTTTCACATTCAATTAATGGTCTTATATATTTTTCTCTTTTTACTTCTATTCCTTTTAGCCCTGATATTCCAGTTCCCCTAAATGCATTCATAATCATTGTTTCTATTTTATCATTTTTATTATGTGCTATAGCAATTTTGTTACTAGAAGTTTTTTCTAAAATTTCGTTAAAAAATTCATATCTTGCATTTCTTCCTGCTTCTTCTATTCCTATTTTATTATTATTAGCAAGTTTTTTTACATCTATTCTTTTTATATAAATTTCAATTTTCTTTTTATCGCAAAATTCTTTTACAAAATTTTCATCTTCTTTTGCTTCTTCTCTTATCATATGATTTATGTGTGCAACTACAATTTCAAAATTTAAATTGATTTTTTCATCTTTTCTTATTTCATCTAACACATTAAGCATTGCTATTGAATCTGGTCCTCCAGATACCCCTAAAAGTAATTTATCTCCATTTTGTATTAAATTATATTTTTTTATTGTTTCTAAAACTTTTTCTTTCATTTTTGTTACTTTTTGTTAGCTTATTTTTTTCTAACATTTCCTCCTTTTTATAAATCTTTAATGTGTCGACCTATTAATTATAGATTTTTATATAATATGAAAGTATCACTTTCCTAGAGTATAAAAAAGTGCAAAAAGCAACATTTAATTACTTTGCGTTACTTTTTCCACTTTTACTTTTTTTATTAATCTTTAGTTTCTTTTTTATATTTTTAATCATCAAATCTCTTTTCTAAATTAACAAATTTTGTATAATTTCCTAGCCATAATAATTCTGCTGTACCTGTAGATCCTCCTCTGTGTTTTGCTATAATAACTTCTGCTATATCTTTTTTTTCACTATCTTGATTATAATAATCATCTCTATATAAAAACATTACTATATCTGCATCTTGTTCTATAGCTCCTGATTCTCTTAAATCTGATAGCATAGGTCTATGATCTGGTCTTTGTTCAACTGCTCTTGATAATTGTGATAATGCAACAACTGGAACATTTATTTCTTTTGCAAGTATTTTTAATGAACGGCTAATTTCAGATATTTCTTGCTCTCTACTTCCAGACCTTCTATTGCTTGCTTGTACTAATTGCAAATAATCTATTACTACCATTCCTATATTTTTTTCTAGTTTAAGCTTTCTACATTTTGCTCTAATTTCAGTTATTGATATTCCTGGTGTATCATCAATATAAATTTCCGCTTCTGATAAAGGTCCTATACTTCCAGCTAATTTTGTCCAATCGTTTTCATCTAATTTTCCTGTTCTTACTTTATTACTATCTACCATTGCTTCACTACATAAAATTCTGTTTACCATTTGTTCTTTTGACATTTCTAGACTAAATACAGCAACTGGTACTTTAGCACGTACTGCCGCATTTGTTGCAATATTTAATGCAAAAGCTGATTTTCCCATGGCAGGTCTTGCTGCAATTAATATTAAATCTGATCCGTGAAATCCTGCTGTTTTATAATCAATCTCTGTAAATCCTGTTGGAACTCCTGTAATATGTTGTTTACGATTATATAATTCTTCTAATTTATTAAAACTTTCAACTAATACATCTTTTATTGGAGAATATCCTTTTTGATTTTTATTTTGCATTATATTAAAAATTTTCTTTTCTGCACCTTCCATTATATCTTCGGCATCTTGCATTGGATCATATCCTAATTCTATAATTTCATTTGCTGTTTTTATTAGATTTCTAAGTATTGATTTTTCTTCAACTATTTTTATGTATTTCATAGCATTTGCTGTCGTTGGAACTTTTTCTGGTAATTGAGCTAAATATTCTAGTCCTCCTATTTGTTCAAATTTTCCCATACTTTCTAATTCAGATTTTACAGTTATGATGTCAATAGGTTCTGCTTTATTGTATAAGTTTAATATAGCCGTATATATTGCTCTATTATCTTCTCTATAAAAATCTTCTTCTTTTAAAACTTCTATACTTGATATAACAGCATCTTTGTCTGTTAACATACTTCCTATAATTGCTTGTTCTGCTTCTATATCATGTGGTGGTACTTTTCCTATTTCCATTTTATTTTTTATATTAGTATTAAAAACTAATATATCCTCCTTTTTATCACACATTTTAACTATATTGATATAAAATATAGTGTAATTAATGTTAATTTGATATTACATCTACTTTTAAGTTTGCATTGACACCTTCATAAAGTTTTATTGTTACAGTTTTTGTTCCTAATGTTTTTATCGTTTCTTTTAATTCTATTTTCTTTTTATCTATTTTTATTTCGTATTCTTTTTCTAATAAATCTGCTATTTCTTTTGCTGATACTCCTCCAAATATTTTTCCATTTTCTCCTGATTTTACTGGAACTTTTAACATTATTTTACTTAATTTTTCAGATATTTTAATAGCTTCTTGTTTTTCTTGTTCTTTTTTATAATTATTAGAATCTTGTTTGGCTTTTAGTTTGCTCATATTTTCTGCATTTGCTTCTACTGCCATATTTTTAGGAAATAAAAAGTTTCTTGCATATCCATCTGAGGCATTTATAATTTGATCTTTTTTTCCTACTCCTTTAATATCTTGTTTTAAAATAACTTTCATTGTATTTCACTTACCTTTCTATTGTTTTTAGATTTTTGCTTTTTTGTATAAGTTTATAATTTATATAGTCCTCCATTAATATTTTTATAACTGCTATAATAGGTACTGCTAAGAACATTCCTAACATACCAAAATAAGCTCCTCCTACTGTAACTGCAAAAATAACTAGTAGTGGACTTACTTTTAATGATTGACCAACTATTTTTGGATTTATAATATTTGCATCTATTTGTTGTAATATAATAACTACTATTAACATCCAAATAGCTTGTGAAAGTCCTCCTGTAATTAATGTAATTATTGCAGATATACCAACTGCTATGATTGCTCCTATATATGGTATCATGTTAAATAACCCTATAAAAAATCCTAGCAATGGTGCATATTTTATTCCCATAATAGTCATTGCAATAGTAACAAGAATTCCTACTACAACTGCATCTAAAAATTGACTGGCTATGAATTTGAAAAATATTTTATTTGAGTTGTTAAAATATTTGTCTATATGTCTATAGGTTTTATCTCTAAAAATTGCATTTGCCATTCTTTTTAAGAATTTTATAATTTGCGTTCTTTCTACTAAAATATATACGGAAACTATAACTGCTACAAATATATCAAAAATACTTGTTACAGCATTTATTGCACTTACAATATATTCTATTAATTTATCTACATTTAAATATTGTTTTAAATCTATACTTTGAATATTTTTTATTGCTTCTTTTGCTAATTCTCCTTTAAAAACAGAATTTTCTGGTAGATTATTATATTTTTGAATAGCTGTTTCAATATAACTTTGTATGCTCGTTATAAAATCTACTACGCTTTCAAAAACAATTGGCAATATAACATTTATTAATATTAAAATTATTAGTAAAATAATAAGATATACTGTTAATATACTTAATACTCTTGCTTTTTTCTTTATAAATTTAATTTTTGATTTAGAATATGCCCTTTCTATACTTTTACATGGTATATAAATTAAATAACTTATAAAAATACCTACTAAAAATGGACTTAAAATATTAAAAAATTTTCCTATAACATCCATTATGCTTCCGAAATTATCTAAAGCTTTATATATTATTATAATTGCTACTCCTAAGGAAAACCAATATAGCCATTTCTTTCCATGATTTTTTATTTCATTCATTTTTTACTCCTACTATAAAATCTTTTATTGTTCTTTTGTACTAATTTTTAGTTTTATTTATATTATTTGATGTCTAAATTTAATTCTATAGGACAGTGATCACTTCCCATTATTTCTGGATGTATTTTTGCTTCTTTTATTTTTTCTTTTATGTCTTTTGATACTATAAAATAGTCTATTCTCCATCCTATGTTTTTTTCTCTTGCATGACCCATATATGACCACCATGTATATGCATTTTCTTTTTCTGGATATAAATATCTATATGTGTCTATAAAACCTGCTTTTAGAAGTTGTGTCATTTTTTCTCTTTCTTCATCTGTAAATCCTGCATTCCTTCTGTTTGTTTTAGGATTTTTTAAATCTATTTCTTTGTGTGCTACATTTAAATCTCCACACATTATTACAGGCTTTGTTTTATTTAATTTTAGTAAATATTTTCTTATTTCGTCTTCCCAAATTTGTCTGTATTCTAGTCTTTCTAATTCTCTTTTTGAATTTGGTGTATATATTGTTACCATATAGAAATTTTTAAATTCTAATGTTATTACTCTTCCTTCTTTGTCGTGTTCTTCTATTCCTATTCCGTATGTTACATTAATAGGTTCTTTTTTTGTGAATATTGCTGTGCCTGAATATCCTTTTCTTTGTGCACTATTCCAGTAACTTTTGTATCCTTTGAATTCTAATTCTATTTGTTCTATTTGACATTTTGTTTCTTGTATGCAAAATATATCTGCGTCTACTTTTTTAAAGAATTCTTTAAATCCTTTATTTGTACATGCTCGTATTCCATTAACATTCCATGAAATAAGTTTCATACTTTTATAGTTTATGTTAGTTTTTCTAACATTCTCCTTCCTATTTTTCTTTTAGATTTATGTACTATATTTTACTATATTTTTCCTAAAAAATCAACTAGTGTTTTGTATTTAAAATTATAAAAAAAAACACCTAAAAATTATTTTTAATTCTTAGGTATTTATATTTTATTTATATTAAAAATATACATTTCCTCCAATATTTACACCTGCATGTTTTGTTCCTGCAGATCTAAATGACAAGTAACTATGATTTCTTTTTCCATTTAGAGCATCCTCTACTGCTTGTTTTACATATGATGGGTATCTTCCATTTAAGCGTTTTTTCCAGTGACTATCTATTGAATAACAGAATTGCCCTCTTGCTTTATATTGGCTTAGTGGATCTGACCCATTTTTACTCCATTTTGTACTTTCAGCTCTGTTACATGCACATGTTATAACTGCTAATGCTCCTGCATAACTTGAATTTGATTCTTGTGCAGTTATAGCACATAATAAATCTATGTCACTTGCTGAATATGTCCATTTTCCACCACCATATGATATGGCTGATGTTCTTGTATCAGTTGCTCCTCTTGAAGATACTGTTTTTTTGCTTACTTGTACAATTTTATTTACTGGTTGTTGTATTATTTTTTCTGATATTAAAGTTTTTTCAATTTCTACTTCATTTTGATATTTTATTTTATATGTTTCTTCTTTTATTCCATCTTTTCCTTCTTGTAGTACTTTGTTTGTTGTGTCTCCTGTAGTATTTTCAGATACATTTTTTGTTATAGTCTCATATGGTATTGGAACTTGTATTGTTACTATTTTTTCTGTAATTGGAGCATAATTTTCTAGTAATTGATCTATTGTTGCTTTAGCTCCTTCTTCTGAGACTTTTGCAATTTGTACTTCATTATATGTTTTATCTGTTATTTTTATTTGTTGCCCTGCTGTTATTTCAGATTGTACGTCTGGTATAGTTTTTTGGTTTTCTTCTAATATAATATTATTTTCTTCTAAAATTTCAGAAATTTTTGTTTTTGATGTTAGTACTGTCATTTCATATCCATTTTGTAGAGTGATTTTAACATCATTTAATTTTGTGTTTACTGCTAATACACCTATGCCTGATATTAATATAAGTATTATACTTATACATATTATTCTCATGATAGAAATTGAAGCTTTTTCTTCTCTTTTCATCAAAATATTTCCTCCTTCGTTAGCAACAATTGCATTATATCATTAGTTTATTTTTTTGTCAATTATAAAATTTAAATTGTTTGTCTACTTTATTATATGTTTACCTTTTAAAATTATTACCTAATGATATTTTTATTTTCTTGCAATTATTTTAAATTTCTTAATGCTTCTATTCTATCTGCTGTACTTGGATGTGTTGACCATATACTAGATGTTTTTTTCTTTCCCTCTTCTGTATTTTTTTTGAAAGGGTTTACTATAAACATATTTGCTGTAGCACTATTTGCTGTTTCTAATTGATTTGGATCATTTTCTAGCTTTTCTAATGCTGAAATTAATCCATCTGGATTACGTGTAAATTCAACTGCCGTAGTATCTGCTAAAAATTCTCTTTTTCTAGATAATGCTAGTTGCATTAAACTTCCAAAAATTGGTGATAATATTAGAAAAACTAATCCTATTATCATTAAGATTCCATTTCCTTTATTGTCATTATCTCCATCTTTCATTCCTCCCCAGAATAAAACTCTTGAGAACATATCTGCTAACATTACAATAAATCCTACCATTACAGAAACAACACAACTTAAGCGAATATCATAATTTTTTATATGACTTAGTTCATGTGCTATAACTCCTTCTAATTCATAATATTCTAATTTTTCCAAAAGTCCTGTTGTTACACATATAACTGCATTTTCTGGGTTTCTTCCTGTTGCAAAAGCATTAGCTTGTGCATCATCTACCACATATAATTTTGGTTTTACTGGTAATCCTGATGTTACCATTAATGAATCTAATATATTTACTAATTTTAAGTCTTCCTCTTTTGTTGCTGGTCTAGCTTTATTTAAAGATAAAACTATTTTATCACTATAGTAATAAGATCCCCATGCTGATGCTATTGAAAATATTAATGCAATAACAATTGATAGTGTTCCTAATTCTAATGCATGACAAATATAATATACAATTAATGTTATAACAACAATAAAAATACTAATAATTATTCCTGATTCAATTTTATTTTTTCTTATATTTTCAAACATTTATTAGCTCCTTCCATAATTGTTTAAAGAGGTTGGATTATAAAACTTCCAACCCCATTTATTAAACTAATTATTATTGTTTCCAAAATCGACTTTGATATTCTTTCTTGCTTCATCGCTTTCAGCTTTAAATAAATCACGTTCTTTGAAATTAAACATTCCTGCTATGATGTTAGAAGGAAATACTTGTAATTTTGTATTATATCTTGTTACAGTGTCATTATAGAATTGTCTAGAAAAAGATATTTTGTTTTCTGTATTTCTTAATTCTTCTGATAGTTCAGAAAAGTTTTGATTTGCTTTTAATTCTGGATAATTTTCAGATACGGCCATTATTGTTTTTAATGCACTTGATAATTGTCCGTCTAATTCTGCTTTTTCTGAAACGCTATTAGAATTAGCCCATGATGTTCTAAGTTGAGCTATTTTTTCAAATGTTTCTTTTTCATGTTCCATATATCCTTTTACTGTTTCTACAAAATTTGGTATTAGGTCAAATCTTCTTTGTAATTGAACATCAATTTGGCTCCATGCATTGTCAACTCTTATACGTGATTGTACTAATCCATTGTATATTGCAATTATTGCTATTATTACAATTACTACAATTCCAAATATTAACCAACCCATAATAAACCTCCTTATTTATATTATATATTATTTTAGCATAACTTATTATATTCTACAATAATTTTATGAAAATTTTGTGAACTTTATGTCATTTTTTATATTTATTATAGTCTTTTTAATAAATACAGCGAGTCTAAGATTTTTTTAAATTTTATTTGATAAAAAATCTTTGCCTCGCTTTTTTATGTTTTTATTCTTTTATTGAGTTATAGAAATTTGTAATTGTTGCATTCATATATGGTATTACGTATATTCCAACTAATCCAAATGTTATACCTACTAACAAATACCATCCTATAAAAGATAATGATAAGATAAAGTAATCAAGTTTATGTCCGTTCATCATTTCTTTACTTTTACTTAAAGCTTCTCTTGCTGTCATTGTTGGATTTTCAGCTAAAATGTATGGTGCCATTGAATAAGCAATTGACTTTATATATCCAGGTATGAATAATAATAATGACCATAGGAATACAAAGAAGTTTGTTATAATGTTCAACCATAATGCTTTTCCAAGTATATTAAATCCTTTAAACATATCTCCTATTTCTACATTTTCTTTTTTAGTTAATGCCAAATATATCATTACTATTCCCATTCCAAATCCTACTTGTAAAACCCACATAACTATAGCTCCTACAAGTGGTACAAATGCTACAGCAAACATTATTACCCATATAATTAAAAATATTATGAAAAGTAAACCTATTTTTCCTTTGATTTGCTCTTTTGCTTGGCTTTTCAATTCAGCTCTTGACATTTTTACCCCTCCTTTTTATTATGTTTATATTTTATATATATTTCTTATAATTTTCAAGTATTACTACGAAATTTCTACATTTTTTTACATTTTTTGCAAAATTATTCCGGAGAGATTTTTATCTTTTTATTAATTTCTTAATCTAAATTATATACTTCTAAATTACGATAAGCTGGATCATAAATATTTTCACCCCTATAATTAAAACGAGAACCGTGGCAAGGACAATCCCAAGTTTTATCAACATCATTCCAAGAAAGCAAACATCCAAGATGCGTACAAATGGGTTTGACAGCATAAATTTTACCATTATTATCTTTATAAATTCCAACTTTTTCATTATTTACTTCAATTATACTTCCTGAATCATTTTCAATTTCATCAAAATTCATATTTGGTCGTTTAAGTTTATTTATTAACAAAGAATTTGTTGATTGAATAATAACATTTTTTAATTCATCACGATTTTTTATTGGCTTTAATCTAGTAGAGTCAAACACATATGAAAAAGGATTTGCTTTTCCACATATTTTATCTACAATAATATTTGCAGCAACATTAGAAGAAGTCATTCCCCATTTTTTAAATCCTGTACCAACAAAAATATTATTCATTGTACTAGAATAATAACCTATATAAGGAATTTTATCTAAAGGAATACAATCACGTGTATTCCATTTGAATAAAACTTCTGAATCTGGATAGTATTTTTTAGCTTGTTCTTCTAATATACCATAACTATCTTTGTAAGATGTAGGTTGACCAGTTTTATGGTCACCACCTCCAATTAATAACAACTCTTTCTTTCCAAATTTTACTTTTCTATAAGAAAAAATTGGTTGTGAAGAATTTATATACATACCATTAAAAAGTGTTTTTTTAGTATCTACAGCAATTACATAAGATGTAGATTGATACATTTTTAAAAAATAAAAACCTGGAAAATTAACAAAAGGATAATGTGACGCTATGATTGTATATTTTGATTTTATATAATTATCTTGTGTGAAAGTTAAGCAAGAATTAAATTCTTGTTTACTATCAATAACTGTAGTATCTGTATAGATTTGTCCTCCATTAGAAATAATACTATTACATAATCCGTATAAATATTTTAAAGGATGAAACTGTGCTTGATTTTTAAAACATATTGCCCCTTCTATTTCAAAAGGAAGACCTGTTTTAGTTACAAATTCACAGTTAAATCCTAAATTTTGAACAGCTTTTATTTCTTTTTTTATACTTTTTAAATCTTCTTTTTTTGTAGTATAAACATAATTGTTCTGTTTTTCAAAATCACAATTTATTTTTTCTTTAGCTATAATTTCTTCAATATTTTTAATAGCTTGTTCATTTGCTTGTAAATAATCATATGCAAATTTTTTTCCATAACTAGAAGTCAAATAATCATAAAATAATCCATGTTGACTTGTTATTTTAGCTGTAGTATGTCCCGTTGTTTTTTCTCCAATTTTATATTTTTCTAAAACTATTACTTTAAACCCTAATTTGCTTAGATAATATGCGCAAGTTAATCCAAATATACCTGCCCCTATTATACATACATCAGTTTCTAAGTTTTCTTCTAATTTTTTAAAATCTTGTTTATTTTTATTTAAATCTATCCATAAAGAATCCATAAATTCACCTCTATAAATTAGTATAACCATTTTAATGGTGTTTATTTAAATAAATTTAAGAATAAATTTTAAAAAAACTGGAAAAAAATATACTATCATGATATACTATAAAAAAACTGAAGAAAG
>CANRHQ010000019.1 GCA_947630445.1 uncultured Clostridia bacterium | reverse complement strand
TTTTTATGATTTTTAATAGATTTTAATTTTATTGATTTAAAAATTTTAGAATTTTATTTGTATATTTGCCCTCTATTGGTAGGTTGTAAATCATCAAATGTCAACCCCTCTCTTTTTAGTAATTCTTCAAAAAATATTGAATCTTTTTTTTCATCTTCCTTAATAGATTTGCCCTCTGTTAAAAAGTCTAAATACATTACCTTTTCTGTAATATCCATGTTTTCTAAAATAGCTGTAGGTTCTAATCTCAATAGTTGAGAATCTATGGCTTTTTCCATTAACATTTTGACACTATTCAAACATTCCATATTAATCCTAGGTATCATTTTAATAACATCCTGAATAACTTGAATTTGTACATCAGACATAATTATTCATCTCCTTCCTATTTCATTATAACAGAATAGGTTGTAATTTACAATATTTTACATATATTTTTTTAATTTCCTATTGGTGCATAATCATCTGTTACTACTTTTTTGTCAGAATGAAATTCACTAATTTGCATCTCAATATATTTTTGATATTGTTCATATTTATCTATATCTACTTCTGGATTACCTTTTATTCCTACTAAAATTATATTTTGTGATTCAGTATAATCTTTTTCATTTACTCTAAACACTTTTACATCATCAAATACAGATTTATATGTTGCATATTCGTATTTTATAAAATCTGAATTTTTTCCTTCTAATGATGAAACTATATTAGTTAATACTACTCCGTTTTCATTTAATAATTTTTTTGCATTAATAAGTGCCTCATAAGTAGTTAGTTCAAATGGTGCATTTAATCCTTTGAATGCATCTATTAAAATTACATCATATTTATTTTTTGAGTAATTTAAGTAGCTTCTTCCATCTTGAGTATATATATTTAATCTTTCATCATCAGTATTTAGTCCAAATTCATTTTTAGCTATTTGTGTCATTTTATCATCTATTTCTACTACATCTATAGTTTTATCTTGATACTTTTGTAAATAATGAATAGGATATGTGTATGCTGCCCCTCCTATTAATAATGTTGATTTTGCATCTTTATTATAATATTCAAATAAATCATAATATCCTAAATATTTTGCTCCCATTTCTCCTGTTTCTGCATTTATATATGACTCTAATCCTGTATCTACTTGTAATGTTTTATATTTAGCTTGTTGTGTTTCAATTTGTTTTACCCATATTCTGCTATATTGTGAATCTGTATCTAGTAAAATATCTGGATTGTTTATTTTAAATATGTATTTTCCTATAATTATTATCATTAACATTATACTTATAAGAAATAATATTAAATAATTGTATTTTTTGTCTCTAGTTTTTCTTATTATTATAGACATTCCTACTAACATTAATGTAATACATATATTGATATTACTTACACCTATATTTGGAATTAAAATAAATCCCATAACAAATGTTCCTACAATACTTCCTATAGTTGATAGTGATGAGATTCTTCCTGATAATGAACCTATTTCATTTTCTTCTTCACTTTTTATTTTTACTGCAAAAGGTGAAATCATTGCTAATATAAAACTTGGAATTGAAAATACTAGTATAGCACATAATATAGCTGCAATTATTAGATTATTAATTAATCCTGCAAATTGTTTTACTACCAAGGTTTCTAATAATGGTATTATACTTGTAAATAATGCTGCAAATAACAATATTTCAGATATTTTGTCTGTATCTGCCTTTTTATCTGCCCATTTTCCTCCTATCCAGTAACCTATACTCATACTTGCTAGTATTATTCCTATTATACTTGTCCAAACAACATTTGAACTTCCTACATATGGAGAAAGGACTCTTGCCGCAATCAGTTCGAGTCCCATTCCTATAGCTCCACTTAAAAATACTATTATTTCTAATTTATATTTTTTCATACTATTTTTCTTCCTTTATTTGTATATGCACATCATCTAATTGTTGTTTACTTACAACTGATGGTGCTCTCATAAGTAAATCTCTTGCTTTTTTGTTTTTAGGAAATGCAATTACTTCTCTTATATTTGTAGAGTCTGCTATTAACATTATTAATCTATCAATTCCTGGTGCTGCTCCAGCATGTGGTGGTGTTCCATATTGAAATGCATTATATAACGCTCCAAATCTATTCTTTACATCTTCTTCTGTATATCCTGCTATTTCAAATGCTTTTACCATTGTTTCTGGATCATGATTTCTTACTGCTCCTGACATTGTTTCATATCCATTACATACTAGGTCATATTGATATGCCAATACTTCTAATGGATCATTTTCTTCTAATGCTTTTAGTCCTCCTTGTGGCATTGAAAATGGATTATGGCAAAAGTCTATTGTTCCTTCATCTGATAGTTCATACATTGGAAAATCTACTATAAAGCAAAATTTATATACATTTTTTTCTATTAAATCTAGTCTATTTCCTAATTCTATTCTTACAAGTCCAGCTATTTTTTGTGCTGTGTGGAATTCATCTGCTACAAAGAATATGCTGTCTCCTGGTTTCACATTATTTTCTTTTTCTAATTTTTGTTTTATGTCTGGCGTTATAAATTTTGAAATTCCTCCTGTTATTGTTCCATCTGTTTCTACTTTAGTCCAAGCTAATCCTTTTGCTCCACATTCTTCAACTGCAAATTCTGTCATTTTATCGAAAAATTTTCTTCCTTGTTCTGCTCCTTTTGGCACTACTATTGCTTTTACTGTTTTATCTTTAAATGCATTGAATTCTGTTCCTTCAAATGCTTTTGTTACATCTTGTATTATTAATGGATTTCTTAAATCTGGTTTATCTATACCGTATTTTTCCATTGCCTCTTTATATGGTATTCTTAAAAATGGTCCTTCATCTACTTTCCAGTTTGTGAATTTTTTGAATGTGTATGGTATTATTTCTTCAACTACTTTAAATACATCTTCTTGTGTTGCAAAGCTCATTTCAAAGTCTAATTGATAGAATTCCCCTGGTGCTCTATCTGCTCTAGGATCTTCATCTCTAAAACATGGCGCTATTTGATAATATTTGTTAAATCCTCCTACCATTAGTAATTGTTTGAATTGCTGAGGAGCTTGTGGTAAAGCATAAAATTCCCCTGGATGTAATCTACTTGGTACTAAAAAGTCCCTTGCTCCTTCTGGTGATGAGTTTGCAAGTATTGGTGTTTGTATTTCTGTAAATTCTAACTCATCCATTTTATCTCTTAATGTTTTTAATATTTTTGAACGCAATAGTATTATATTGTGTAATTTTTCATTTCTTAAGTCTAAAAATCTATATTCTAATCTTAAATCTTCTCTTACTTCTTGATCTGTATTTATTTCAAATGGCAATACATTTTTACATTTTCCTAATATTTCTATTTTGTTTACAACTACTTCTATTTCTCCTGTTGCCATTTTAGGATTTTTACTGCTTCTTTCCACAACTTTACCACATATGTTTATACAACTTTCTGTTGTTAATTCTTTTGCTTGTTCTTGTAAATTTGTTTCATTTATAACTGCTTGTGTTATTCCAAATTCATCTCTTAAGTCTATAAATATCATTCCACCTAAGTTACGAATTTTTTGTATCCACCCTGCTAGTTCAACTTCTTCTCCTACATTTTTTATGTTTAGTTCTCCTAAATTGTGTGTTCTGTACATATTCATTCCTCCATGTTTGTTATTTTACTACAATTTATACAAAAAGTCCAGTGATTTCTCACCGGATTTTAACTTTAACCTTTTCATATTAATTTTATTTTTTAAAATATTCTTACTATATCGTTATATGTCACAAATATAAACAATGTAAGCAAAATTGAAAGTCCTACTAATTGTATTTTAGCTTCTGTTTCTAGTTTCATAGGTTTACCCCTAAAAACTTCTATTAATAGTATAAGTACCTTTCCTCCATCTAATGCTGGTATTGGAAGTAGGTTAGTTACTCCTAATGAAACAGATATTATTGATAATAAATATATATAATTTATTATACCATTTGTTTGCACTACTATGTCTGAAATTCCAACTATACCTACCATTTGATCAGTTGAAATTCCTCCCATAAATAAGGATTTTAAACTTTCAAAGATAGATAAAATAAAATTTCCTGTTCCTCTTGCTCCATAATACAATCTATTTAATATAGTATCTCTTGCTGGGTCTGCAAATCTTAATCCAACTGTAGATACTAAAATAAAATATACTATTATTCCAAATACAATATTTACAGTCGCTCCAGCAAGTACAATGGCAATTCTTTTACCAACACTTGCCTTAGAAAAAGAACCTATTTCATCTGATTCTTCATCTTCGCCCTCCATACTAACAAACCCACCTAGTGGTATTATTCTTAGTGCATATTTTGTCTCTTTTCCTTGTTTTTGCCAAATTGTTTTTCCAAATCCTATTGCAAATTCTTTTACTTTTACTTTACATAGTTTTGCAACTATAAAGTGCCCACTTTCGTGTATAAAAACTAAAAATCCTAATAAAAATATTATTTTAATTGCATTAACTATAAAATTAATCAATTTTTCCTCCTATTTACATCATGTTTAAAAATATATATGCAAAAGGTGCTAAAAACATTAAACTATCTATTCTGTCTAACATTCCTCCATGTCCTGGTATTAAATTACTAAAATCTTTAACATCAACATATCTTTTTATGCTAGATGCTGCAAAATCTCCAAATTGACCAATTACACTTAATAGTAAAGTAATTATACATGTATATAAATATGAATATTCTAAATTGTATATTGAATTGATTGCAAATGTATATATTATTACTAATATTATTGCTCCTATAATTCCAGCTATACATCCTTCTAATGATTTTTTAGGACTTACCTTACTAAATTTATGTTTTCCAAATTTGGAACCTACTATAAATGCCCATGTATCTGTTCCCCATGCTGCAATAATTGCATACCAAACTAGTATTCTACCATTATTTAATCCTCTTATTAATGCTATTGATGATATACATGTAATTATATATATAATTCCAAATACAGTATATGCAATGTCTTTAAAATTTGTCTTCATATTTGTAATAATTACTTGTGCAAAGGAAATAAATATTAGTGTTGGAATAATTAATGTTAATATATTATGAGTAGCCAAATCAGATATGTTTTCTGGCACAATATGTATTAATGCAATGAATAAACATGATAAATATCCTAACCATTTAACTGGTTTACAATCTTTTTGTATTGCGTTAAAGTATTCTTGCATTGAAAGTAATGCAATTCCAGCAAGAAATATGTCTACTACATACTTATTTCCAAATGTTAATATTATTACGACTAATGGAAAACCTAATAATATTGATGTTACTCTTTTTATATCCATTTTTTCTCCTTTTTAATACCCGTTTAATTCGCTCCAAATTTTCTTTTTCTTTTTTGATATTCTATAATTGAATAATCTAAATCTTCCTCTGTAAAGTCAGGCCAGTATTTATCTATAAATAATAATTCTGAATATACAGATTGCCAAGTTAAAAATCCACTTAATCGTAATTCTCCACTTGTTCTTACTATTAAATCTGGGTCTGGTTGGTTTGCTGTATATAAGTTATTAGATATTAAATCTTCGTCTATATCTTGTATTTGTAATTTTCCTTCTTTTACTTTTTCTGCAATACTTTTTGTTGCTTTAACTAATTCATCTCTTCCTCCATAGTTTATTGCAATATTAAAATTTACTCCTGTATTATTTTTTGTTCTTTCCATACAATTTTCCATGGATTTTTGCATTCCTTTTGATAATGCTGTTCTATCTCCTATAATTCTTACTTTTATGTTTTCAGAATCTGCTCTTTTACTATAATCATCTAAATAATTTTGCAATAATACCATTATTGTGTTTACTTCTTCTTCTGCCCTTTTCCAATTTTCTGTTGAAAAAGCATATACTGTTATATATTCTAATCCAATTTTGTTAGCATATCTTACTATTTTTTCTAATGTTTTTGCTCCCTCTTTATGTCCAAAACTTGCTGGTTTGCCTTTAGCTTTTGCCCATCTTCTATTTCCATCCATTATAATTGCTATATGTTTGGGCATATTTTGTTTGTTATATTCCATATTTTACTCCTATACACTCATTATTTCTGTTTCTTTGTTTGCTAAAATTTTATCTATTTCTTCTATATTTTTATCTGTTATTTTTTGTATTTCAGTTTCTGCTGATTTTAGTTCATCTTCTGTTATTTCACTATTTTTTTGTTTTGTTTTAGCTTCATCAATACCATCTCTTCTAATTGATCTTATTGATACTTTGGCATCTTCTGCTATTTTTCTAATTTCTTTTACTAATTCTTTTCTTCTATCTTCATTTAATTCAGGGAAAGCTAGTCTTATGACTTTTCCATCATTATTTGGATTAATTCCTATATCTGATGCTAAAATTGCTTTTTCTATTTCCTTTAAAACACTCATATCCCATGGTTGTATTACTATTAATCTTGCTTCTGGTACTGATATTCCAGCAACTTGATTTATTGGTGTTGGTGTTCCATAATAATCTATTCTTATTTTATTTAATATTGCTGGGTTTGCTCTACCAGCTCTTACCTCTGATAATTTTTCAGTATATGCATTAATTGTTTTTTGCATTCTTTCTTTTAAATTTGTATAATCCATAATCTTCTCTCCTTTTATGATACTAATGTACCTATTTTTTCACCTTTTACGGCTCTTACTATATTTTCTGGATCTGAAATTCCAAATACTAATAATGGTATATTATTGTCTCTACACATTGCTGTTGCTGTTGAATCCATTACTTTTAAATCTTTGTTAAGTACATCTAAATATGATATTTCTTCAAATCTTATTGCATCTGGTTGTATTTTAGGGTCTGCAGAATATACCGCATCTATTGCTTTTCCAAGTAATATTATATCAGCTTTTATTTCTGTTGCCCTAAGTACAGCTGCTGTGTCTGTTGTAAAATATGGGTGTCCTGTTCCACATGCAAATATTACTACTCTTCCTTTGCTTAAATGTTTTTCTGCTTTTCTTTGTATAAATGGCTCTGCTATTTCTCTCATTTGTATAGCTGTTTGAACTCTTGAATATACTCCTCTTGCTTCTAAAGCATCTTGTAATGCTAATCCATTCATTGATGTTGCAAGCATTCCTATATAGTCTGCTGTTGTTCTTTCCATTTGATGATTGTTTCTACCTCTCCAAAAGTTACCTCCTCCAACTACTATTGCTACTTCTACTCCCATGTCAACTATTTCTTTAATTTTGTCGCATATTTTTCCAACAACTTCTGCATTAATTCCTGTTTTTTGTTCTCCAGCTAATGCTTCTCCACTAAGTTTTAAAAGTACTCTTTTATACTTTGCTTCTGACATTTAATTATCAATCCTCTCTTTTTTATTTTATAACTATTGGTATTCTATCATACTTTTGTGAAAATTAGTAGTGTTTTTGTTAATTTTTTATTTTTTAAATTTTTATTATAAAAAGAGTGTAAAATGTTAAAACCAATATTCATTTGAATACTGGTTTTTTATATCTCTAAAATTTTTTTAGCTTTATCAACATCATCCTGAGTTGCATCTCTTACATTTTCTAATTCATAATTTACATTTAGTTTTTTCCATTTATATTTTCCCATACTGTGATATGGCAAAATTTGAACTTTATCTACAGTTTTTAGAGTTTTTATAAAATCTTTTAATTTAAGTAAATCTTCTTCAGAATCTGTATAACCTGGAACTAATACTTGCCTTATCCACATTTTTATATTGTTATCACTTAAATATCTTGCAAATTCTAGTTCTTTTTCATTTGACACACCAACTAAATCTTTGCACTTTTGAGGATCTATATGCTTAATATCCAATAACACTAAATCAGTATATTTTAAAACTTCTTTAATATCTTTTGTAATATTAACCATTCCAGAAGTATCTATACAGGTAGAAATTCCCTCTTTTTTTAGTCTTTTAAAAAGTTCTATTAAAAATTTCACTTGTAATAAAGGCTCTCCACCTGTAACAGTAACTCCTCCTCCTGATGGCATTATATAATTTTTGTATTTTTTTATTTTCGCTATTATTTCTTCTAAAGATTTATACTCTCCTGTATTTATATCCCATGTATCTCTATTATGACAATATTTACAGTTTAAATGGCATCCCTGTAAAAATAAAACAAATCTTATACCTGGACCATCTACAGTTCCAAAACTTTCTACTGAATGTACTTTTGCATAAAACTTTAAATCTTTACTCATTTTTCCCTACATTTTTTCATGTATCGTTCTATTGATAACATCTAATTGCTGTTCTCTTGTTAATTTTGTAAAATTAACTGCATATCCTGATACTCTAATTGTAAGTTGAGGATATTTCTCTGGATGATCCATTGCATCTTGTAATAATGACCTATTAAATACATTTACATTTATATGATGTCCTGTTTGTGCAAAAAATCCATCTAGCATACTAACTAAATTATTAATTTTTGTCTGTTCATCTTGTCCAAGTGTTTCAGGTGTAATTGAAAAAGTATATGATATTCCATCTTCTGAATCTTCAAATGGTAATTTTGCTATTGAGTTCATTACTGCTAATGCCCCATTTGTATCTCTACCATGTAATGGGTTTGCTCCTGGTCCAAATGGTTCTCCTGCTTTTCTTCCATCTGGTGTGTTTCCTGTTGCCTTTCCATATACCACATTTGATGTTATTGTTAATATTGACAATGTTTGTTTAGAGTTTCTATATGTTTGATGCTTTTTTAATTTATTCAAAAATTTTCTAACTACTTCTACTGCAATTTTGTCTACTCTATCATCATCATTTCCGAATTTTGGAAAATCACCATCTATTTCATATTCAACAGCTAGTCCTGTTTCATCTCTTATTACTCTCACTTTTGTATATTTTATTGCAGAGAGTGAATCTGTAACTACTGATAAACCTGCTATTCCACATGCCATTGTTCTTATTATATCTTTATCATGTAAAGCCATTTCTATTGCTTCATATGAATACTTATCATGCATATAATGAATAGCATTTAAAGCCTTTATATAAATTTTTGCAACATAATCCATCATTTGGTCAAATTTTTCCATAACTTCATCATAACTCAAATATTCTGATTTTATAGGTTCAAATTTTGGTGTTACTTGTTTTCCTGTTAATTCATCTCTTCCTCCATTTATAGCATACAATAATGTTTTAGCTAAATTTGCTCTTGCTCCAAAAAATTGCATTTGTTTTCCAATTTTCATTGGGGATACACAACATGCTATTCCATAATCATCACCTAAAGTTGCCCTCATTACATCATCATTTTCATATTGTATAGAAGATGTTTTTATTGATAATTGTGCTGTATATCTTTTGAACCCATCTGGTAATCTTGTTGACCATAGCACTGTTAAATTTGGTTCAGGTGCAGGTCCTAAATTTTCTAATGTGTGTAAAATTCTGAAAGAGTTTTTGGTTACTAGTGTTCTCCCATCAACACTCATTCCTCCAATACTCTCTGTTACCCAAACAGGATCTCCACTAAATAATTCATTATATTCTGGTGTTCTTAAAAATCTTACTAATCTTAATTTCATTACAAAATGATCTATTATTTCTTGTGCTTGTTCTTCTGTTAACACACCATTTTTTATATCTCTTTCAATATAAATATCTAAGAATGTTGATGTTCTTCCTAAACTCATTGCTGCACCATTTTGATCTTTTATTGCTCCTAAATATCCAAAATATAACCATTGTACTGCTTGTTTTGCATTTGATGCAGGAATTGATATATCAAATCCATATTTTTCTGCCATTACCTTTAATTGTTCTAATGCTTTTATTTGTTCAAATATTTCTTCTCTTTCTCTTATTACTTCTTCTGTTAAATCATCTACATTTAATATTTCTAATTCTTCTTGTTTCTCTTGTATTAGTACATCAACTCCATACAATGCTATTCTTCTATAATCTCCTATAATTCTACCTCTTCCATATCCATCAGGTAAACCTGTTATCAAATGTGAACTTCTTGCTGCTCTTATATCTGGAGTATATACACTAAACACTCCATCATTATGTGTTTTTCTTATTGTATGAAATATTTTTGATACCTCTGGATCTACTTTTTTACCATATGCCTCACATGATTTTTCTACTATTCTTATTCCTCCAAATGGCATTATTGCTCGTTTTAATGGTGCATCTGTTTGCAAACCTACAATTTCTTCTAAATTCTTATCTATATATCCTGCTTCATGACTTGCTATTGTTGATATTGTTTTTGTGTCTATATCTAATACTCCTCCATTTGATTGTTTTTCTTTTTCATAAAGTTCTAAAACTTTATTCCATAAATTTTTAGTTTTTTCAGTTGTTCCTTTTAAAAAACTTGAATCTCCTTCATATGGTGTATAATTTTTTTGTATAAAATCTCTTACATTTATCTGTCTTTTCCATTCGCCTTTTTCAAAACCTTCCCATTCTTTAAAATCCATATATTTTACCTCCAGTAATATTATTACCAATTTGAATATTTTTATATTCATTATCTTATGTTTTGTTAATAGATTTTCATAATATTCTTGATTTTTAAAAAATTTGAATATATAATCAAAAATATGATTTAAAGAAAGGACAATGTCATGGAAAAAATTATTAATAAAATTGCAGAAGAATTAAATATAAAACCATCTCAAGTAGATAGCACTATAAAATTGATTGATGAAGGTAATACTATTCCTTTTATTGCTCGTTATAGAAAAGAAGTTACAGGTGGATTAAGTGATGAGGTTTTAAGAGATTTAGGAGAAAGACTAAATTATTTAAGAAATCTTGAAACTAGAAAAGGAGAAGTTATCAAATCTATAGATGAACAAGGTAAGTTAACTGATGAATTAACAGTTGCAATAGCTTCTGCTGAAACTCTTGCAGAAGTTGAAGATTTATACAGACCATATAAGCAAAAGAAAAAAACAAGAGCAACTGTTGCAAAAGCAAAAGGATTAGAACCTCTTGCAGATATAATTTTCGCACAAGAAGAAAAACAAGATATTTTAGAAATTGCAAAACAATTTATAAATGAAGAAAAAGAAGTAAATTCAGTAGAAGAAGCTATACAAGGAGCATTAGATATTATTGCTGAAAATATATCTGATAATGCCCAATATAGAAAATATATTAAGAAAGTCTGCTACAGAGAAGGAACTATTACAACAAAGGCTTCAAAACCTGATGAAAGTTCTAATTATGAAATGTATTATGATTTTTCAGAATTAGTTCATAAATTACCAAGTCATAGAATTTTGGCTATTAACAGAGGAGAAACCGAAGAATTTCTAAAAGTTACTCTTAACAAACCTGTAGATAAAATTTTATATTATATGCAAAGAGATATTATAAAAGGTAACACCCAATTTAAAGAAATGCTTGAAAACACTATATTAGATGCATTTGAGAGATTAATTGAACCATCTATTGATAGAGAAATTCGTTCAGACTTAACTGAAAAAGCAGAAGAAAAAGCAATTAAAGTATTTGGACAAAATGCAAAACAATTACTATTAGGTGCTCCAATAAAAGGAAAAACTGTAATGGGATTTGACCCAGCTTATAGAACTGGTTGTAAAATAGCCGTAATTGATGAAACTGGTAAAGTTTTAGATACTGCTACTGTATATCCTACAGCTCCTCAAAATGATGTTGAAGGCTCTAAAAAAATATTATTAAATTTAATAGAAAAAGATAATGTTAATATAATAGCAATTGGAAATGGTACAGCTTCAAGAGAATCTGAAATGTTTGTATCTGATATGATTAAAGAAGCAAAACATGAAGTTTGCTATGTTATAGTTAGTGAAGCTGGTGCTTCTGTTTACTCTGCATCAAAACTTGCAACAGAAGAATATCCTGATATAAATGTTTCAATTAGAGGTGCTATATCAATTGCTCGTAGACTTCAAGATCCACTTGCTGAACTTGTAAAAATAGATCCAAAAGCTATAGGAGTTGGACAATATCAACATGATGTTAACCAGAAAAAATTATCTGAAAGTTTAACAGGTGTTGTAGAAGATAGTGTTAATAAAGTCGGAGTTGATGTAAATACTGCTACTCCTTCACTACTTTCTTATGTTTCAGGTATCAACAAAACTATTGCTAAAAATATTGTTAAATATAGAGATGAAAATGGAAAATTAAAAGAAAGAAAAGAACTTTTGAAAGTACCTAAATTAGGAAAAGTCGCTTATGAACAATGTGCAGGATTTATAAGAATTCCTGATGGAAAAAATCCTTTAGAAAATACTGCTGTTCATCCAGAAAGTTATGAACCTACTGAAAAACTTTTAGCTAAAATTGGTTATGAAAAAAATGATTTAAGAGATAAAGAAAGTTTAAATTCACTTCGTGAAAAATTAAAATCATTGGATGTTCCCGTTCTTGCTACAGAACTTAATATTGGTGAAATGACTTTAACAGATATTATATCTGAGCTTTCTAAACCTGGTCGCGATCCTAGAGAAGATACACCAAAGCCAGTCCTTCGTAGTGATGTTTTAAAATTTGAGGATTTAACAGAAGGAATGGTTCTTACTGGTACAGTTCGTAATGTAATTGACTTTGGAGCATTTGTTGATATTGGTGTTAAATATGATGGACTTGTACATATTTCAGAAATGAGTAATTCTTATATAAAATCTCCTTCTGAAGTTGTATCAGTTGGTGATATTGTAAAAGTTAAAGTTATTAAAATTGACCAAGAAAGAAAAAAAGTTGGACTTAGTATGAAGTTGTAAATATTAAAAGGGAAAATATAACTGTTTGTGTAATAGTTATATTTTCTTTTTACTATTATTATTATAATTTTTCCATATATTTTTTCTTTGAATCATAAGAAGAATGTACATATCTATTTAATGTTATATTCACATCTGCATGTCCTAATACTTCACTTAAAGATTTAATATCCATTCCAACCCTTACACATCTTGTTGCAAATGTATGTCTTAGGCAATGGAAATTTTTATATTGAACATTGCAATTATCAAGTACTTTTTTGTATACATATTGAAAACTCCTTGGTTCTATATATTTATTTTCTTCTCCTGTTAAAACATATGCCTTTTTTGAATATTTTTCACTTCTTTTTTTTAATTCATCATATAATGCTTGTGGAATAGGAATTTTTCTTTCAGATGTTTTTGTTTTCGGAGGCGTTATTATCACTTTAGTTTTATTTTTCTCAACATACACCCTTTGTAATGTTTGAGTCACATTAATTAACTTTTTGTGAAAATCTATATTCTCCCATTTTAATGCACAAATTTCTCCTATTCTCATTCCTGTATATATAGATATAAGAATTCCTATTGTTCTTAAATCTTCAGAACTAACACACTCTTTTTCTAATTTTTTTATTTCTTTTTCATTAAACACCTCTAATTCTGATTTATACGATGTAGGCATCGTTATTAAATCTAAATTAAAATTAGCATTATATTTTCTTTCTGCAAATCTTAGTATAGATTTTAATACAAGAATTATGTCTCTTACCGTTTTTGATGACAACTCTTTTCCTAATTTATCTATGAATTCGTTCATATCATATCTTAAAAAATAGTTCAATCTCTTTTTTGCAAAACTTTTATTTAAATATGTATTAATTATATAATTATAATTTAAATATGTTGATTCTTTTACTTTATGTTTTTTGTATAATAACCAATTGTCTGTAGCTTTTTTAAACTTCACCCTCCATAGTCTAAAATTACCTCCTTTTTTCAAAACGTTCAAATATACCACCTCTTTCAAGTGATATTATACTGTTTTTGTAATATATTTTCATTCAATTAGTTACTCTATTTGTGTATTTTTTTTGGTGACGTATTTGTAAGTGCCTTAAATAGCATAACTTTCCAAAAGAAAAAAATAGTCCACTAAAAAGTGAACTATTATCTATATTTTTCTTGAATTTCTTTTATTTTATCAAAATCATTTTCTAAAATATCTAAAAATACATCTGCAAGTTTTGGATCAAATTGTGTTCCTTTACATCTTTGAATTTCATCTTTTACTATCTGTAAATCTAATGCATCTCTATAGCTTCTTCTACTTGTCATTGCATCAAATGTATCTGCTAATGCTGTTATTCTTGCTAAATATGGTATTTCTTCTCCCTTAAGTCCTGAAGGATATCCTTTACCATCATATTTCTCATGGTGATGTTTTACTATTGGGATTATATCTTTAAAAATAGAGGCTGCTCCTAATATATGTGCTCCTATAGATGGATGATTTTTTATTTCTGAATACTCATCATCTGTTAATTTTTCTGTTTTTAGTAATATACTGTCTGGTATCCCTATTTTTCCAATGTCATGAAATAATCCACCTACTCTTAACGTTTTAATTTGATCTTCTGGTAATCCGATTTTTTGTCCAATAAGTACAGAATATTCTGACACTCTATCTGAATGTCCTCTTGTATATTTATCTTTTGCTTCTACTGTATATCTTAAAGTTTGTACCATGTCTAAATATGCTTGTTCAAGTTTTTCATTTGACTCGGCAAGTTCTTCGTTTATTCTTTTTATTTCTTGCATCTGTTTTATTGATTTTATTCCAGATTCAATTAATAAAAGTAGTTGATCAAATTTATCACTTTTTTCACAGTATCCTTGTATATCTAGCCTTCTAATTGTTTCTAATGGTGGTGCTAAATCTTTATGACCTGTTAATAATAAGATATATAATTCCTTGTTGAATTTTCGAATTTCTTCTACAACTTCATCTCCATGTAATGGCATCATCATAAAATCTAGTAGCATTAAATCAAAATGTTCTTTTCTGATTCTTTCTATTGCTTCTACTGGATCAGTTATTCCTACAAATTCATAGTCTGTTCTTTTTAAAAATACAGATAGGGAATCTATTATTCCTATTTCATCATCTACTGCAATTATTTTATACTTTTCACTATTTTGATTATTATTTTGTTCTTGAAGTGCCTTTCTCATTTTATCACCTCTTATTGTATTTATCGACATTATATTAGTTTATTATATAAAAATCAAGTTTTTTTTACAATTTATGGTTTTTTTATTTAATTGGTATTATTATATTAAATGTAGTTCCCTTTCCTTCTACAGTTTCAAATGTAATGTCTCCTCCAAAACGAGCCTTAATATTTGAGTATGACATATATAATCCTAATCCTGTACCATTTTTACCTTTTGTTGTAACCATTTCTTTAAATAATTTTTCTTGTACTTCTTTTGGTAGTCCTCCTGCAAAGTCTCTTACTGAAAATATTACATTTTTTTCATCTTTATTTACTTCTAATTCAATATTTTGGTCATGCTTTCCATTATATGCTTGTATAGCATTTGAAATCATATTGTTTACTACCTGTACCAAACTATTTATATCTCCATTTAAACTTATATTCTCATCTGTTTTCATCATTATATTTAAGTAGATATATGCATTTTTCAATTCATGTTTCATTAATATATTTACTCTTTTTATTAATTCACCAATTGTAAATGAAATATCTTCTTGATTTGATAGTGCTACTGCTTGTCCTTTTACAGTTGTAATTATGTCTGACATATATTCTATATGTGTTCTTATTTTTGGTAACCAGTTTCTCATATCTTTTGCAATATCATGATGGTCTTGTGAGTTTACAAGTGGATCATCTATTGATGTATCATATTCATCTATTAATTGTTCTAGTCCTTCTACTGCTCCTGATATTGACATTATTGGTGTTTTTAAGTTATGTGCTATACCACCAATTAGTTGTCCTAAAGATGCCAAACGTTCTCTTTCCATTAGTATGTCTTGATTGTTTTTAATTGTTTGCATGTCTAACATATGTTGAGTTATATCTTTAAATAAAATTAAGGTTCCTAGAAATGATCTTTTATTTGTAATTCTACTAATTTCAATATTAAAATATTTATTTGGGTTTTTAAAATGTCTTTCAAAAGCAAAGATTTCTGATGAATGTCTTGCTTTATTTATTGTATCCTCGAATTTTTCTGCATCTATTTTATTATTTTTTAATAACTCAAAAAATTTTTTATTTCTTACTTCATTTGCTTGTAAATGAAATGTTTTTAAAAAAGTTTCATTAAAGTCTGTAATAATATTCTTTTCATTAAGTACTATATAACTATCTGACATACGGTCAACAATCTTTTGTAATGCAATAGGTACTACATTTATAAAGTCAAACTTAAATATAGCAAGTGAATAAATAATTGCCATAAGCGCAAATGAAATTGGTGTAGTATATGTAGTAATTTTTATTATACCCATTGTTCCAAAAAGGTTTAATAGTAATGGTACTAAAATACCAATAACTAATAAAATAGATTGTTTTGAAAAGAATCCTGAATTCTTAATAGAGTATTTCAATAAATATACAATACTTATAATATATAGTACATAAGTATATATTGAATGTATCATAAAGTAATCTCCATATACCATTTGGTCAATATGTGGAGTATAGTATTTAAATACTAAATGATGATATTCATTAGTAAAAGAAAGTATTCCTGTTGTTATAGGTATTATTAAAAATAATAAATGATACCACTTAAATTCTAATTTTGATTTAGAAAATATAATTCCTATTGCCAAAAAGGCAACTGGTGAAAACCATACTCCTATCCCCGCAAACTTTTCAAATAAGAATGGGTCAATGTCTGTATTTTGAAATAGTATTTGAAGTATTGAACCTAAAATCCAAATAAATACTAGAGAAAGCCAACACAAAAAGGCGGTCTTTAGTTGACTTTTATCTTTTTTTCTTAAAAGCATAATAATCATTAAAATAATTAAAATGTCAGAAACAATCATAGCATATAGTGAAGTTAAATTTTCCATATAATCCTCCTTATATTAAATTAATTTGTTTTAAATATTGTATATATTTCTTTATGTAGCTATCATTAATTTTTGGCCAATCAAAATCGACTTTTGATAAAAATGATTTCGTTAATTCTGAAGATACTTGAATATTATTATCATTTATATTGTCTTTTCCAAAATCATTTATAATTCCAAACAAAATATTATTTTTAGATTTATCTTGTAATATTTGATCTACTTTTTTATTAAATTCATTTATTGGTACTATCTCTATTGGATATTGCAAGATTTTTAGATTTTTTACAAGTTCTTGCATTGTTATTGTATTATCATTAATTAAATGGTAGATGCTAAAATTCTTTAATTCATTTTGTATTATTAATATAATTGCTTTTGCACAGACATCTACAGGTGTAAATTGTAATTCAGTATTAAGTAAATTATCTGGTATCATTTGTAATTTTATAAAAGATTCTAATTTAGTTACAAAAGAATTTTCTTTTGGATTTATTTGGAATTTACCATCTTTATATCTGTTTGTAATATTTCCTAATCTTAAAATTTGTGCATTTAATCCATTGTTTATCTCTCGTAATATTAGCTGTTCTGCTTCATATTTGCTTTCTACATATACATTTTGTAGAGTTTGATTTACATCTAAGTCCGCTTCTGTAAATCGAGTAAAGTTATCTGTATTACCAGAAACACTTGTAGAAGAAATATGTATAAATCTCTTGTTATATTCTTTACTAATTTTTATTAAGTTTTTAGTTAAATCTACATTAATTCTTTTAAAGTTTTCTTTGTTGCCATAGTGTTTTACAATAGCAGCAGCATTAAGTATTATTGATGTGTCTTTCATTAAATTTTCAAATTTGTCATGTGATAATCCAAAATCTTCTTCTAATATATTTCCTTCAACCATAAAGATTCGTTTTCCAATATATTTGTCTAGTTCAGTTCCAAAATAAAAATGTAAAACATTAATAAAACGATCATGTGCATTTTCTTTTCCTTTTCCTCTAATTATGCAATAAATTTTACCTGTATCATTTTTTATAAATTCATATAAAATATGGCTTCCAACAAAACCATTCCCACCTAATAATAATACTTTATTTTCTTTATTACAAGTGGTTTTATTTTTCAAGGTTCTGGAATTGTTTTTCTTTAGAGTCGCTTTTATTATTTCATCATCTTTAATTTTTGCTTCATCCTCAAGTGTTTCATGAACTTTTGATAATTCTCTAATAGTTGTATATTTGAATATATTAGCATATGGTATATTTATTTTATGTGCCAAAAGTTCAGTTTTAAATTTTATTGCAAGTAGAGAATCTGCTCCACATTCAAATAAGTCATCATCTATTCCTATTTGTACTTTTAGTAAATCTGTCCATATATCACAAAATAGTTTTTGTAGTTCATTTTGTGGCATTACTTTTTCTGTGTTATTTTGATTTAATAATATTTTTCTGTTTGATAAAGCCTTTTTATCAATTTTTCCATTTGATGATAATGGTAAACTCTCTAATTGTATAAGATATTTAGGTATCATATAATTAGGAAGTTTTTGTGATAAATAGCTTCTAATTTCATTTTGTTTTATTGTTTCATTAGCTGTATAATAGCAAACTATAAATTTTTCAGTTTCATTTTCAGGACAAACTACTGCTACATTAGTAATTCCTTTAATTAATGATATTTGTTTTTCAATTTCTGAAAGTTCTATCCTTAATCCTCTAATTTTTACTTGAAAATCTTTTCTACCAATATAAATAATCTCTCCATTTTCAGTAAATGCCCCTATATCACCTGTTTTGTATAATTTGCCTTCTCCAAATGGATTATCTATAAAAGATTTATTTGTTAAGTCTTTATTATTGACATATCCTAAAGTAACTCCATCTCCACTAATACATATTTCTCCATTAAATCCTATTGGACTTAAATTATAATCTCTATTGCAAATATAAACTTGTGTATTATAAAATGGTTTTCCTATAGTGATTGTTTCATTTTTTGTAATAGTTTTATATGTAGAACATGATGTACATTCTGAAGGACCATATTCATTACAAATAATTGCATTTGTTAAATTTGATAATTTTTCATATACAGAAGATGATAGTCTTTCTCCACCTAATTGAATACTCTTTAATAATGATAAACATTTTGGATCTGATTCCATTAACAATTTAAGTTTAGATGGTGTTATTAACATATAGTCAATTTTATATTTTGTAATTAATTCTCCAATATAATTTGGTATTTTACATTGTTCTTCATTTGCTAAAATAACTCTTTTTCCACATGCAAAAGGTATCCATATTTCTACTGCAAACATATCAAATGAAATTGAACACATACTTAAGAAGTTTTTATAATTGTCAATTTTCATATGATTTTTATAAGATAAAATTAGATTTGACATTCCCAATTTTCTTACAATAACTCCTTTTGGAAGTCCTGTAGAGCCTGATGTATATACGATTGATAATATATCATCATTTGATATATACATATTCAAATTGTTTTTACTATAATAACTTAAATCTATTTTATCTAATAAAATTTTATTAGTAAAGTCTATTTGTTTTACTACTTTATTTGTAATTAATAAATTTGTTTTACTGTTTTCTAACATATATAAAATTCTGTCAAATGGTAAACTACTATCAATTAGTAAATAAGCTGCTCCTGATTTTAGTATAGCAAGCATACTAATTACTGTTTCAATTGATCTATTAAGCATAATTCCTACTACTTCATTTCTTTTTATTTTGCAGTTATTTACTAAATAATTTGCTAACCTATTTGCTTTTTCATTTAATTCCCTATATGTTAGTGAATTATTTTCAAATGTAATTGCAATATCGTTAGAATGTGCTTCTACCTGTTTTTCAAATAATTCTACTAAAGTTGTATTTTTGTTATATGGCATATAAGTATTATTAAATTCATACAAAATTTTATTTTCTTCTTCTTTTGTTAAAATATTTACTTTCTCTATAGAAGTATCTATATTGCTAACAAAGTATTTTAATATGTTTTTATAGTGTTCAACCATGTTTTCTATATATGTTTTTGTAAATATTTTTGTACAATATTCAAAACGCATTTCAAAATTGTTATTATCTGGAATAATCTCTAATGAAAAATCCATTTTTGAAATTTTTGAATCTGGAATATAATATTTTGCAGAAATGTCTCCTAACTTAACAGCTCTATATCCATTGTTTTGATAAATAAACATTGTATCAAAAATTGGATTTCTGCTAATATCTCTTTTTAAGCCTAAATCATTTATTAAATCACTAAATGGATAGCTTTGATGGTTAAAACTATTTATACAGTTTTCTTTTATTTCTTGTAGAAATGTTTTTAAACTATTACTTGAATTTATTTTTGCTCTTAATGCCAAGTTATTTACAAACATTCCTAAAACATTTCTTAAATTATAGTCTTCTCTGTTTATAACAGGTGTTCCAACTATTATATCTGATTCACCACTATATTTATATAATAAAATATAATATGCTGAAAGCAATAACATATATGGTGTTACATTTTGTTCTTTTGCAACATTTAATAATTTTTTTGAAAATTCATCATCTAATTTTATTTGATATGAGTTACCTTCAAAAGACTGTTTAGATGGTCTTTGCATTGTTCCTAGCATATCTAATATTGGAAGTTCAGAAGCAAATTGTTCTTTCCAATATTCTTTATCTTCTTGATATTCTTGACTTTTTAAATAATTATTTTCCCATACTACAAAATCTTTATATTCTATTTGCTTATCTTCTAATGTTCCATCATTATATAATGTACTTAATTCGTTTAGAAAAATTGATAATGATGTTCCATCACTAATACTATGGTGTATATCAATTAAAAGCATCGCTTTTTCATTTTCAAATAAGACTAATTTTATGCGAAATAGTAATGGTTTTAATAAATCAAATGGTTTTATAAATTCATTGATTATTTTATCTTTCTCTTTCCATATTTTCTCTTCTACTTCTAGCTTAAAATTAACATTATCTACTACTTTTTGCACTAATTCTCCATCTTTAAATGCAAAATATGTACGAAGTGATGAATGTCTATTTATTAGCTGTTGTAAACATTTTTCTAATTTACTAATATTAGGTTTTTTGTTTAGTAATAGTCCTCCTGCTATATTATATAAAATAGAATTTTCATCAGTTTGTGTTGCATAAAATATTCTTTTTTGTACTGAAGATGCAGGATAATATTCTTTTTTGTCTGTAGCTTTTATGGCTATAACTGTTTTTTTAGTTAATTTGCTTTCTATATAATCAGATAAATCTTTAATTATAGGATATTTTAAAATATCTTTTACAGAAATTTGTATATTTAATTCATGATATAATATAGAACATAGCTGAATTGCAGATAAAGAATCTCCACCTAATTCATAAAAAGAATCTTCTATACTAATTTTTTTAATTTTTAACAATTCCTTTAAAAATTTAATTAATACTGTATCAATTTTATTTCTTGGTTTTATTTCTTTTTTGTTTTTTTGTATATCTAATAGATTAATTTCTGGTAATGACTTTTTATCAATCTTTCCATTTGGTGTATATGGCATTTTATCTAATTTTATGAAATATTGTGGAATCATATAATTAGGTAATTTGTTTTTTAAAATTTCTCTTAATTCATTTTCATTAATTATATTATCTGAAGTATAATATGCACATAAAAATTCATGATTTTCACTAGATAATTTTTTTACAACTACACATGCAGATATAGAATCATATTGTAACATTACATTTTCAATTTCTCCAAGTTCAATACGCAATCCTCTAATTTTTACTTGATGATCTATTCTGCCCATGCAAATAATTTCTCCATTTGCCTGATAAGCCCCTATATCACCCGTTTTATACATTATACTGTTTTGTAAAAATGGATTTGATATAAAACTTTTCTGAGTTAATGTTGGGTTTTGCATATATCCAAGTCCAACCCCATCTCCTGAAATATATATTTCTCCAGCTATTCCAATAGGACAAGGTTTTAAATTTTTGTCTAAAATATATATTTGTGTATTTGCAAGAGGTTTCCCTATTGTAATGTTTTGTTGATTTGTTACATCTGTTAAAGTAGAAAATACTGTTGTTTCACTTGGTCCATATCCATTAAAAATTTTTCCATTAGTTAATTTTAGTAAATTATTTTTCAAAATAACAGACAATTGTTCTCCTGCTAAAGTTATATATTTTAAATTTGATAAGTTTGGTATATCTTCAATATGTTGATAAAATAATTGCATTCTTGATGGAGTAGTTTGTATAGCTTGTATATTTTCTTTTTCAATTAATTTATTTAAACAATGTGGTATTGTTTGTTCATCACTGTTAGCAATTACTAATTTCAACCCTCTTTGTAGTGAGATAAGTGTTTCAAAAATAAAAATATCAAAACTAACTGTTGTAACGGAAACAATGGTAATTTCTTCTCTGTTTTTTAAATATGGTATTACATTATTACAATAATTCGCTAAATTTACTAATGCTTTTTGTGTTAGCATAACACCTTTTGGTTTTCCTGTAGAACCTGATGTGTATATTAAGTATGATAAATCATTAGGTTCAGAAATATGGCTTAAATTTTGCTTATTCAAATTATATATTGATTCATTTGTTAAATTAATATCTATTTTTTTACAATTAATATGTATTTTGCTTAATAAATTTTTACTTGTTAATACATATGAGCAATTACTATTTTCTAATAAATAATCAATTCTATCTGTTGGATAATCTGGATCAATTGGTATATATGCTCCTCCTGCTTTTAAAATTGCTAATATCCCTATTATCATCTCTAAAGAACGATTAATCATTATTCCTACAATACTATTATTTTTTATATTATTTTCTCGTAGGTATTGTGCTAAACTATTTGCTTTTTCATTTAATTCTTTATATGTTAAACTTTTATTCTCAAAAACAAGTGCAATATTATCAGGAGTAAGTTTTACTTGTTCTTCAAATAATTCTGCAATGGTTTTATTTTTTGGATAATCAATTTTTGTTTCATTAAATTTATATATTAATTGTTCTTTTTCTTCTGGTGTTACTATTTCTAAATCAGAAATGTTGATATTTTCATTGTCTAATACCTGTAAAATCATATATAAAACACGATTATGAATATTTCTCATCTCTTGAGAAGTATATTTATCTATTTTATAGTCATAGGCAATATTAAGTTCATTTGTATCATTTAAGTCAAAAATATGTATATCAACATCATCTGCCATTGTATTATTAAAATACCAAATGGTTTCATGTGGTATTTCATCTTGGTCTTTGTTCATTTTTGTTATTTGATAAGAAAGCATAACTTGATATAATGTAGGCAAATTACTTTGTTTTTTTCTTAAATCTTCTATAATGTTTTGATAAGAGTATTTTTGATGTCTTAATAATGACATAGAGTTAATTACAATTGTTTGTAAAAAATCTTTAAATGATATTGAGTCTTCTATATTAACTCTTATTGGTAGCGTATTAATAAACATTCCTGTAGTATTTTTTTCTTTGAAGTTAGAACGATTTAAAATAGGTGTTCCTATACAAAAATCTTCTAAATTAGATACTTTACCAATATATATAGAATAAATCGCAGTTAGGAAATTAAATATTGATACTTTTTTTGCACCACAATATTCTTTTATACGATTTAATAATTCACATGGTATGCTAAGTTGTTCTCTTGATGCTTTTACAGAAATTTCTGAATTTGTATTCATACTTGGTATTGTTGCATTGTCTGGAATTGTAGCAAAAACTTCTTCCCAATATGTTTTATCTTTTTGGTATTTATCACTTGCTTTATATTCCGCTTCACTTTTAATATAATTTGTGTAAGAATATAATTCTGTATCTTTTGAAATTATATCTTCATTTTTTATATATTTTGAATATGTTTCTATAATTTCGTTTATTATTATTCCAACTGTCCAAGAATCTGATATAATATGATGCATATTAATAACAAATCCACCTGTTTTATCTGGGAAACGATATACAACAAACTTTAATAAACTTGAATTATATAATTCAAATGGTTTTGATAGAACTTCTGTTGCAAGTAAAAAAAGTTCTTCTTCAGAACATACATCTATTACTTCTATGTTAAAATCATCATTGTATTCTTGTATCCTTTGTTTTACTTCTTTTTCATCATTAGAAAGTATTATTCTACATCCATCATTTTGTTTTATTACTTGTTTAATTGCTAAAACAAGTTTTTCACATTCAATAGGTTGTTTTATTGTTATAGTTCCACCTACATTATTTATATTACTACCTTTATAATATTCTTCAGTTAAATAAATTGATCTTTGAGGATTTGTTAAAGAATAGCATTCTTCTTTCATACTGTTTATGCTCCTTTATATGATAATTCACAATTTAATTTAAAAACAGTATATACTAATTATCAACAAAAATCAATAAAATTATTGCAAAAAAATCCCTTTTATTGTAAAATAAAATCGAAAATATGAAATCCAAAAATTGGGAAAATTTATTTTGATAGGAGTGAAGTAATGGAAAAAGAAAAAAGCAGAACTGTCTATAAAGTAGATAATATAAAAGATTTTAGAGAACTTATTAATAAAACCACAGAAAGGTATCCTAATAATATTGCTTATAAGTATAAAATCAAAAATAACCAAGAAGTAGTATATGTTAATAAAACTTATGCTGAATTCAAAAAAGATGTAGAAGCATTATCTACAAAATTATTAGATATGGGATTAAGCGGTAAAAAAGTCGCAGTTATTGGAAATAATCGTTATGAATGGTGTACTACTTATCTTGCAGTTACAACAGGTGGAATGATAATTGTTCCATTAGATAGAGCTCTACCAGATAATGAGATAATTTCACTATTAAAAAGAAGTAAAGCAGAGGCTATTGTTTGTGAAGAAAAATATATAGATTCCATTTTAAGCCTAAAAGATACTGGTTTAAAATATATAATTAGTATGGAAAACACAACTAATGAAAACGCATTGTGTTATAATGATTTAATATTACAAGGAGAAAAATTATTAGAAAATGGAAACACTCTTTATGAAAATGTTGTAATTGATCCAAAAGCTGTTTCTATTTTATTATTTACATCTGGAACTACAAGTTTGTCTAAAGGAGTTCTTCTTTCACAAGAAAATATTTGTAGTGATATTATGGGACTTGCAGAATATTTAAAATTATACCCATCAGATACTTTACTTTCATTTTTACCTATTCATCATACATTTGAATGTACAGTTACTTTTCTTTTTGGACTTTATCATGGTGTAACTGTTGCATTTTGTGATGGATTAAAATATATTCAACAAAATATGAATGAATATCAAGTAAGTGTTTTTGTAGCAGTTCCTCTAATATTAGAAAATGTTTATAAAAAAATATGGAAAGGAATTGAAGAACAAGGTAAAAAAGAGGTAATGGAAAAAATGATTAGTCTTACAAAAAAACTTTGTAAGATGAAAATTGATTTGAGAAGAAAAGTATTTAAATCTATTATTGACCTTTTGGGCGGAAAATTAAGAATTGTTTTAATAGGTTCAGCACCATTGGATAAAAAAGTTATAATTGGATTTAATGATTTTGGAATAGATTTAATACAAGGATATGGATTAACAGAAACTTCTCCTGTTATATCTGCTGAAACAGATAAAGAAAAAAATCCTGGTTCTATTGGTCTACCTTTACCTAATTTAGAAGTAGAAATTGCTAATCCAAATGAAGAAGGTATTGGTGAAATTATTGTTAAAGGTCCAACTGTTATGTTAGGTTATTATGAGAATAAAGATGCTACTGATAAATGTATGAAAGATGGTTGGTTTTATACAGGAGATTATGGTTATTTAGATAATGATGGATTTTTATTTATTTGTGGTAGAAAGAATGATGTAATTGTCTTAAAAAATGGTAAAAATATTTATCCTCAAGAACTAGAAATTCTACTTAACCAAATACCTATTATACAAGAAAGTATGGTTTTCGCAAGAAATAAAGATGCTAGAGATACTACTCTTTGTGCAAAAATAGTTTATAATGAAGAAGTTTTTAAAAATTTATATGGTGAGAAATCAGAAGATGAGAAAAAAGAAATAATTTGGAAAGAAGTAAAAGAAATTAATAAAAATTTACCTATTGTAAAACATATTAAAGAAATTAATATTACCTCTATTCCATTAGCTAAAACAACTACCCAAAAAGTTAAGCGTTATCAAGAAATAAAAAATTGTAATTGATAAATAAATTTTACTAAAAAGTCGTTTTTAATTAATAAAAACGACTTTTATTGTTTATATTTATTTTTATTGTTCATACTTAATAAAAATAAGTTTGGAGAGATGAATATGTATAAAAAAAATCATAAATTTAGAAATTTTTTATTAATTTTATTTTTTATTTTTATATTGCTAGGAATTGCTTATTATATTTATACTACATACAATAAAATAGAAGTTACTCCTGAATATGATATTAAGCGTACTGATTCCACAATTAATGTTGAAAATGTGGATAAAGTTTTACAAAATAGTCAATCTATTGCAGATATACTTCAAACAGTTTCTCAAAGTGTAGTTGGTATTTCAAGAATTAAAAGTCATTCTAATTCTATTTTTTCTTCTACTGGTTCTATAAATGAACTTGGTCTTGGTACTGGTATTATAGTTTCTAATAACGGATATATTTTAAGTAATTGTCATGTTACAGGTGAAAAACTTAGTACATGTTATATTACACTAGCAAATGGTTATACCTATGAAGGTTCTGTAGTTTGGTGTGATTCAGATTTGGATCTATCTATTACTAAAATTGATGCTACAAATTTAACTTATGCTACTATTGGTAATTCTGCTAATATAAAATCTGGTGAAACTGTTTATGCTATTGGCAATCCAATAGGTTATGAATTTAGGCGTACTATTACATCTGGCATTATTAGTGCTACTAATAGAACTATTCAAATTGAAGAAAATAATACAGTTTCATATATGACTGATTTAATTCAAACAGATGCATCTATTAATCCTGGTAATAGTGGTGGTCCTTTAATTTTACCTAATGGAGATGTTATTGGTATAAATACTGTAAAAATTACTTCAGCAGAAGGAATTGGCTTTGCTGTTCCTATTAATGTTGTAAAACCTGTTATTGAAGAATTTGTTACTAAAAATAAGTTTGATGAACCTTTTCTTGGTATTTGTGCTTATGATAAAGAGGTTATTCCTTATCTTGCTACTTCTCCTAATTTTTCTTCTGGTATTTATGTTGTTCATATTGATGAAAAAGGTCCTGCCATTTCTAGTGGTATTCAAACAGGTGATATTATTACTTCTATAGATGGTAATATTATTAATAATATGGTTGAACTTAAAGAATATATATATACAAAACTTCCTGGTGATACAGTTTCTATTAGTGTTAGTAGAGGTTATATTACTAGAACCTTTAATATCGTATTAACTAAAAAATAAGAATCATATTTTAAAATGAACCCTATTTGCATAGTTTTACTAGCAATATAGGGTTCAAATTATAAATATTTAATTATCTCTCATCTTCTAGGAGTTGCACTCTCTTGACTTGTTCTAATGGAGTTGGAAAAATATCTTTTATGGTTTCATCTGTAAATGTAATTGATATTTTATCCCCAACATCAAAATCGGAAACATCTAAATTTTCGCCTCTCCATGTCATAATTGTATCTTTTTTTATTGAAAAGAAGTATTCTCCCCTCCAATTTGCATCATTGATTTCTAATCCTTTTACAAATATTCTTGTAGTTCCATTATTTTCTTTTATTTCATTTATTGTTGCATAAATTGTTTGACCATATGTTGTTACTAATAAATCTGTTTTTGTTTGATTTTTTTGACCTATTAATATTCCTATTATAAAACTCACTATAATTGCTATAAAAAATATTATTGCTATCAATATTTTTTGTTTATTTTTCATTCTATACCTCCTATTTATTTTTCGAATTTTACAATTACATTCTCATTTCCTAAATCAGGTAAATTATCAATATGACCTATTTTAGTATAACCATAATTTGTATCAAATGATTTATAGAAGATAACTAAACAATCACTACCATAAAGCATTATATCTCCACTTTCAATATGTCTAGGATTTATTGAATTTATAGGTAATGAATTATCCATATAAACATATTTTTCATTTCCATTTAGTTCTTTCATATTAAATTCTTGTGGTAATTGATTTATAAATTTCTTTGCAGTTTCATTATTTTCAATTGTTGCATTATATTTTTGGTTATTTATACTCACATTAATATTTTCCATAGTTTTATTTACCTCATTTTTATCACTATTTCCATCACTTGTAGTGTCAATAGAATTAGCATTATTATTTTTTTGTAAATCTGTCTTTTCTTCTGCTGGTGGAGCATATTTTTCCCATCTAAAAACTGTCTTTTTTGTTCTGTTTGAAAAAATATAAGTATAAACCAAAATCCCATTATCCTTTTGATATACATTTCCACCATTATAATTTTCTGTAATTTTGATAAGTGGTCTATTGTTAAATACTTTTGCTTGAGTTGTATCAACTAATACAATACTCACTAAAATAACTAAAATTATTAGAAATACTTTTATACTTTTTTTCATAAATTACCTCGCAAATACAAATTACTATTTATCTGACTAAAGTATATCAAAAAAGCAAGTGTTTGTAAACATTCTCACTTGCTTATATATAATTAATCTACATTTACACCTTTATTTAATAATTTGTTACCTACAAAATAAACTATACAAATGTATATTGCATATATAAAT
>CANRHQ010000018.1 GCA_947630445.1 uncultured Clostridia bacterium | reverse complement strand
TAAAAGTACAGAATGAGCCTGTAAATACAAATCCTATTCTTTTTCCATCTAAATTCACATTAACTATCCCCCTTTCATGGTATTTATATATAATATGAATTTAGAAAGATATTTGTCGAATTTTGATAGTATTTTTTAATTACTAATACAACTCTTATTTTAATAATTCATCAGCAAGTTGTTCCATTTCTTTAATATTTTCCTGTTTCATGGCTGATTTTATTGTAACCATTGTATTACAAATGTTAATGTCTTTCATATTAGTAAACATTTCTTTCATTAATTTACCTGAATTAGGTGCCCAAGATCCATTTTCTATAATTCCTACTTTTCTGTTTTGATAATTTTTACTTGATAAGTGTAGTAAAAAATGTTCCATCCAAGGGAATATTCCCATATTATATGTTGATGCTGCTACTACAATTTTATCATATCTAAAAGCATCTTCTACTGCTTCTGCCATATCATCTCTAGCTAAATCTGTTACTACTACTTTTTTAGCACCTTTTTGTTCTAATATATCTGCCATTTTTTTTGCTGCTTTTTCTGTATTTCCATGTATTGAAGCATATGCAATTAATACACCATCATCTTCTGGTTTGTAACTACTCCATATGTCATATTTATTAATATAAAACTCCAAATTTTTATCTAATATAGGTCCATGTAATGGACAAATTATTTGTATATCTAAATTTGCAGCCTTTTTTAATACTGCTTGTACATTTGTTCCATATTTTCCAACAATGTTAAAATAATATCTTCTTGCTTCACATGTCCAATCTTCAGCAGTGTCAAGAGTTCCAAATTTACCAAAACCATCAGCACTAAATAAAACTTTTTCTGTTTGTTCATATGACATCATTACTTCTGGCCAATGTACCATTGGTGCAGCTATAAATTGTAATGTGTGTGTTCCTAAATTTAAAGTATCTCCCTCTTTTACTAATACAGCTCTATCTCCTAAGTCTAAATCAAAAAATTGAGAAATCATTTTAAATATTTGTGCATTTCCTACTATTTTCATATTTGGATATTTTTCAGCTAAATTTGCTATATTGTCAGAATGATCTGATTCCATATGTGATACTACCAAGTAATCTGGTTTCTTATCTCCTAATACTGTTTCAATATTATTTATCCATTCATCAGTTTTTCTTTTGTCAACTGTATCCATGATTGCTATTTTGTCATCTAATATTATATATGAATTATAAGATATACCATTTGGTGTTTTATATTGGTTTTCAAATAAGTCCATTTCTTTATCATCTACACCAATATAAATAATTGACTCAGTTATTTTATTTTTATACATTATATTAACCTCCAACATTATTTTTTATTATTTTATCAAAAAATATGTGTTTTGACAATTATTTTCTTAAATTACATATAATAAAACGCATAATGCTTGTAACATATTTCCGATAAACACAGATATATGGAATATAGAATGTATATATTTATATTTTTTTCCTAAAGCATATAGTACAGCACCTATTGTATATACTATTCCTCCAGCTAGAAGTAATATAAAGCCAGTATTTCCAAGCATATTAGGTAATATTTTAACTTTTATTATGATGCACCATCCCATAATTAAGTAACAAATCATAGAAAATATTTTATATTTTTTCAAATCTATTGAGTTTAAAGTTATACCTAATGCTGCAAAAAACCATATTACTCCAAAGATTGTCCATCCAAATGCAGTAGAATATTCTCTTAATGTACATAAAGCAAATGGTGTATATGAGCCTGCTATTAGTACAAATATTGCACAATGATCTAATACTTGGAATACTTTTTTTGCTTTTAATTTTGGACTTAATCCATGATATATACTTGACATAGCATATAAGAAAATCATTGATATTCCAAATATAATTCCACTAATAATTCCATATACATTGTGATGTATTGCTCCTATTATACTGCTTAAAACAATTATTACTATACCTGCTACTCCTCCTACTATATGTGATACCATATTGAATATTTCTTCTCCCTTAGTATATACGGGTAATTCTCTATTATCTAATTTGGTTCTTTTCATATTTAACCTCCAAAATTATAATTACATCTAGTATTTAATACTAGATGTAATTATAATATATATTTATCAAATTGTCTACTATTTATACAATATTATTTAATAACTTTTTCTGCAAAAGAATTATTTATTACCTTTTCATATGGTGCTTTTTGTTGTAATTCACCAGCTTCTGTCATTATTTCTTGTAATTTATTAAATGCTTCTTCTTTAAGAATAGGATTTTCTTTCCAAGCATCTATATCTTTATATTTTTGCACAGATGTTTCTAATGAATCTATTGTTGTATCTGGAAAATATTCTTGAATCTTTTCAGCAATTTCTCTTGCTGTATGTTCTTTAACCCATTGTTCTCCTCTATATATAGCTCTTGTGAAACCTTCTATAATTTGTTCATTTTCTGCTATATAACTTTTTTTAGCACAATATGCTGTATAAGGAACTTCACCTGCCGCTTCTCCTACTGATGCTACAACATATCCTTTTCCTGCATCTTGTGTCATAGATGCAGTTGGTTCAAATAAAGTAACATATTCGGCTGTACCACCTGTAAAAGCACCTGCCATTAAGTCAAACTTTATACTATCATCTAATATTAAATCTGTTTGAGGATTAATTCCATTCTGTTTTAGCACATATTCTAATGTCATATAAGGAACTCCTCCCTTTCTACCAGGAATTACAGTTTTTCCAACTAAATCTTTCCATGAAAAATTATCTGTTGGCTCTTTACTAACTAAAAAAGAACCATCTTTTTGTGTTAATTGAGCAAATACTTCTGCATAATCTTCTTTTCCTTCATTATAAACATATATAGATGCTTCTGGTCCACATAGTCCAATATCACTTTGCCCTGCTAATATTGCTGTCATAACTTTGTCTGCTCCTTGCCCTGTTGTTATTTCTAATTCTAAACCTTCATCTTTAAAAAATTCATTTGCTATTGCAACATATTGTGGAGCATAAAATACAGATCTTGTTACTTCATTTAACTGAATTGTCTTTAAATCGTTTGTTGATTCAGTTTTAATAAATTTATTATATACTACTAAACCAACTACTACAATTACCAAAATAGTAATTAAAACTAAAATAATCTTTCTCATATAAACCTCCCTCTAATTGTTATATCTTATGTTTATGTTTTGATTTTGTGAATTTTATTTAACTATTCTTTTCTCTAAAAATACTATACTTTGATAAAGTAGTGCAGCTACCACAGCAAGAATGATTACACTAGTCATTACTAAATCAAGTTGAAATACTTGACCACCATATACTATTAAATATCCAAGACCACCTTTAGAAACTAAAAATTCTCCTGTAATAACACCTACTAATGATAAACCTATATTAACTTTTAATGTATTAAAAAATGTTGGTATATTCGAAGGTATAATGATTTTGGTTAATATTTGTAATTTATTCGCATTAAATGTCTGTGCCATTTTTACTTTATCTTGATTAGTATGAATAAAACCATTTAATATTTCTAAAATGGTTACTATTAATGAGATTGATAAAGCCATTACTATTATTGCTGGCATTCCAGCTCCTACCCAGATTATTATTACTGGTCCTAATGCAATTTTAGGTAAACTATTTAATATTACTAAAAATGGTTCTGATACTTTAGAAATAAAAGGAGACCACCATAATATAATTGCTATAATAGAACCTAATCCAGTACCTAATAAAAAACCAATTATTGTTTCTATACAAGTTATTTTTAAATGTTTTAATAAGTCATTTGAAGATAAATTAAAAAAAGTTTTTAATATTCTTGATGGCTGACTTGTAATAAAACTATCTATTTTCCCTGTTCTAGCTAATATCTCCCAAATTGCTATAAAGGCAACTACTATGAATATTTGTGTAGAAAAAATTTCTATTTTTCTTATTTTCTGTTTTCTTAAATATATTTTTCTATTTTCTGAAATATTATTATTCATCTTCTTGTAACTCCTTCCACATCACATTAAAATATTTATTAAATTTATTACTTTCTCTGCTAGTTAATGGAGTTCTATTTTCTATATCAAAATTTATTTCATGAATATTTTTTATTGTCGCAGGTCTTTTAGTTAATACTATAATTTTATCAGACATACTAATTGCTTCTGAAATATCATGTGTTACCATTAAAGATGTAATGTTTTCATTTTTTAAAATTTTATAAATATCTTCTGTTACCATTAATCTTGTTTGATAATCTAATGCTGAAAATGCTTCATCTAATAATAATATTTGTGGTCTAATTGCTAATGTTCTTATTAATGCAACTCTCTGTCTCATACCTCCTGAAAGTTGATTTGGGTACTTATCTTTAAAATCGTATAATCCATATTTTTTTAGTAGTTCTATAACATATTTTTTATTATTTTCTGTATCTGTTTTTTGTATTTCAAGTCCTAATAGTACATTATTATAAATTGTCCTCCATTCTAATAAATTATCCTTTTGTAACATGTATCCTATTTTTCCATCAATATATATTTCCCCTGATGTTTTTGATTCAAGTCCTGATATAATAGATAATAATGTGGATTTTCCACACCCACTAGGTCCTATTATACTTATAAACTCTCCTTCTCTAATTGAAAAACTTATATTTTTTAATGCTTCAATTTCTCCATTTTTAGCTTGATAAACTTTACATATATCTTTTACTTCTAATATATTTTTCATAAAAATACTACCTCCAATACTTGTTACTTAATATATTTTATGTTTATCAAAGTTATTTGTTATTCTAGTTTAGCAAATTTGTAGAGATGAAAAAAAATCAGGTATAATCCTGATTTTTATATTCCGTCCAATAATTGCTGTTGCAATTTGGAAATATATTAATATTGAAAAAGTATCTACTAATGTTGTAATAAGTGGAGCTGCCATAATTGCTGGATCTAATTTTAGTTTTTTTGCTAGTAATGGCAATAAACATCCTAATGTTTTTGATAATGCTACTGTTGCAACTAATGTTAAACCTACTATAAATGCCATTTGTAAATTTTTATATTGAAGGAATATTCGTATTCCATTTACTGCTGCAAGTACTATACCTACAATTAATGATACTCTAATTTCTTTCCACAATACTTTAAATACTTCTTTTACCTCAATTTCATCAGTTGCTAGTCCACGTATAATTAAAGTTGAACTTTGTGAACCACAATTTCCACCTGTATCCATTATCATTGGAATAAATGCAACTAAAAGTGGTACTGCTGCAAATGCATTTTCATATTTTGTTATAATTGCTCCTGTTAATGTAGCTGATAACATTAATATTAATAACCAGACTATTCTTTTCTTGGCATGTGTAAATACAGATGTCTCAAAATACCCTTTTTCATTTGGTTGCATAGCAGCCATTATTTCAAAGTCTTCTGAAACCTCATCTTGTAATACGTTGATTGCATCATCTACTGTAATTATTCCTACTAATCTATTTTCATTATCAACTACTGGTAATGCATAGTAATCATATTTATCAAACTTTTTAGCAACTTCCTCTTGATCTTCTAATGTATGAACTGAAATTATATTTGTTGTCATCAAATTTTTTATTTCAATATTTGATTTAGATATTAATATTTCTTTTATATTTAATATTCCAACTAATATTCTATTTTTATTTAATACATAACAATTATATATTGTTTCAGAATCTAATCCAATTGTTCTTATTCGTTCTAGTGCTTCTTCTACTGTCATGTCTTCTTTTAAATCAACAAATTCTGTTGTCATAATACTTCCTGCACTGTCATCAGGATATTTTAACAACTCATTTATTGTTTTTCTATCATTGACATCTACTGCTCTTAATATTCTTTTTACTACATTTGATGGCATTTCTTCAATTAAGTCAACTGTGTCATCCATAAATAATTCATCTATGACATTTTTTAGTTCTTTATCAGTTAAATCTTGAATAAGTCTTTCTTGCATGTCTGTTTCCATGTAAGAAAATGCTTCTCCTGCTTGTTCTTTTGATAATATTCTAAAAACTTTTACCAAGGTTTCTTTATCTAATTCTTCAAGTAATGAAGGTATATCTACTCCATTCATTTCTTTTAATTCATTTTTTAATTTATTAAATTTTTTTGTTTGTATTAGTTCTTTTATTTCTTCAATTTCCATTTCTATCCCCTCTTTTCTTCTGTTGAAATGGATTTTAAATTTTATTCAATTTCTTTTTTCCATAAACCGTGTTTATTGCAATATGCATATAAAGTTGCACCTTTATGATAACAGAATTTTGCTGTTGCTTCTTCTCCTGGTTTTAAATAAATTGTTTTTTCTACATTTCCATTTACCATAGAAATCCATTCAATAAAATGTTCTTCTTCCATAACATGATTTACTTTTACTATAATTTTATTATCAACAATTTCATATGTAGGAACATGTTTTTCTACAGCTGCATCCACTGAATTTGGAACTAGCTTTTTCATTTCTTCATTACAACATTTTATACCACATCCTGGGCAATTACAATCTTTTATAACTTTTACGATTGCACCACAATTTGCACATTTTTTTATTATTAATTCACTCATTTATATTTCCTCCATTTTTATATTTTCAATATTTATAAGATATTCCATATCTTTGTCAATACTCATCAAATATTGTTTTAATTCATTAACTTTTTTTGTTGCTTGTTCTTTGTCTTGTTCAGAATTAAATTTATATACTAATTTATATTCTAATAAACCATATTCATCATAAGACTGTAATATATCAAAACCTTGCAGTAATTCTTTATTTTTAATATTTTCAATTAAATATTTTAAGTAATTATCTTTAAAGTCTTCATATAATTTCGATGAACCTGTACCTTCTTGTATTACGGTAAATTTTACTTTTCCATATTTCCAACTTTTGGGTTTTACCTTATATGTTAAAACTTTATTTTCAGCTTCTCTTGATAAAATTTTCAAATTCATATCATATCTTGATTCTATTTTTATTACTGGATCATACTGTCTTAAATTTCCTATATACATTGTTATTGCCATTATTAATAATCCTCCTACAAGTAAAAATCCCAAAGCTGACCAGGCAAGCATTATTGATATAGTTGTTTTACTTAATTTTGATACAAATGATTTTTTCTTCTTGGTTTTATGTGTGTCAATATATAATTGGTCTAATTTTTTATCTGTTTCCTCTTTTTGATATTTATATTGTTTAATTTTTTCTTCTAATTCTTTTTCTTCATCTGTCATAGGCCTTCTCCTTTATTTTTATTTTTTGCCTATATAGTAATTTTTCTTTCCTCTTTTTATTATAATATATGTATTATCTATAAACATTTCATCTGTTACAATAAATGATATATCTGTTATTTTTTCTCCATTTAATGAAATAGCCCCACTAGTAATAAATTCTCTAGCTTCTCTTTTACTTGAAGCGGCACCTACATTTACTAACATATCTGCTATTGAAATATTGCTTTCTACACTTTTCATGTCTTGTTCATCAAATAAATCTGCTATATCTCGTTTGCTTAAGTTTTTAAATTGATTATTAAATAAATTTTCTGCTAATTTTTCTGCTCTTTCAAATTCTTCTTTTCCATGTAAAAATGTTATTATTTCTTTTGCTAAAGTTTTATGTGCTTCTCTTAATTCTGGATGCTCTTTATTTTTTCTTTCTAATTCTTCTATTTCTTCTTTTGATAAAAATGTATATATTTTTAGATAATCTATTACCATTGAATCTTCTACATTTACAAAGAATTGATATAATTTATAGCTAGATGTTTTAGTTTTGTCTAGCCATAGAGCATTTCCTTCACTTTTTCCGAATTTTTTACCTTGAGAGTCTGTTACTAATGGCATTGTAAATCCATATACTTCATCTCCTGTAGACTTTCTTATTAAATCTATTCCAGCTGTAATATTTCCCCATTGATCAGAACCTGCACATTGTATATCTACATTCTTATGCTCGTGTAAATATTTAAAGTCTAATGCTTGTAATATCATGTATGAAAATTCTGTGTATGTTATTCCTGTTTCTAATCTTCTTCTTATGATGTCTTTATCTAACATATAATTTACATTAAAATATTTTCCATAATCTCTTAAAAAATCTATTACATTTATATCTTTGTACCAATCATTATTATTTACAACTTCAAACCCAAATATTCTCTCTACTTGTTTTTTTAATGATTGAAAATTTCGTTGAACTTCTTCTTTACTTGCCATTGCTCTTTCTGTAGTAGGTCTAGGATCTCCTATCATTCCCGTACCTCCACCTACTAACAATATTGGATGATGTCCAGCATCTTTTAATCTTTTGGATATTAAAAAGCTCGACAAATGACCCACATGCAAACTATCTGCAGTGGGGTCAGTTCCTATATAAAAAGTCATTCCACCTTTATTAAGTTTCTCTTCCAATTCTGGACTTGATATATCTTTTATAAGCCCTCTCCATTTTAGTTCTTCTACTAATGTCATTTTTGCCTCCTTATTATTGTAAAATACAATTTATTTAATAGATATATCATATTATACCAGTAATTTTCAAATTACTCAACATTTTTTGAAATTTTTTCAATAATTCCTTCAGCTATTGCTTTTGAATAACTTTCTATATTATTATCTAATAATTCATTATCTTTTTCATCAGTAATAAATCCTAATTCTATTAAGCAACTTGGCATTTTTGTATTATTTAATACATAGTAATCTGTATTTTGTCCTTTTATTGTACCATATTTTACTCCTCTATTAGACTGAATACTAACATCTTCTAATTTATTTAATATGGATTCAGCTAATTCTATATCTTTATGTTCTTTTTTACTACTTATCCATATTTCTACTCCATTACCACTTGCCGCACTATTTCTATGTATAGATACAAATGCATTAACTTTCTTTTTGTTAGCTATTCTACATCTATCTATTAATTCAACTGTTTTATCATCTTCTCTTGTCATAATAACTTTTATATTTTTTTCTTCTAAGTATTTTTTTACAAGTTTAGCAACTTTTAATGTATCATTTTTTTCATATCTTTCTTCTAAAGATGCCCCTACATCTTTTCCTCCATGTCCAGCATCTATACATACGATTGTTTCTTTTTCCTTTTTAAATATTTTAAGTAATAATATAATTATTGCAATTAGTATTACAACTATTAATAAGATTTTTAATATTTTTTTCATTTCATATTCCTTTATATTTAAACTATATTAAACTCAAGTCTAACTTTAAATAAATCTCCATCTAATTTTAAATTAAATATACCATTTTGTAATTCTGTTAAATTTTGTGCAATAGAAATTCCTAATCCACTTCCTTCTGTAGTTCTTGATTTATCCCCTCTAACAAATCTTTGCATTAATTCTTCTGCAGAGATATTTAGTTTGTCTTTAGAGATATTTTTAATTTCTATAATAACACTTTTTTCTTGTTTCATAATGTCTATATAGACTCTTGAATTTTCTAATGCATATTTTGATATATTACTAAATAAGTTTTCTACAATTCTATACATGTGTCTACTATCTGCCATTATGTTAATTTCATTTTCTTTTACATTTATTATTGTATTTAATCCTTTTTTATCAAATCTATCACTAAATTCTCCTGTTACTTGATTTATTAGCTCTATAATATTAATTTTTTCTAAATTAAGAGAAATATTTCCTGTTGAAATTTTAGAGGCTTCAATCAAATCTTCTGTAAGATTTTTAAGTCTTTGAGATTTATTATCTAAAATTCCTATATATTCTCTAGCTTTTTCATTTTCTATATTCTCTTGTTTTAATAAATCAACATAATTAATTATTGAAGTTAGTGGTGTTTTTATATCATGTGATACATTTGTTATTAATTCCGCTTTTAATCTCTCACTTTTTATTCTATCTTGTATTGCATTTTCAAAACCATTTGAAATATCATTCAAATATTTTACCATATTTGCAAATTCTGGCATAAAATTTGATTGTTCGAGTTTATGTGTATTATTACCTTCATACATTTCTTTTAATCTTTGCTCAATTTGTCCTAAATCAATTGCTTTTCTAACCCATTTATATATTGTGAAGATTAAAAGTAAACCTATTAAAATAAATGTTATAAAACTATCCTGAAATAAGACTATTATAAAGATTCCTGCACACATTGTTATTATTAATTTTGATAGTTCTCTAGTAATTACATTTGTAGAAGAATAGATTAAACCATCTATCACATTTTTAATTTTTTTCCATATAGCTTTTACTTGTTTTATAATAAATAATATTATGTTTCCAGCAATTGATGTTGTTATTAATGTTTTTGATTTCATTCTTTTTATTACAGTATCTAAAACTATAACAGATAGTACATAAATTATTATACAGGAAGTTATTATTAAAGATATAATTGCATAATAATCATTATTAATTGCTGATAATGGAATAAAAGGTATACTTCCTATAAATATGGAAATAAAAAATATTATTTCTATTGGAACTTTATCAAAATCATTTAAGTATATTCCTTTTACACCTTTCTTATATCCAACTGAGATTAATAAATATAGTATAATTAATATACTAAAAATTACACTAAGTGGAATATTAATATAAGCAAATTTATTTGCCTCTTTCAATATATTATAAAATTCTTTTAAATCTCCAGTAAATTCTTCTTTATATGAGGTATAAATTTGGAAATCTTCTGATGTTGTTGTAGTATATTTTATTAATCCATCATATTGTGTACTATAATATGATAGTCTTCCATCAAAATGGTTCATACCTTCACTTTGAAGTATTTCAGATTGTGCCTGCATTTTTCCATTTAAAATATTAACTGTTTTTTCATTTTTACTTATAAATGTTTTAATTTCCTCTATCGTATCTGTGTCTGGTGTAATTTTTACATTTGTTAATGCTTTATTATTATATATTATTAAAAAATAGGTTTCTTTTATTTTTGTATTAAAAATTTCACAGTAATTGTTTGGTACATGGAAAATTTGCATATTTCCTTCTAAATAGGATTCATTTATTGATCCATTATAATATATTAATTCATTCATAGCCATTTGTATATTATTCATATAATCATATACAAAGTTTTCTGATGAAAAATATTCTTCTTCATCATATTCCTGTTTTTGGGTAAAACTAAGTATTGATACTATTAATGAAGCTATAAGTATTGGTAGTATTATTAAAGATATTACTTTTATAATTCTACTTTCTTTCATTTATATTGCCTCCTACATCCTCTATTTTATATCCAACTCCCCAAATTACTTTTAAGTATTTTGGTTCTTTAGGATTAATTTCAATTTTTTCTCTAATGTGTCTTATATGTACGGCTATTATGTTATCAGCTGCATAACATTCATCTTCCCATACATGTGTGTAAATTTCTTCTATTGAAAATACTTTTCCTTTGTTTTGAGCTAAAAATTTTAAAATATTGTACTCTGTAGGAGTTAATTTTATTTCTTTTCCATTTACTAATACTTGTTTTAATTCATCATCAATTATCAAATCACCATTTTTTATTAAGTTATTTTTTTCTTCGATTGAACCAAACTCTGTATATCTTCTAATTAAAGCATTTACTCTTGCTATTAATTCTATAGGATTAAATGGTTTTGTAACATAATCATCAGCACCAATGTTTAGTCCATTAATTTTATCAATATCTTCTGATTTTGCCGATAAAATAATTACAGGTATTTTTTTATCTTTTCTTATTTCCGCTAAAGTTTCTATTCCATCTTTATTAGGCATCATTATATCTAATATTACTAAATGTATATTATTTTCTTTTATTTGTTGTAACGCTTGCAATCCATCATATGCTTTATAAATTTTGTATTTCTCTTTCTGTAAATATATTTCTATTGCTTTTACTATTTCTTTATCATCATCTACTACTAAAACATTGTACATTTTTATTTCTCCTTTCAAAAATATTATAGCAAAACTTTATTAAGAAAAAATAGAGGAATTCTTAAGAATTCCTTAAATATTATCATTTCTGATCGTATCTATTATATTTTGTTTATTAATTTTATTTAATGAATATTTCATTATTATACCAACAATTATACTAATAAATATAATAGAAATGATTATAGGTAGTGTTGGGAATATGAATTTTAATCCACTTGTACTTTCTGCTCCTATTACTACACTATAAATCCAATATGATATACCTAATCCTAGAGCTATTCCTATAATTAAGGATTTTACACCATAAAATATACTTTCTAAATTAATCATTTTATTAAATTCTTTTTTTGTCATACCTATAGATTTTAACATAGCAAATTCTTTGCTTCTTAAATTCATATTTGTAGTTATTGTATTAAATATATTTGTTACACCAATTAAAGTAATTACAATTATAAATCCATAAAGAAATATTGAAATTAAAAGAATCATTCTTTTTTCTTCTTCCATATCTTCTTCATAATTTGTAATGTGTTGAGTAAAATAATCTTCTTTTGATAGATTATCATGTTCTTCTTCTAAACTTTTACATAATTCATCTGGTTTAGAAGAATTAATTTCCATAGTGTTGCAATAATATGAATTAAATTTATCCATTAATTCATCACTAATTATAAATTGACCTATGCCATATGCATAATTTCCACTACTTGGTCCTTCTTCTGCTACTTTTAATACTTTTAGTTTAATATTTTCATTGTTTTTTACTATAGTTCCACTTATTTCATCATTTGTATTTATATTTATGGCTTTTACTCTCTCTGCTTCTTGGTTATATATATATGATTTACAGTAAATAATACCATCTTTACATTCATCATATTTAGCTCCAATCTTTTTTAAATATTTATTATATGCCTCTTTTCCTAATGAAATAATATTAATATCAAAATGTTCTCCATCCTCTTTTGAAGTGCTATATATTTTTTTATAATCATCTGTTAATTTATCAAATATATTTGCTTCTATGGACATATTTCTCTTTATTGAGTATTCTTTAAGGTTGTATTTGCTTGCTATATTCTGAAAATTTTTGTACATTCTTGTTTCGGTTTCTTGTGTTTCTACTGGATAATATGCAGAAATAAGAACATTGTAGTTTCTTTCTTCATAATATGTTGAGGTCATTCCAAATGTATAATTCATAAATGTATTAAGTGATATAAATACAGTTATGCTCACAACAAGAGATATTACAGTAGTTCTATATTTTTTCCTATTTCTTTTTAAATTTTTATAGGCAATTTCTCCACCTATTCCAAATAATTTATTTATTATTTTAGGTGTTTTTATCTTTTTAGCTTTTATTTTTATTTCATCATTGCTTCTTATTGCATCTATCGGAGATATTTTACTTGCTCTTCTTGCTGAAAATATGCATGATAAATATATTGTTAAGAAACCTAATAATATACTTATAACAATTGCTAATATAGGCATTTTGAATACAAATGTTAAATTTTTATAAGAAACTATTCCTCCTATTAATGCTGTTGTTATTTTTACTAGTACAAATGTTGCAAAAATTCCTGAAAGAATTCCTATTGGTATAGATATAATTCCTAAAATCATTCCTTCAAATAATACATTATTTTTTATTTGTTTTTTGGTTGCTCCTATACTAGAAAACATTCCATATTGTTTCATTTTTTCTGTTATCGAAATTGCAAAACTATTTCTTATTACAAAAACACTTGATACAACTATTATTCCTATTACTATACCTGCAAGGCTATATAACATTTTTATTGTACTATCAGATCTTGTAACACCTGACCATCTTAATAATTCAGAATTTGTATGATAATCACACTTTAAATCTTTGCTCATTTCTTTAGTTAGATCATATGATTCTCTGATATTTTCAAATTTTACAGCAATATTAGCATTATCTTTTACATTCTCAAGAGTTGTAATAATTGTAAAACCAGGAGCAGAATATTGTTCTATTTCTAAATTAGGTCTTTCGATTATTCCAACTACAGTGAATTTTCTTGTTTCTGATATTTCAAGGTGTTCTTCTTCATAATTTTTATCTAAATAATCTTTTGGATTATTATAAGGATTTTCTTGATGCAACTCATATCCATCTGATAATTTTCTTTTTCCTATTTCTAATTCTATTGAATCACCAATTTTATATTTTACACCTCCATTGCTTTCAATATGTTCTGAAATTAGTAATTCATTAGAATTTTCTGGCATTCTACCATCTATTAAAATCAATCCAAAGTTATTTAATGCTTCTTTATCAAATTCCATTAAATATAAATATGGTTTATAATTATTAATACTTCCCTCTAGTTTAGCATATCCTATTCCTTGAGTTATAAATGAGCTTTTTATATTTCTATTTTCTAATATGTATTTTTGCTTATCTTTTGGAATATCATAAAATAGTGTATGATAATCTCCATCTAACATAATAGCATGTTGTATAAGTGTTTGTTGAAAACTTGCAAATACTCCTGCTACTGCACAAATTAATGCTGTTGAAAGTATTATACCTATAGATGTAGCAATAGTTCTTTTTATATTTAATTTTAAACTTCTTATTGTAAAGTTGTTTAATATATTTCTCATCATTTAATTCCTTTCATCTTTAATAATTTTTCCATCATCTATTGTAATAATTCTATCTGCTTCTAATGCAATTTTTTTATCATGTGTTATTATTATTACAGTTTGATTATATTTTTTATTAGAAAGTTTTAAAAGTGAAACTATTTCTTCAGAAGCCTTACTGTCAAGGTTTCCAGTAGGTTCATCTGCTAACATTATTGCTGGATTGTTAATTATAGCTCTTCCTATTGATACTCTTTGTTGTTGCCCTCCAGATAATTCATTTGGTAGATGTTTTCTCCTGTTTTCAAGTCCTAGTGTTTTTAAAAGTTCTTCTAATCTTTCTTTATCAACTTCTTTTCCATCTAAATTACATGGTAATGTTATATTTTCTTCAACATTTAATATTGGAATTAAATTGTAAAATTGATAGATTAATCCTACTTGTCTTCTTCTGAAAATAGCTAATTTTTCATCATTTAAAGAATATATTTCTTTTCCATCAATATATACTTTTCCACTTGTTGGTCTATCAACTCCACCTAATAAATGTAATAAGGTTGATTTTCCGCTTCCACTTGCACCAACTATTGCAACAAATTCTCCTTTATCAACTGAAAATGATATATTATTTACTGCTTTTACTTCATTTTCTCCTTTTCCATAAATTTTATTTAAGTTTTCAACTCTCAATATCTCCATTATGTTTCCTCCTTTTACTTTGATTATATATTACTTTTTAAATGTGACTATATGGTGACATTTAAAAAAAAATAAATCCAACTATATTTAGTTGGATTTTATACATAACTTATTTCATTATTTTCTACTATATTTTGTATTTGACTTAGACAACTTTTCTTTTTATATTTTCTAAGAAGTCCTTTATATTCTAATTTTATTCCATTTAATTTCTTAAAGTCTTCTGGTTTGATTAATTCTGGAAGTTTATTAGACTCTGATATTCCTGAAACTTTTAAAATATGTTTTACAAATTCTGCACAATAAAATCTATTTTTTCTTTTGATTTTTTTATTAATACTTACACATGCAAGACCAATAAAGTTAAATCTATATTTTTTTCTATTTTCTACAAAATAAATAATAGTTTTTTTCATCTTTTCATATTGTTCATCTGTAATATTTAAAGAATATACTTCTGTTTTTGTATTTTTAAATCTTTTAAAAGTTCCTTTGTCTATTTCTTCATGAATAAAACTTCCCCAAAATGGATTATAAGCATTTATTCTACCAAAACTATACATTTCTTTTAATTCATTATCTAACGCGATAGATACATGAGAAAATTGATCTTTTGTATATATTTTAATTATCCTAGCTAATGCTGTCCCTGTATATGTTAAGACTATATATATTGTTTTCATGATATAATATTTACTCCCTAATTTTATTTTCTATATTTATTATAACATATTTGTAAGTTTTAATAAATATATTCTATGTATTCTTCTAAGCACATATTCAATTCATTCATTTTCTTGGCATGTTCTTGTCCTACATATCTCCAATGCCATGATTCATATTCTATTTTAGTAATGTCTTCTTTATCTTTTGGGTATCTTAATACAAATCCATAATTTTCTGCATTTTCCATTAGCCATTTAAAACCAGCTAAATTTTCAAAAGTATTATCTACATAGTTAAAGTCAACTGCTAATCCTAAATTATGATCACTACCACCTGGCTTGTTTATATATTCTAATGTTAACTTTTCTGCTTCTTCTTGAGTTTTTCCTTGTTTTAAATATTTATTTATACTATTATCATATAATTCTTTTTGTCTTGCTACACTTCTATAAGCTGATTGTACCCAAATATTTGTTATTCCATCTTTTTTCATTGCATTCATCATATCTTCAAGATATCCTATTGCTCTTGCATCAAATTGTCTATGTTCATCTATATCTGCTAATTCTATTTCAAAATCATCTGGTAATAAATGATCATAGTTTGCAAGTGTTAATCTCCAATCATCTATTTGTGGTTCAGTTTGTTCATTATTTATATCTACAACTAGAGGATCTGTAGTTACATTATTTCCAGAAGAAACTGCAACAGTATCATCTTTCTTTAGTATTTTTATGATAATCATTATTATTGCTATTATTAATATAATAGTAATAGTTGATGATATTATTAATCTTTTTTTATTAATTCTGATTTTTCCTTTTTGCATGTTCTATTCCTTTCAAATTTTATTAAAAACTTACCTTTTTATTATACCATTATTCTACAAAAATTAATATATTTTTTTTATTAAAATTTTATTAAGCTGAACTTTAGTTTGATTATTTTCATAAAATATGTTATAATAAGCTATATTTGTGCAAATTACTTGGTAAGTTTTGTAAAAAATATTTAAAACTTGACTCAAGTATATACATGAGGGGACATGCACACATTAGCACATTGAAATTAAATAAAACAGAAAAGAGGAAAAAAAGATGACTAAAAAAACTTTTGCTATGACTATGGCATCACTGCTTTTTGTTTTGGCATTTCCTGTAACTGTTATTGCATCAGGTACAAATGAATCAGAGGAAGAAAAACTTTTCAGTAATATTATGAATAGTTATTCTGGTTTAGATGGTATCTACTTAAATGATGCAACTGTTAAATTGCTTAGAAGTTTTTTAGCAAAGTCTAATCCTGTAGATGAATCTATGGGGTTTGCAGGTTCATTTTCTACTGATGTTTACCTATTAAATACTAATTGGAGAATTGTAGTAAAAAATGATTCAAGAGAGGTCTTTTTGGTCCACATTATCAGTAAAGGCGGTCGTACATCAACACCATTATTAATAACATCTGGAAATATTGACTTTTCCTTGAATAATTCTAAACAGAAACTTTTTGTTTCACCAGATGGTTTCACATATGTACTATCTGAAAACAAATTGGAAAAATATGTATTTGGAAAAACTATTCAGAAAGTTAATCTTCCAGATTCTAATTTATTGTTTAGCAATATGATTGCAAATGGTATTGTTTTTATTCAAGAAGATTCTTCTAATTTATATTTTTTACCTAAAGGTAAAGATGAATTAATCTTATTGGGTAATGACTATGATGGCCGGAAATATGGCAGTTTTTACAATTCATTCTATTATATAAATAATAATTCTGAATGTGTACATTATGATTTATATAGTGGAGAAAGTGAAATTGTCGCAGAAAATGCTATAGATATTTACATTAGTGATTATGTTGTAATTTCTTTTTCTGATGGAACAAGTACATTTGTATCATTTGTGGATGAAGATGGTTTTACTGTCTCTCCATATAATGCAGAATAAAGATACCCCCTTCATGTATAAAGCAAAAATTCCAGTGTTTTTCACTGGAATTTTTGTATTTATAATTTAATTTGCTAAAACTAATTCATCTTGTTTTGCATCAATAGTTATATTTGTATTAGGTAATATTTCTTCTTGTAATATTTTCTTGGCAATTAGTGTTTCTAATTTCTTTTGAACAAATCTTTTTAAAGGTCTCGCTCCATAAATTGGACTATAACCATTATCTATTAAATAATCTTTTGCAGATTGGGTTAATTTTAATTTTATATTTTTATCTTCTAATCTTTTTTCTAAATCTTCTATTAATAACTCTAATATTTTTGAAATTTCATTTTTTTGCAAAGGTTTATAAAATACAATTTCATCTAATCTATTTAAGAATTCAGGTCTAAAACTTTGTTTTAATAATGTTTCTACTTTCTGTTTTGCATCTTCTGAAATTTCTCCATTACTTTCAATTCCATCTAATATATAATCTGATCCTAAATTTGAAGTTAATATTATAATTGTATTTTTAAAATCTATAGTTCTTCCTTGTGAATCTGTAACTCGTCCATCATCTAATATTTGTAATAATATATTAAATACATCTGGATGAGCTTTTTCAATTTCATCAAATAATACTACTGAATAAGGTTTTCTTCTAACTGCTTCTGTTAATTGTCCTCCTTCTTCATACCCTACATAACCTGGAGGAGCACCAATTAATCTGGAAACAGAATATTTTTCCATATATTCTGACATGTCTATTCTTACTATATTATGTTCATCATCAAATAAACATTCTGCAAGTGATTTAGCAAGTTCTGTTTTTCCTACTCCTGTAGGACCTAAAAACATAAATGAACCTATTGGTCTACGAGGATCTCCTATTCCAGCTCTTGAACGAATTATAGCCTCAGAAACTTTTTCTACTGCTTCATCTTGTCCTATTACTCTTTTATGAAGGATTTCATCTAAATGTAATATTTTTTCTCTTTCTCCTTCCATTAACTTAGTTACTGGAATTCCAGTCCATCTTGATATTATTTTTGCAATTTCATCTTCTGTTACTTTATTTCTTAATAAACCTTCTTCCTTATTTTTTTCTGAAATAGCTTCTTCTACTTCTAATTGTTTTTGTAATTCTGGCAATTTTCCATACTTTAATTCTGCTGCTTTATTTAATTCATATTTTCTTTCTGCTTTTTCTATTTGTGCATTTACTTGTTCTATTTCTTCTCTTAATTTTTGTACTTTACTTATAGCTTGTTTTTCATTTTCCCATTTAGCTTTCATTTCATTAAATTTTGATTTTAATTCTGATTTTTCTTTTTGCAAATCTTCTAATCTACGTTTTGAACCTTCATCTACTTCTTTAGATAATGCTGTTTCTTCTATTTCTAACTGCATTATTTTTCTTGATATTTCATCTAATTCTGTTGGCATAGATTCCATTTCTGTTTTTATCATACTACAAGCCTCATCAATTAAGTCTATTGCCTTGTCTGGTAAAAATCTATCTGAAATATATCTATGAGATAATGTTGCAGCAGCTATTAAACTATTATCAGATATTTTTACACCATGATAAACTTCATATCTTTCTTTTAATCCTCTTAATATAGAAATGGTATCTTCTACAGTAGGTTCATCTATTAATACTGGTTGAAATCTTCTTTCTAGTGCTTGGTCTTTTTCAATATATTGTCTATATTCATTTAATGTAGTAGCACCAATGCAATGTAACTCTCCTCTAGCAAGCATAGGTTTTAGTAAATTACCTGCATCCATAGCACCTTCTGTTTTTCCAGCACCTACTATTGTGTGTATTTCATCTATAAACAATATAATTTTTCCTTCACTCTTTTTTATCTCTTGCAATACTGATTTTAGTCTTTCTTCAAATTCACCCCTATATTTTGCCCCTGCAACTAATGAACCCATATCTAATGAAAATATTGTGCAATCTTTTAATCCTTCTGGTACATCTCCTCTAACTATTCTTAAAGCTAATCCTTCTGCTATTGCGGTTTTTCCTACTCCTGGTTCTCCTATTAAACATGGATTATTTTTTGTTTTTCTTGATAATATTCTTATTACATTACGTATTTCTGTATCTCTACCTATTACTGGATCTAATTTTTGTTCTCTTGCCATTTGGACTAGGTCTTGACCATATTTTTTTAGTGCATCATATGTTTCTTCTGGATTATCAGTTGTAATTCTTGTATTACCTCTTACACTAGATAATACTTTTAAAAATTCATTTTTATTTATATTGAATGTTCTAAATAATTCTTTTAAATTGCTATTAGCATTGTCAAATAATGATAACATAATATGCTCTACCGAAACATATTCATCTTTCATTTTGTTTGCAATTTTTTCAGCATTTACTAATACAACGTCTACATCTTGAGAAATATAAATATTATTATTTTGTCGTGCCCCTCCCATCATTTTTGGTTTGTTATTTACTTGTTTTATTAACTCTTTTTCAAAATTTTCTGATATACCTATTTTTTTAAATAATTCTTTTATAAGGCTATTTTCTTGTTCTAATAAAGCTAATAGCAAATGTTCTTGTTCTAATTGTGCATTTTGATTTTCAATTGTTAGATTTTGAGCATTTTGTATTGCTTCTATTGATTTTTGTGTAAATTTTTGAATATTCATAATCATACCTCCTTTTGACTATGTAAAAAGCACAATCCTTTTATTTAGAATGTGCCCTTTTTATTTACATATATAATTATAATATATTATTTTAGCAGTGTCAATAGGAGAGTGCTAATTTTTTTCTATTTTTAATAATTCTTTTTTTAAATGAATTCCTCCTGCATATCCAGTTAAGCTCCCATCACTTCCAATTACTCTATGACATGGAACAATAATTGAAATAGGATTATGGCCTACTGCACCACCTATTGCTTGTGCAGACATTCTTTTTATATGTCTCTTATTTGCAATTTCTTTTGCTATATCACCATATGTAATTGTCTCTCCATATGGAATTTTTAATAAAATTTTCCATACTTGTTTTCTAAATTCTGTTCCTTCTAATTTTATTGGTACTTTTATTTTGGGTTTTTTTCCTGAAAAATATTCATCTAACCATTTTTTTGTTAAATCAAATATCTCTAAATTTTCATTATATTCAATTTCTGCTTTCGGAATTGGCTGTCCTTTAATTGCTAGACCTGTTAATTCTCTTCCATTACTTGTTAAATATATCTCTCCTAATGGTGAATTATAAGTACATTTATACATATTTACTCCTTAATTCTATAGTGTCCAGTTATTGGTTCAAATTTATTGTATATTTCTAATATATCTTCTTCTCTATTGGGTTGTCCTCCATTATGTAATAAATATGGAATACCTTTTTTATTTCTTTTATCTGAAATTATTCCAATATGACTACTTCCAAATACAACTATATCTCCTGGTTGCCATTCTTCAATTTTACTTAAATCTGTTGTTAAACTAATGTGGTTTCTTTCAAAATATACCTTTAAATTTGGTACTCTTCTAAAGTCAATATTAGGATCTGGTTTCCCTTCTACTCTAGGATATGCAGATACATTTTTTTCAATATCTTCATTAACCATATCTTTTAAGGTGTATCCTGCATCTCTTAATGCTCTCCATATAACATCTGTACAAACTCCTTCTGTGTCTGGTGGATAACCTCCTGAATAATAAGCACTTTTATATGTTGGCTTTCTTTCCGCTTCTGCTTTTGCTCCTTGTAATATATCTGTATAATCATCAATTCCATCTTCATCTTTATCTATATGACTTTTAACTGTTTCGATTCCAAAATCTTCTGCATAATATATTGGTTTATTTTTTTCAATTAGCAATATGCTAACAATTGCAATACATATTATTACAAAAGTAATTACTATAAATATAAATAATTTTTTCATACTTTCTCCCTATTTTATTAAAATATTACATTGAATATTGGAATCTAATAATTTTGCAAATTTTTCTGCATCTTTTTTTGCTCCTACAATACTTCCATAATGTATTGGTACTACAATTTTAGGTTTAATTATATTAGTTAATTCTGCTCCTTCTTTATAATTAGTTGTATATGTTCCTCCGATTGGTATAAATGCAACATCACATTTTATTTGTTTATTTTCTTCTGTAATATCTGTATCTCCTGCAATATAATATCTAGTATTTTCTAAATTTAATATATATCCTACCCATCCATTTTGTTTTGGGTGAAAATTTTTTTTTATATTATATGCTGGTATAGTTTCAATTTTTATTCCTAAAACATCATATGTATTATTAGGTTCTACAAATAAGACATTGGTTTTGGATATTTCCATTGTTTTAGGTACAACAATTATTGTATCTGGTTTGATCACTTTTTCTATATCTTCTTCTGAATAGTGATCAAAATGGGAATGTGTAATTAATATAATATCAGCATCATGTTTTTCATCTTTTATTTTAAATGGATCTACATATATTATTTTTTCTTTATTTATTTTTATTGAGCTATGACAATTTATTTCTATATTATCTAACATCTTTATCCTCCTAATTAAATTATTTTTCCTCCACCAACTACTATATCATCTAAATAAAATACTGCTGATTGACCAGGCGTTATTGCTCTTTGTGGTTCATCAAATATAACTTTAATTTTATCTCCTTGTTGTATTATTTTTGCCTTTGACATCTTACTTGAATATCTAGTTTTTACTTCTACATTCATCCATTCATCTATTTGATCAACTAATAATAAGTTTATATCTGTAACTGTTATTTCTTTTTTGTATAGTTCTTGTTCTTCTCCTACTATTACTTCATTTTTAATAGAATTAAAGCCTAAAACAAATAATGGTACATTATATGATATTCTAAGTCCTTTTCGTTGACCTATTGTATAATTATATAAACCTGTATGCTTTCCTAATACTTCTCCTTTTGAATTTACTATATTTCCTTCTTTAGGTTTTATTTCTGAATTATTTTCTAAGAATCTTTTATAATTTCCATCTGGTACAAAACATATATCTTCACTATCTGGTTTATTTGCTACTTTTAAATTATTTTTTCTTGCAATTTCTCGTATTTGCTCTTTTTCTTCAAAATCTGCTAAAGGGAATATAACATGTTCTATTAATTGTTTTGGTATGTTCCATAATACATAGCTTTGATCCTTTTTTCCTGCTCTTGATTTTTTTAATACCCATCTTTTATATTTATTGTCATATTCTGTTTTAGCATAATGACCTGTTGCTATATATGTACATCCTAATTCTTTTGCTTTTTCATACATGTAACCAAACTTCATATATTTGTTACATTCTATACATGGATTAGGCGTTTTACAATTTGCATAACAATTTATAAAATCTTCAATTACATTTTTTTTGAATTCTTCTTTACAGTTATATATAAAGTGAGGTATTTCAAGTAAATTACAAACATTTTTTGCATCTATATATGTATTTGTATTGCAACAACTGCTTCCTGGAAATAGTTCTAATGTTGTTCCAATAACTTCATATCCTTGTTGTTTTAATAATAGTGCAGATACACTACTATCTACTCCTCCACTCATTCCAATTAATACTTTTTTATTTTCCATTTAATATCCCTTCTACTGTATGCCATGCAAGTAAAGCACATTTTACTCGTGCAGGCATATTTGCTACATTTTTAAATGCTATTGCATCTTCTAATTTTTCTAGTTCTTTTTCATCTGTTATTTCTCTTTTTATCATTTCTATAAATGTTTTTATTATTTCTTTTGCTTCTTCTATTGTCTTTCCTTTTAATGTGTCTATCATAATTGAGGTTGAAGCCTGCGAAATTGCACAACCATGTCCTATAAATGCCATGTCTTCTATTATATTTCCATTCATTTTCATTTCTAATGTAATTTCATCTCCACAATTAGGATTATGACCTATTTCTGTATAGTCTGCTTTTTCTAATTTCTTTTTATTGTATGAATTCATACTGTGCTCCATTATCAATTCATTATATACATCTGTTAAATCTTCCATATATTTACCTTCTTATAATATACTTTTTAAACATTTCATAGGCTTTATTTAATGCCTTAACTAAATTATCAACATCCTCTTTTGTATTGTACAAGTAAAAACTTGCTCTACATGTAGAATCTATGCCAAGAAATCTCATAAGAGGCTGTGCACAATGATTACCTGAACGTATGCATACATTTTCAGAATCTAAAATACTTGCAACATCATGTGGATGAACTCCATTTATATTAAATGAAATTACTCCAGAATGATTTTCTTCATTTGGTGTCATATATAAAGTTAAAAAGTCTAATTTTGATAGTTCTTTTCTTGCATATGATACTAATTCTTTTTCTATTTCTTGTATTCTATTATATCCTATTTTTTGAATATAATCTATTGCTGCTCCTAGACCTATTACACCTTCTACATTTTGTGTTCCCGCCTCAAATTTATTAGGAAGCGGTGCAAATGTTGTCTCTTGCTCATATACATATTCTATCATATCTCCGCCCATTAAAAAAGGTGTCATTTTATTTAATAGCTCTTTTTTTCCATATAATACACCTATTCCTAATGGTGCTAACATCTTATGTCCTGAAAATACTAAAAAATCTGCATCTAAGTCTTGTACATCTATTTGCATATGTTGAATGCTTTGTGATGCATCTACTACTACAACTGCACCTTTTTTATGTGCTAATTTTATAATCTTTTTTACACTATTTATTGTTCCTAAAACATTTGAAACATGTGTTATACCTACTATTTTGGTTTTATCTGTAATTTTATTTTCTATTTCTTTATCAGATATTTCAAAATTAGAGTTTATATACATGTAATTTAACTTACTTTCTGTTTGTTTACATACTTTTTGCCATGGAACTAAATTAGAATGATGCTCCATAATTGATAGTACGACTTCATCATTTGGTTTTAAATTATCTAGTCCATAAGAATATGCAATCAAATTTAAACTTTCTGTTGCATTTTTGGAAAATATTATTTCTTCTCTATTTCTTGCATTTATGAATTTTGCAATTTTTGTTCTTGTATCTTCATAGATCTGTGTTGCTTCAACACTCAATGAATATGCTCCTCTATGTGGATTTGCATTATTGTGCTCATAATATTCTTTTATTGCATTTATTACTTGAATTGGTTTTTGTGTAGTTGCACCACTATCTAAATAAGTTATTTTCCTATTTTCTAATATAGGAAAATCTTTTTTTATTTCTCTATTATCCATTTTTTATTTCCTTTTCATAAATTAATCTAATCTTTTATCTATTTCTTCTAGTATTTCGTTTTTTAATTCTTCATTTTGTATATTTTCTATTATTTTGTTAAATTTTGCTCTTACTAATAATTTCATTGCTTCTTTTTTGTCAAAGCCTCTACTCATAATATAAAATAATTCTTTTTCTCCCGCTTTTCCTGTTGCACTTGAATGATTACCTTCTACATCTTCTTCTGAACATAATAACATTGGTAATGCTAATGATTTTGCTGTATCTGATAATAACATACAAAATTCATCTTCATTTCCTTTGGATTTTTTACAGCCTTTTTTAAAATCTATTGTTCCTTTAAAATGTTTTTTTGCATTATCTTTTAATGCTCCTTGAACTTCTATATTCATATTTGATTTTTCTCCTCTTAGTTCCCCTATATAGTTTAAATCAAATAATTGATTATCTTTTCCTAAATAAATTGTATTAAGTTCATTTTCTGCCTCTTGTTCTTGTAAATTAGAATAGTAATTTGTTATACTATTTTTTCCTCCAAAATCTATTATTGTATATTTTAATATAGAATTTGCTTTTAATTCGTTTTCAATACTTAAGAAGTTATTTGATTTTATATTTATTAAATTAACAATTACTAAATTTATTTTAGAATTTTTTTGTAAAATTGTTTTTATTATTCCACTATGAAATGTTTTTATATCATTTTCTGATTTATATTTTATTATTAGAATTGCATTTGTGCCTTCTTCTACATTTATTTCAATATTATCTATTAAATCTTTATCTAAATTAAAGTCTATTAATATTTCTTGATTTTTTTTACTTTTAATTGTTATTTTAAGGCTTTTATTTGGTTCTATGTTTTGTAATTTATTACCCACACCATATGTTAATGTATTTATATTAGTTTCGGCTTCTTCTACAATATTAGTTGTACCTTCTACTTTCACTTGTACATTATTAAAGGTTTTTATATTTTTTGGTATTTCAATATTTTCTAATTTTATATTGTTTATATTGAAATTTTTTGCTGTTCTAACTGGTGTTTCATTTAATATTATTTTCTCCATTTTATCCAATTGCCCCCTCTAACTCTAAGTTTATTAAATTGTTCATTTCTACTGCATATTCTACAGGAAGTTCTTTAGATATTGGATATGCAAAACCTCTAACTATCATTGCTTTTGCATCTTCTTCTGATAAACCTCTACTCATTAGATAGAATATCGTTTTATCACTTATTTTCCCTATTTTAGCTTCATGTGAGAATTCAACTTCATCTGTTTGTATATCATTTACAGGTATTGTATCAGATATTGATATATCATCTAACATTAATGACTCACATGATACTAATGCTTTTGAATTTTTGGCATTTTCGTTTATCCTTACTAATGACCTATATGTGCATTTTCCACCATTTTTTGATATTGATTTTGCATTTACTACACTTGATGTATTAGGACTATTATGCACTACTTTAAAGCCATTATCTAAATTTTGACCTTTTCCTGCAAATGATATTCCTGTAAATTCTGTTTTTGCTCCTTCTCCATTTAATATGCTCATTGGATATAACATAGAGATTTTTGAACCAAATGAACCTGATACCCATTCCATTTTTGCATTTTTCTCTACTATTGCTTTTTTAGTATTTAAGTTTAACATATTTTTTGACCAGTTTTCTATCGTTGAATATCTTAAATATGCATTTTCTTTTACATATAATTCAACACATCCTGCATGTAAATTTACTTTATTGTATTTTGGAGCGGAACATCCTTCTATAAAGTGTAAACTTGCTCCTTCATCTACTATTATTAATGTATGTTCAAATTGTCCTGATTCTGGTGAATTTAATCTAAAATATGATTGTAATGGTATATCTACTTTTACTCCTTTTGGCACATATACAAATGAACCTCCTGACCATACTGCACCATGTAATGCTACAAATTTATGGTCTGATACTGGTACACATTTCATAAAATGTTTTTTTACTAATTCTGGATATTCTCTTACTGCTGTTTCCATATCTGTATATATTACACCTTGTTTAATTAGTTCTTCTTTCATACTATGATATACTACTTCTGAATCATATTGTGCTCCCACACCTGCAAGTGATGTTTTTTCTGCTTCTGGTATTCCTAATTTGTCAAATGTATTTTTTATATCTTCTGGTACATCTTCCCATGAATTATTTAATTTTGATTTTGGTCTTACATATGTTGCTATTTCATCCATATTTAATTCTGAAAGGTCTGGTCCCCATGTTGGTAATTCCAATTTATTATATACTTCTAATGCTTTTAATCTAAATTCTGCCATCCATTCTGGATCATTTTTTTGTTTAGATATTTCTTTTATGATTTCTGGGGTTAGTCCTTTTTTTATTTTGAATTCATACTCATCTTTATTTTTTATGTCATATATATTTCTGTTAATTTCATCTACTTTTGTTTTAGACATTTCTTATTTCCTTTCTATTATTTGTATTGGGAATATCCATTTTCTTCAATTTCTTCTGCTAGTTCTTGACTGCCTGTTTTGATTATTTTTCCATCTACTAAAACATGTACGTAGTCTACTTTTAAACTATTTAATATTTTAGTATTGTGTGTAATTATTAATACTGCATTATTTTCATTTTTAAACATTTGAATTCCTTTTGATACTGTTTTTATTGCATCTACATCTAATCCTGAATCAGTTTCATCTAATATTGCTAATTTAGGATTTAATACTAGCATTTGTAGAATTTCATTCTTTTTCTTTTCTCCACCTGAAAATCCTACATTTAAACTTCTTTCCATATTTTTAGAATTCATATTTAATTCTTCCATATATTTTTTTAATTCTTCTTTAAATGCAAATATTTTTACTGGTTCTCCAGTAATTTTATTTTTAGCATATTTCAAGAAATTAGTTACAGATACTCCTGGTATTTCTTCTGGTAATTGAAATGACATGAATATACCTTTTCTTGCTATTTCATCTGTAGATAAATTTGTAATATCTTCAGATTCAAACATGATTTTTCCTGATTGTTTTATATATGCTGGATTATTTAAAATTGCATTTGCTGTTGTTGTTTTTCCTGAACCATTTGGCCCCATTATTACATGTATTTCGCCTTTATTTATTTTTAGATTTATTCCTTTCAATATTTCTTTATTTTCTGCACTTACATGTAAATCTTCTATTTTTAGTAATTCCTTTTTCATAATTATTCTGTTCCTTTCTTTATAGATGTTCTTTTTATACAACTTCTACATCTTTCTTTATTTATATCATAGTTACAATTCAAGTTACTTAATCCTAAAACTTGATGTACATATTTAGCTAATTTGTTTGTAGTTTCATCTGTTATGGTTAATTTGATTTTCTCTGCTTCTTGTTTTGCTTTTTGTTCTTCTAAATTTAATACATCTTTTAGAAATACATATATAATATCATAAGTTTCTAATATTTTTTTTGCTAGTTCTTCACCTTCTGATGTTAATTCTATTGTTCCATATATTTCATATTTTACTAATTTTTTTTCTTTTAAGTTATTTAATGCTTTATTAACACTTGGTTTAGAACAATTCATTTTATTTGCTATATCTGTTACTCGTATGTTTCCGTTTTGTTTTTTTAATATATACATTGTTTTTATATATTCTTCTAATGCTTTTGAAATCATATTTTCCTCCATCTTTGTTAACTTCGGTTAACATTATATTACTTTATTTAATATTTGTCAATATTCTCATATTAAAATAGAAAAAAATCGTGAATTAGAAATATTTTTTCTAGTTCACGATTTTTTAAATTAATATGTTATTGTATAAGATTCTAATTGTCCTTCAGTCTTTTGACAGTTTAGTTTATATTCTTGACTAGTTATTGTAGCTCCACTAGGTAGAGTAGTTCCTTCTCCGCTTGCCTTATGTGAACCCATCAAGTGAGGAGCTGGTTTGTTATTTACATCGTTATACCAAACGTCATCACAATCGTCACATCTAAAAAAGTCTTTTTTTCCATCACCATTTAAGTCTGCTGAGCCATAACGTGTATGATAGCAATAATCATTGACTGTATAAGTATAATGATAATACTTAGTAGTATAACAACCTCCTCCATTTGTTGCACTTCCACTATGTGTATGTTTGTTTGCTACTACTTTTATCGCCTTTGATATTGTCTCTTTTGGATTGTTTGCATTATCTATTGTTAGTACATGTAAATAATATGTTGTTGTTCCTGTTGTAGGTATTGATAATGTTACTTGTTGTCCGCTACTTGAAAATGTTTGATCATAACTTGTTGCAGTTGTTCCTAATTTTGCTGCATTTGTATTTAATTTATATTTCATTGTCTTTACTCCACTTTGATTAGTTCCATCTGAATGTGTTACTGTTGCTTTTACTGTTGGATT
>CANRHQ010000017.1 GCA_947630445.1 uncultured Clostridia bacterium | reverse complement strand
TATATTTTAATACATTTTTACAAAAAAGAAAAGACTATTGAGCAAAATATTTTTATATACTTTGTCAACAGTCTGAGGATGTAATAAACATCCTCTTTAATTTTATAAAACATAGAAAAAAAGAAGTACAAAGAGAAAAAAAAAGAAAAATGGAGTATATCACTGTCAGTGAACTTTAAAAAAAATTGAAAAAAACATATAAATTAATATAAAATACTATCGAAAAAATGTACAAGGGAGAAAATAAATGATAAAAAAAGTAGCGGTATTTCTGAGAAAATCAATGAAACTTACGATACTTATAACTGTTTCTATATTTTTAATAATATGTGCAGTTGCATTAATATTTAAACCAATTTATAGTGTAACAATAAACGGAGAACATGTAGGATATAGTAAAGACAAAAGCAAATTACAAGCAAAAATTAATGACTACATTGAACATGGTGAAGGTGAAGAAAATTCTAATATAGCATTTGTGCAAGTAGATAGTCTACCAGAATATAAATTATGTTTATTAAAAAGAAATATAATCACAAATGATGATGAGATTTTTGAAAAAATCAAACAAACAGGAGTAGCTTATTATAATTATTATGCAATATTAGAAGGTGAAACAGAAAAGGCATATGTTTCAAACTTTCAAGAGGCAGAACAGATTGTTAATCAATTAAAAGAAAAAAATAGTAATAATATTGATTCAATATCAATACAAGAAATTTATAATACAGAACTTAAAGAATTTTCTACAGTGGAAAATACTGTAGCAGCACTATATGTAAAAAAAGTAGAACCAGTTAAAGTAGCAACAAAGAGTACATCAACAAAAAAAGTAAATACATCAATGACAATGTCATATCAACCAGTAGCATTAGGAGTTAATTTAATAAGACCAATTTCAGGAACTATATCATCAAGATTTGGTAGTAGGGGATCAGGAAAGCATACAGGACTAGATATAGCAGCACCATATGGAACACCAATAAAAGCAGCTGCTTCAGGTACTGTTACATATTCAGATGCTATGAGGGATTCAAGAGGAAGATATAGATCATATGGTGAATTAATGATAATAACTCATAGTAATGGAGTTCAAACATATTATGGACATTGTAGTAAAAGATATGTAAGTGCAGGAACATATGTAAATCAAGGAGATGTAATAGGAGCAGTTGGAAGTACAGGAAATAGTACGGGAAATCATTTACATTTCGAAATTAGAATAAATGGAGTAGCATATAATCCACAAAATTATTTATATTAAAAAAGGGACTGAAAACAGTCCCTTTAATATTATCCTTTAAATTGACCTCCATTAATGTGCATAACTTGACCTGTAACATATGAAGAATCTGAACTTGCTAAATATATAAATAATGGAGCTATTTCATATGGATGTCCTGCTCTGCCCATTGGAGCATCTGAACCTAAAGTCGGAATTTTTTCTTTTTCCCAACATGCTGGTTGTAAAGGAGTCCAAAAAACACCAGGAGAAACAGCATTTACTCTTATATTTTTAGAAGCCAAATTTGTTGCCAAAGATCTTGTAAAACCTACTATTGCACCTTTACTTGTTACATAGTCTATTAATTCTGGTTCACCTTGAAATGTTGTTATAGAAGTTACATTTATAATACTAGCACCTGGTAACATATGTTTTAAAGCCCTTTTAGTAAGATAAAACATAGAATATATATTAGTTTTCATTGTTAAATCAAATTGTTCATCAGTTATATCTAATAAACTTTTTTGTTGATATTGCACTCCTGCATTATTTACTAAAATATCAATTTTTCCAAACTTTTTAATAGTTTCATCTATAATTTTATCACAAAAATTTGTATCTTTTAGATCACCTGCTATTAATAGACAAGTACCTCCAATTCTTTCAATAAAATCCTTTGTTTCTTCTGCATCTTTTTGTTCATTATAATAAACAATTACTACTGTTGCACCTTCTTTTACAAAACCAATAGCAACAGCTCTTCCTATTCCAGAATCACCACCTGTTATAATTGCTACTTTATTCATAAGTTTTCCAGATGCTCTATAGTATGGATTATTAAAAATTGGTCTAGGTGTCATTAAATATTCCATTCCTGGTTGAGAATCTTGATGCTGTGGTGGAAATTCTATTTTATAATCTTTACATATTAAACCATATCCTTGTTCATCTATGTATTTTAGACCATAGTCATTATAATATTTGTAATCCATTTTTTCACCCCTTATATTTATATTCAAAAAATAGGTTGATGTGAATAAAAAAAGCACCCTAACTTAATTAGGGTGTATTTTAGTTATTGGAAAGATTTTATACATTTATTAATAGCATTTCTATTAAAAATTACTTTTCCATATTCGGCAAAAAGTCCTTCTGTAGTAGGAGAGAAAACTACAGGTTCAGAAAATTCTGCCAAAATATTTAAAATATACTCAAATGAATTAGTAACATCATTTGAAAATTTTAAATAATAAATTTTATTATATAAAATTAAAGAAAAATCCTTAGGTAAAACCTTTAATTTTAAATTTTTTATATATGTACAAAATGATAAAAAATCATCAAAACTTTTAAATTTGTAAAGTTTATATGAATTATTACTTGTTGAATTATCATAAAAAGAAAGTTTTGTAATTGTAAAAATAAAACCTCCATCATTGGATGTTATTGCTTCTACAAGAAGTTTACTATCCTCTGTTTTAAATCCTAATCGTTTTTCAGCTTCTACAAGTAATGAATTAAGAAACTTTTGAGGAATAGTTTGATTACCAAGAAAACTTTGAGTAGAAACTTTATTTATTAACATATCTTTCAATGTAAGTGTAATTCTAATTTTATTATTTGTTAATTTTTCAAACTTCATTTAGTAACCTCCAATAACTCTATAATTATATTATACTACTAATGATATTATATTTAAAGGAACAAATTTTGGTAATATAATAAAAATATTGTGAGAATACTTGAAAAAATTACAAAATCAATATATAATGTTTACACGGTATAATAGTAATTTCCGTAGGGGGAAAGTTTAGTTGGTAAAAGGAAGGAATAAAAACATGCCAATTAAAATGAAAGAATTACCAAAAGCGGAAAGACCATATGAAAAATTAGAACAGTATGGAGAAAAAACTTTAACAAATGCAGAGCTACTTGCAATTATAATAAAAACAGGAACTAAAACAGAAACTGCAATAGGACTAGCTCAGCAAGTATTAAAACTAAATAATAATGAAAAAGAAAATCTAAATTTTTTAAGAGAAATTTCAGTAGAAGAATTAACGAAAATAAAAGGAATTGGAAAAGTAAAAGCAATACAATTAAAAGCTGTATGCGAATTAGCAACAAGAATGAATTCTATATCAAATTATAAAGCAATAAAAATACTAAAGCCACATGACATAGCAGAAATACTAATTGAAAAAATGAGATTTGAAAAACAAGAGATATTAAAAGTAGCAATGTTAGACAACAGAAATAACTTATTAAAAATAAAAGATATTGCAATAGGGAGTGGTAATTTCGTAGTTGCAACAATAAAATCTGTATTAAATGAAGCGGTAAAAATAGAGGCAGCAAAAATAATATTAATACATAATCATCCTGGGGGAGATCCAACGCCAAGTAAAGCGGATTTAGAATTTACAGAAAAAGTTAAACAAGCATCTCAAATATTAGGAATACAATTATTAGACCATATTGTAATAGGAAGTGCAAATTATATAAGCATATTTTCACAAAAATGAAAGGATGAGATCAATGAGCTTTTTGTCATTCAAATCTAAAGATATAGGAATTGATTTAGGAACGGCAAATATATTAGTAACAGTAAGAGGTAGAGGTATAATTTTAAGAGAACCATCAGTAGTTGCAATTGATACAAAAACTGGAGAAGTAATTGCAACAGGTTTTGAAGCAAAAGAAATGTTAGGAAGAACACCAAAAGAAATAAATGCAATTAGACCATTAAAAGATGGTGTTATAGCAGATTTTACAGCAACAAAACTATTATTAAAAAATATATTAGTAAGAGTATGTAAAAGATATAATGTTTTAAGACCAAGAATATTAGTAGGAGTACCATCAGGAATTACAGAAGTTGAAGAAAGAGCGGTAGAAGAAACGATAATTCATGCAGGAGCAAGAGAGGTTTATTTAATAGAAGAACCTATGGCTGCTGCTATTGGTGCTGGAATCGAAATTGATGAACCTAGTGGAAATATAATAGTAGATATTGGAGGAGGAACAACAGAAGTAGCTGTTATATCTTTAGGAGGAATAGTAATAAGCAATTCATTAAGAGTAGCTGGAGATGAATTAGATGAAGATATAATAAACTATGTAAAAAGAGAATTAAATTTAGCAATTGGAGAAACGACTGCTGAACAAATAAAAAAAGAATTAGGCTGTGCAATGCCACTAATGACACAAATGACTATGGAAGTAAAAGGCAGAGATTTAAGTACAGGTTTACCAAGAACTATAGAATTAACATCTAGTCAAATAGAAGAAGCAATGAAAGAATCTATAGAAAAAATAGTAGAAGTAGTAAAAAATACATTAGAGAAAACACCTCCAGAACTAGCATCAGATATAATGGAAAAAGGAATTATGCTTGCAGGAGGAGGAGCATTAATAAAAAATTTAGATAAATTGATAAGTATTGAAACAGGTATGCCTGTATATGTTGCAGAAGAACCTTTAGATAGTGTTGTAAGAGGTACAGAAAAAACAATACAAGATATAGAAAAATTAAGAAAAGTTTTAAAAAATTCTAGAAAAAGAAGATAGAATGAGGAAGATGTTTAATGGAAAGAAATCAAAGAGGTGGAATTATAGGAGTTATAATTACAGTAATTATTCTTATTTTATTAGTTATATTTACTAATACAAACTCCAAAAATATTTCTATAATTGATAATATAGCAAACATTATAATAGTACCAATAGAAAATGGTTTAACATATTTAAAAAATAAATTAAATAATAACGATAATTTTTTTGAAAATGTAAATAAATTAAAAGCAGAAAACGAAGAATTAAAACAAAAAAATAGTGAATTAGAGCAAACTTTAAGAGAATTTGAAATAACCAAAAATGAAAATGAGCAATTAAAACAACAATTAAATTTAGCTGAGAAATATGCAGGATATACAACAATACCTGGAACAATTATCTCAAGAGATATAAGTAATTATTCAAAAACTTTAATTATAAATGTTGGTAGTGATAATGGTATACAAGAAAATATGACAGTTATAGCAGATGAAGGGCTTGTAGGACATGTTGTATCAGTTACAAATAAAACAGCAAAAATACAAACTATAGTTGATAGTGCTAGTGCAACAAGTTGTTTAACTAATACTACAAGAGATAGTGTAATTTGTAAAGGAACAATAGAAAATGTATCAACTTTAAGAGCAACTAATATAGCTACAAAGGCAAATATCATACAAGGAGATAGTATAGAAACATCTGGAATGGGTGGAATTTATATAAAAGGAATACATGTAGGAACAATAAAAAAAGTTGTAGGAGGAACAAACAAAACAGATTCATATGCTTTAATAGATACAGCAGTGGATTTTGAAAAATTAGAGACAGTACTTGTTATAACAAATCAATAGAGAGGTATTTATGAAAAAGATTATAATAAATATATCGTTAATAATAATTTTTACAATAATATATCTTTTACAAGTTTGCTTTTTTACAAATTTTACAATAGCAGGTGTTATGCCAAATATACTTATTATATTAATGCTATATATAGGTTTATATATGGGAAGAAGCATGGGAATAATATATGGTATAATATTTGGAATTTTTGTGGATATTTGGATAGGAAAAAGTATGGGATTAACTTCAATATGTTTAGCTGTAGTAGGAATAGTAGGAGGTATATTTGATAAAAACTTTTCAAAAGACAGTAGAATAACAGTTATATTAATGGGAATTATTTGTACAATATTATATGAAATATTATTATATATATTACAATATATTTTTTTAGAGATTAATTTAGAAATAGTTTCATTTATAAAAATTTTATCAATAGAAGTAGTATATAATACATTATTAGTTATAATATTATATCCATTAATGAAACTTACAGGATATGAAATAGAAAATGAAATAAAAGGAGATAAAATCTTAACTAGATATTTCTAAAATTGAAAGAAGGTGAAAAATTGAACAACAGAATAAGTTTTAACAGAGAAACCTCTTGGGAAAAAGAAGTTAGCAATGAGCAAATAAATTTTAGGTTCAATATAATAACTGTTTTAGTATATCTAATAGGTATAGTACTGATTGTTCAATTATTTAATCTTCAAATAATAAATGGAGAAGCATATAGAGAACAATCTAATACAAGATTATCAAGAGTAACATCAATAGAAGCGGCAAGAGGTTCAATCCTAGATAGATCAGGAAACGAATTAGCAGGAATAAGAACACAATATAGTGTAGAACTATTTAAAACTAATATAGCAAATGAAGAACTAAATACAGCAATATTAAAATTAGTAAATTTATTAGAACAATATCAAATAGCATATACAGATACATTTCCAATAAAAATAAATCCATTTGAATTTACAATTAATGAAGAAGAACAAGCCAAATGGAAAAAGAAATATAAAATAGATGAAAATGCAAGTGCAGAGCAAGCATTTTATATATTTAAAGACAAATATGATATATCAAATGAAGATGTAGTTGAAATTAGAAAAATATTATCAATTAGATATAAAATAACAACAATAGGATATAGTGCGACAAAATCTATTACAATAGCAGAAGATGTAAATGAAGAAATTGTTGCACAAATAAGTGAAAGAAATAGTGAGTTTCCAGGAATAAGCATATCTACAGATGCTATAAGGACATATACAGCTGGAAGTTTAGCAGCACATGTAATAGGATATACTGGAAAAATTAATGAAGAAGAATATAACCAGAATAAAGATATTTATGATAATGATGACATAATAGGAAGAACAGGCATAGAGTATGTATTTGAAAAATATTTAAAAGGAACAGATGGAGAAAAACAGGTAGATATGTCTGTTGATGGAACAATAACGGGAGAATATATTACTCAAAATCCTATAGCAGGCAGTGATATAGTATTAACTATAGATGCTAATTTGCAAAAAGTTACAGAAATTGCATTAGATAATTGTATTAATAAAATCAGAAATGGTGGTTTTGCACAAAGATATGATACAAAAGGTGGAGCTGCAGTTGTAATGAATGTAAATACTGGAGAAGTTTTGGCTACAGCAAGTAATCCAACATATGAACCAGAATGGTTTGTAGGAGGAATTTCACAAGAACATTGGAATTACTTAAATACTAACACTTCACATCCACAATTAAACAAAGCAATACAAGCATCTTATGAACCTGGTTCAACATTTAAAATGGTTACAGCAATTGCAGGATTAGAGTCTGGAGCAATTACTTCAAAAGAAAAAATCAGAGACACAGGTATATACAAAAAATATAATGGAGAGTGGAAATGTTGGTATTACACAGATTATCATAGAGGACATGGATACTTAAATGTAACACAAGCTCTTCAACATTCATGTAACTATTTCTTTATAGAAACTGCAGATAGGATGGGTATAGATATATTATCTAAATATGCATTACATTTTGGTTTAGGTAAAAAAACAGGAATAGAATTACCAAGTGAGACAGCTGGAACAGTAGCATCAAAAGAAACATATTCAAGAATTAGACCAGGTAAAAGTATGGGACCAGGAGATACTTTAAATGCAGCTATTGGTCAAGGAGATAATAACTTTACACCAATGCAAATTGCAAAATATATTTCTTCAATAGCAAATGGAGGAAATATAGTAAATCCAACAATAATAAAATCAGTATTAAATTCTGATGGAACAGAAATATCAAAAGAAGAAATTGAACAATATACTAACGAAAAATTAGGAATAGAGGCTTCAGAAGACCAAATAAATATTAATCCAGAAAATATTAATATTGCAAAAGAAGGAATGAGAATGGCAACAAGTGAAGCAGGAGGTACGGCATATAGTATTTTTAAAAACTTTAATGTAGAAGTTGCAGGAAAAACGGGTTCAGCAGAAGCAGGAAAAGATGAAAATGGTAATGATTTAGTTGATGCATGGTTTGTATGTTTTGCACCATTTGAAAATCCAGAAGTAGCGGTAGTAGTTATGATAGAAAATGGTGGACATGGAAATTATGCTGCAGAAGTAGCAAGAGATGTGCTTACACAGTATTTTGGAAAAAATGAAACAACAACTGTAAACGAAAGTACTACAGCAACACCATATACAGAAGCAATGAGATAAAAATAAATTGTAAAGGATGTAAGAAGATGAATTGTGTTAGTATAAATTTAAAAACGAATGAAAATTTAATAAAAATTGATGATAATGCAGGTCATGAGGACATAAAAAAAGAATTATCATCAAAAATGATAGAATTAAAAAAATTATATAAAGATGCTAAAACCCCAATAAGAGTAACAGGAAAAATACTGAAAAATAAAGAATTAGAAGAAATAAAAGAAATTATAAAAAATCAAATAAATGTAGATGTAAGATTTGACTCTCCAACTACTTTAGGTTTGCATAGTATAACAAGAAGTTATAAAAAATATATAGGAACTTCTGAAACTGTATTTCATAAAGGCTCTTTACGTTCAGGACAAAGAATAGAAGTAGAAGGAAGTTTAGTCATAATAGGAGATGTAAATTCAGGAGCTGAGATAGTTGCTGGAGATAATATAATTGTAGAAGGTACACTTAGAGGATTAGCACATGCAGGAGCTAAAGGAAATAAAGAAGCTATAATTGCAGCTACTTTTTTAGATGTTGTCCAATTAAGAATATCTAATATTGTAAAAGAAATGGATAAAGAAGAAGGAATTAAAGAGCATGCATATATTTATGTAGATGAAGATAAAATTGTAATTGAATAATATTGCTAACTTATTAGTAATAATACCAAAGCCAAAAAAAGACCTTCATCTTTTACTTCTTCTTTATACAAGAAAAATAAAAGACTAAGAATTAGAACATCATCAAAATATAATTTGATACCAAATAAATCAAGCCAAACAGTTTCTTCTTTTTTAGGAGCTGTATGGCAGGGTTTAGAAGGATGTTCTAATTTTTTTTCTTCGTAAAAGTTATGATGATATTGATATGGATTATAATATGAAAATGGAAAATTAAATCCTGGAAATCTATTCATTTTTATTCTCCTTATTATTTTGATTCATAGCATCAGCGATTTTAGAAATATTAAGTAAATTTACATATTGGTCTAACTTATTTTTCTTTGAATCACGTAAATAAGGTTTTAAAGAATATAATAAATTTGCACGAGGATCATTTGTATTATTCATCTGCTTCATAATAGATTGCATTTTCATAATAGTATTCATATCAATATTGAAATTATTAGAATTGTTAGAATTATTAGAACTATTTGGATTAGATTGATTATTTGAATTTAACATATTATTTAAATTGTTAATCATTTCAGGAGAAATTTTATTCAAAACATCATCTGTATTATTATTGGAATTTTGTAAATTGTTCATCATTTGTTGAATATCATTAGGAATATTACCACTATCAACCATCTTTTTTACTTTAGAAAATAAATCTTCCATATTGTCAGACATAATATCACCTCTTAATAATATATGTATTATTATTTATTATATGAAGTAAAATAATATATGACACAAAATCTTTTTAATCAAATTATCAAAAAATCTTGTATTTTTCGGCAATCTATAATAAAATATAAAACACAAAACAAAGAAAATAAAAAATAAATATCACAAAATGTAAAAAACTTTTTTGTAGTAGAGTACTAAAAAAGACAAAAAACACAAATGAAAAGGATTAAAATGTTACTTGTATTATAAAGAAGTTATGAGGGTGGTAAGGATGTTAAAAAACTTAATAAGCATAAAAAATATAATAATATATGTAATATCATTTATGGTATCTACAATTGGAATGGGACAAGCAGTATCGCCTTTTAGCATAGCAATAGTAGGAGCTTGCTTAGCCAGTGGGGTTCCAGCAATAGGAGTTGTATTAGCTGGTTTAATAGGAAACATAGTAGGAGTTGGAACTATAGGAGCATTAAATTATATATTAATAATATTGATGTTATTAATATTATTGTGTATAAAACCTCCAAGAGATAATGATGAATATCAGAATGAACAAATACAAATCTCATCACATATTTTTGCAAGTATAATATTAGTAATGTTTGCAAAACTAATATTAACTAAATTTACAATTGCAGATATGATTCTACATATAACACTAGCAATATTCTCAGTAGTATTTTACAAAATATTTGTAAATTCTATTACAGTAATTCAAGAGATTACTGATAGAAGAGCCTTTTCAATAGAAGAAGTTATAGGTGCAAGTTTACTATTATCAATAGCAGTATCAACATTTGGAAATTTTGAGATTTTAGGATTTTCTATTAGAAATATATTAAGTATCTTAATAGTATTAATATTAGGATGGAAAAATGGAGTATTAATAGGAACAACATCAGGAGTAATAATTGGTGTAACATTAGGAATAATAACACAAAATGAGCCGATTATTATAGCTGTATATGCTATATCAGGAATGTTAGCAGGAATATTAAATAGGTTTGGAAAAATAGGAGTAATAGCAGGTTTTTTAATAGGTAATGGAATATTATATTATGTGTCAAAAGGAACAATGTCAGACTTTATATTATTTAAGGAAGCACTAATTGCATCATTAGGATTACTTGCAATTCCAAGATGGGTTGGCATAAGTGTAGAGGAATTAATAAAAGAGGATACATTATTACCAGAGTTCAATTCAAGAGGATTAAATCAGAGCAAAGAAACAATTAATAAATTAAATATGGTATCAGAAACTATTAAAGATATGGCAGATACATATGAAGAAAAGGCAGATCAAGAGATATTTATAAAAAATAGACAAGTATTTATATCAGAATTATTAAATAATTTAGATTCATTAGAAGATAATATTTTATATGAAGATATGATTATGCCTGAAAATCCTATAGTATATGAATTATTTGATATATTATTAGAAACACAAGAGATTGAAAATGAAGATCTAATAAGAACATTTGAAAGACATAATAATTGTATTAGACAGCTAAATGAGCAAGATATAGGTCAAATAGTAAAAGCAGTAAATGATGCATATAAAACAAGCAAATCAAATTTTATATTAGAAGAGAAAATAAAATCAAGCAAGAAAAATGTACAAGCTCAACTTGATGGTGTTTCAAAGGCAATATCAAGTATAGCTGTAAAAATAGAAAAAGATATTAAGCAAGATGAAGATTATATTAATGAAAAAAAGAAGATTATAACAGCACTTGAAGCAAAAGAGATATTAATAGAAGGAATAGAAATCAGTATAAATGATAATAGAAAATTTATAGATGTATATTTAAGAGAAGACAGTAGAACGACTGAAAATACAGATATGGAAAAAGTCCAAAAAGTACTAGAAAAAGTATTTGATGAAAAGATGATGTTAAATGATGCTAAAACTAAAAAACTAAATAAAAGAGGAAAAAGAGTTTTCAGCTATTTGTCTGCAGATAAGTATATAATACAAATAGGACAAGCAACAAAAATAAAAAAAGATAGTCCTATATCAGGAGATAGCTTATTACAAATAAGATTAAATGATGGAAAATATTTGTTAGCATTAAGTGATGGAATGGGTTCAGGTCCAGAAGCAAGAAAAAGTAGTCAAATAGCAATTAAAATGCTAGAAAGATTATTAATGTCAGGTTTTGATAAAGACACTTCAATAGATTTAATAAATTCAACAATTATGAATACAAATGAAGAAATATTTGCAACATTAGATATATCTATAATAGATTTATATAATGGAAAAATAGAATTTATAAAAAATGGAGCATGTCCAACATATGTAAAAAATAAGAAAAAAGTACAAATAGTAAAATCTTTAAGTTTGCCAGCGGGCATATTAAAAGATATTAATTTAACAACATATGATAAAGATATAGAAGAGCAAGATATTATAGTAATGTGTAGTGATGGTATTTTAGATTCAAATATTGAATACAAAAACAAAGAATTGTGGGTAAAATATTTATTAGAAGATATAGAAACAGTTAATTGTCAAAAAATTGCTGATTTAATAGTAAATGAAGCGATAGATAATAATTATGGTATTGCAAAAGATGACATGAGTATTATAGTTTGTAAATTTGCAAAAAAAGGTGAAACTTAAAAGAAACAGTTAACCTTACGGATTTGCAAGTAAAAAGAGAAAACATGATTTTAGAAATAGCCTAAAATCATGTTTTCTTTTTGGAATATTTAAAAAAGTAATAAAAAAGTAACAAAAAAGTCATGAAAATGTAATATATGAAAAAATTAATCAAAATATTATTTTCCGTAATAAATGGCGAATACCCCATGAAATGCCAGAAAAATTTACTATTTACTTTTGTTTTTAGACAAAATATAATAAAAAGAGAAAAATAATAAAAATAAGGAGAAGAACAATGTTGAAGAAATGTCTTGCGAGTATTTTAATTATATTGATATTAATAACATCACTACCTGTGACGTCTATTGCAAATTTTTTGGGTGAACTAGAAGAAAGAAAGATAGAATTAGCAGCAAATGAAAGAGTTACTGAAAAGGACTTAACAAACTTAGTAACAGGTGATGAAGCTAGTCATACTCATATTTATGAAAAAAAATATAATGATACTCAACATTGGGAAGAATGTTGGATTTGTGGTAATAAGAAAGATATAAGTAGTCATAAGCTAGAAACAACCGGAGAGGGTACTTGTGAAACATATATAATAACACGTTGTACAGAAGGTTGTGGATATAATAAATCTGTTTACGTTGACCACCAATTACAATTACATGATAAAAATACAATTTATGATGAGAGTGGAGGAAACACCAATAAAAATACATATTATCATATACTTGGAGAATGTAAAGTTTGTAAAATCCCAAATATTAAAGGGGGAACAGAAGACTGTTATGATAGTAAAGGACAAAGAATAACATGTGCTAATAGAGCAAAATGTAAAGTATGCGGATTTGATTATTCTACATTACAAAATGTATCACATCAAAGTACATCACTTAGAGCAGATGGAAAAACATATTATTGTTCATTTTGTAATAAAGATTTATATAAAGTTTTATATACAGAAGTAGTGCAAGATCCAAAAAATAATTATCACTGGACAATTAGAGGAATATTTCAATTATTAAATAATATAAAATGGGATGAAACAAAGAAAGATGCACTTCCAACATATTCACCTATTCGAGATACGGCATTACAAAGTTTAGAGCCAGGAAAAGTAACAGACTTATCAAGTCAATATTATAATAATCCTGCATATGGAACAAGTGGAATAAGTAATGGATTATATATGGTAAGCTATGAAGCAACTATAAAAGAAAATTATAAAGGTACAGTATTTGTTAGGTTAAATGCAGATAATTGTTTTAAAAATGTAAATAACAAATCTAATGAATTTGCAAAAACATATGCATTAGCTACAACTATTAGACCAGATACAGTAGCACCTACTATTACAAATATAACCGTAAGTAAAGACAATAAACAAGTTGACAATTTTTCACAAAAAGCAACAATAAAAGTAGATTGTAGTGATAATTATAGTGATGTAGTTTATATAGCATTATATGATTCAAAAGGAAATTGTCTTGCAGACTATGGAACAGCTGAAAAAACTTCTAACAATGCTCTTAATAATACTTTTACTAGAACAATGGATATTGTTGCAGAAATAAGAGAAAGTGAAACATTAACAGTAAAAGTAAAAGATAGATATGATAATGAAAGTCAAAGAACACAAGAAGTAAATTATATTGATGCTGTAGCTCCAACTTTAACAAGTAGTGCCACAAGTGATACTAACTGGAGTAAAAATAAACAAATTACTTATACTACCTTAGACAAAGGAGTAGAAAAAGTACAAATTGCCTTCAATACTCAATCTGATTTTCAAACGGCAATAAAAAGTGGAGATAACTATACAAGAACTTACAATTTTGTAGGAGATGTATATGGTTCTGTTGTAGCAGCTTTATATATTAAAGATGGATTAGATAATATTCGTACAGAAAAAGTAACAATTTCTTATTTAGATAATACAAAACCAACAATTGTAAATGCAACACAAACACTGGCTCCTAATAAAAAGAGTAGTACATTAACAATAACCAGTACACATGATGAAAATGCAACTTTAAAAGCTAAGCAAAAAAGTTATATTGGTTCTGGCGTAGTAGGATATGCTATGACTACAACTAATACACCTCCAAAAGAAGAATCTTTTGGAACAAATATTTCTTTTAATGTTACACAAAATGGTACTTATTATTTATGGGCAAAAGATAAAGTAGGTAATATTTCAGAGCCTAAAATAATGAAAGTAACTAATATAGAAGTAGATATCACAGGAACAATTACTTGGAATGATCAAAGTGATAAATATCATACAAGACAAGCAACAAGGGTAACTATATATGGAAAAATAAATGGAAGTAAAACACAATTAGGTCAAGCACAAATTACAGCAGGACAAACTTCTTATACTATTCCTGTAAGACAGGTAAATGATGAAGGACAATCTTATACTTATGAAGTAGTGCAAGATAATATAACAGGATATGAGACACTTGTTTCAGGAAGTAATCATACTTATAATATTACCAACAATTTAATTCTCCCATCTTATACTTCAAGTGTAACGATGACACCAGTAGATAGTTTTGAAAATAAACCATTAAAAAATGGAAAAGTAAATATAGTGGGAATTATTACAGCATCAAGTAGTAATAAAGAAAAAGTAGGAGCATGCAACGAACAAGTTACTTTTCAAATAGATAGTGGAATTTCAATCGATTCTAATAGCATAAAAGTAATTTATACCAATGCAGATGGTACGAATACAAATCTAAAGAATTATACTTTAAATGGAAATACTATTACGGCAACATTTGAAAGTAATAAAAAACAAGATATAACAGCAGGACATAGCTTAAAAATAGAGTTAACAGGAACTCTACAAGAAATTAAACAATATACTTCTAATATTACTTATACAGGTTATTTAAGAGAATATAAAAATGGACAAACAACATCTATTAATTTAGGAACGTTAACACAAGCAAGTAATACTGCAAATGAGGGAAATGTACAATATCAATTACCACAGGCTAATATTCAAATTAAAAAGACAGATAGTATTACAGAAAATCCATTAACAAATGCAACTTTTGTTTTATATGAGTGGAATGGAACAGAATATGCCAAAAAAGAAACCATAACTGATAACGATGGCGATGGAATTTATCAATCAAGTTTTTATCGTTGGAATAAAACTACTCAAGGAAAATATAAAATCGTAGAAGAAACAAATGGAGTTCCAGAGTATCATAAAGATTCTAAATTTAGTATGGAATATACAATCAATCAATTAAAGGAACAAAATTATACAGTAGAAGTCGATTATCAGAATGATCAATATAAGATTCAATACGGAGAAGGAAATCCAGATGACTTAGATAAAATAAAAGGAGTTGTAGAAAATGAGCCATGGAAATTAAAGGCACAAATTGTAAAAATTGACGAAGAAACACAAAACATTGTTGAAAGTGATAGCAACTTTACTATTTATCAGTGGAATAAAGACACCCAGAGTTATGAAGAATATATGAGTTATACTACAGGGCAAAAAGTAACAATGGATAGGCAAGAAGATAAGAGTTATCTAAGTTCAGAATGGTTATACTATACACCAAATAATGAAGGAAAATATAAAATAGTTGAAGCAAAAGCACCAGAAGGATATTATGGAGATTATGATGAAGAAAATGAGAAGAGAAATTACCTTATCAATATCATTGATATAATCGAAGAAAATGATTATGAAGGGCAAGACATAACAAATGAAGGAACAATTAAAATTGAAAATGTAATAGGAAAAGGAACTATAGAAAATGGAAGAGTAAAAGCAGAAGCACAAATTCGTGTATTTGATATAGAAAGACAAACTAATATAGCACAAGCAGATGCAACATTAGAAGGAGCAGTATATGGATTATATGCTTATGAAAATATTTATCATGCAGATGGAGTAACTTCAAGATACCCAGGAGAAAAAGGATTATTATATAAAAAAGGTGAATTAATCATGACACAAACAACAGATGCAGAAGCGACAATGTATTTTGAAGATTTAGAGTGTGGTAAATACTATTTAAAAATGATAACTGCTCCAAAAGGTTATTTGAAAGAAGAAAAGGCATATATAATAGATCTAAGCTATCAGGGAGAGACAGTAGCAAAGGTAGTTTTAAAAGGACATGTTGATATTCAAGTAAAAAAACAAGCATTTCAATTATATAAATTAAAAGAAGATTTTACAGTTTTAAACAATGCAGGATTTAGTATTTATTTGATTAGTGATTTAAGTATTGTAAAAGATGGAACAATAACAAGAGTTACTAATACAACTTATCAACTAAATGATGAATCAGCAAAACAAGATATTCGATTACAAGGAAAGCAAAATGAAGATGGAACTTATAATATAGGAGACTTGATTAATTACTATTATCAAATTTATCATGGACAAGAAGAAAATGCAGGAGCAATGCCTGGAGATAATACAGTATATCATTCTTATCAACTAGAAAATGAGTCATTCATAAAGAATTATGCAAATGAGGAACAAGGAGAAGATATTTCTGAGATTAGAACTGATGAAAGAGGATATATAAAGAGTCCGGAATTAGCTTATGGAGAATATATTATTATAGAAACGAGTGTACCAAGGGATCAAGAAGTAGCTGAACCATTTGTAGTAAATGTTGTAGAAGATTCTAGAGAACCTCAAGAATTAAGGTTTGTTATAGATAATAATTTTACAACAAGAGTGAAAATATATAAAAGAGATTTGGAAACAAATCAAATTATCTTAAAAGAAAAAGCTAGCTATGTTATTCGAAATGTAACTACAAATGAATTAGAAACAAATAAAGTTTGGGTTCCAATAAAAGGCTATGTAGAATATGGAACATTAGAAAATCCATTTGAGACAACAGATGAGGGATATTTGATTACACCAATGAGATTAGGGGTAGGAGAATATGTATTAGAAGAAGTAAAAGCACCAGAAGGATATACCTTAAATGGTTATGAGGGAAGTTCAGAAAATGGAGAAATAAAATGGGAAAGACAGGCAAAACTAAGATTTCGTATTAGTACAAATACGGCTTATTATACAGATAGTTATTTAGGAAATTATATTATTGTAGTAAATCAAGAAAATAAAGCACAAGTAGGAACTATAAAAATTAAATCAGCAATGGGAGAATATTTAAGTGATATACAAGTAGCAGATCCATATCAATTTATGTATGAGTCAAGAGCAGTACCAGGAGCAAAATATAAATTGATTGCAAAGGAAAATATTTATACACAAGATAATCAAGGAACTATTATTTATAGACAAGGAGAAACAATTACCTATGCTACAACAGATGAAAATGGGCAAGCTATTATAGAAAATCTACCATTAGGTAAATATGAATTAGAAGAAGTAGAAGTACCAACTGGTTTTAGTTTACAAAAAGAAAAACAAGATATAGAAATTTCTTATCAAGGACAAGAAATACCAGTCGTATTTAAAGAAGTAGCAGAAGAAGAGACAAGGCAAAAAATAGAAATAACAATCCATAATAAAGATGCAGAAACAGAAGAAATCAGAGTAGGTGGTAAATACGAATTATATACAAGAGAAGAAATAACATATCAAGATGCAGAAGGTAATGAACAAGTTATTCCAGCCAATGAAAAAATTGTTACCTTAACGGCAAATGAAGATGGAAAAATAAAAATTAATAAACAAGATAATGTTGATTTACCAATAGGAAAATATTACTTAAAAGAGGTAGAAGCACCAACAGGCTATGTTTTACAACAAGAAGAATTAGAGATAGATACCACAACACAAGATTTAGTAGAGATTATTGAAATCGATCTAGATTTCTATGGAACACAAACAAAAGTGGCAATACAAGAAGTAAATGAAGAAAACGAAATTACAATAGGTTCTCAATTTGAAATTAGGAACAAAGAAACACAAGAAGTAGTAAAATCTTTTGTAACAAAAGGAGAAGAAGAAATCTTTAGAAAGCTAGAAACCAATGTAGAATATAGCATTGTAGAAGTAAAACCTGCATTAGGTTATACTACAGCAGAAGAGGTAGATTTTGTTATTAAAGAAGATGGAAAACTATGGGTAATGGGAGAAGAACAAGAGGAAAATATAATTATAATTCAAGATTATCCAACAATATTAAGAGTAGAAATAAGAGATGAAAAAACCAAAGAATATGTAGAAGAAACTAAATGGCAAATTATAAAGAAAGTTGAGAGAAAAGGACACATAAAAGAAAAAGTAATGGCAGAATGGGAAGCACAAGGGAAAGAAGAAGAATTTTATAAATTGCCAATAGGAGATTACATATTAAGAGAAGTAGATGCTAAAAAAGAAAAAGGAAATGTTACAAAGGAAGACATAGAATTTAGCATAAAAGATACAAAAGAAATACAAACACTAGAAGTAGAGCAAAATATAAGTAAAGTAGAAATTCATATTATTGATGAAGAAACAAAAGAAAAAATAGAAGATGTAGATATTGAAATATGTGATAAAGAGACAGGAAAAGTAATCGCCAAAACAAAGAAAGAAGAAGATACAGAAGGAGAAATAGAAGGAGAAGCAGAAGAAACAGAAGAAGAAATTATAGAAATTGAAAGAACAGAAAATGGTTATTATTTGGAAAGAATACCAATAACAAATTACATATTGAAGCAAACTACACCAGAAGGTTACAAAGAAGTAGAAGACATTGAAATAGAGATAAAAGATACTAAAGACATACAGATTATAGAAAGAAGCAATCGAAAATTAATCTATGATATAGCAATAAAAAAAGAAATAGAAAATATATGGATTGATGGAAAGGCAGAGAAAATACAAAAGCAAGCTATACAAAAAATAGAGATTAAGCAAAAAGAGTTGAAAAAAGTAAACTTAGAAATAGAATATGGTATCACAGTACAGAATATAGGAGAAACAACAGCAACAGTAGGAAAGATTATTGATTATATACCAAGTGGTTTTACAGTAGAAACAGAAGGTTGGAAAGTAAATAACACACAAGCAATATGGGAACAAAGTGAAAAAGAGGAATTATTGCCAGGAGAAAGTAAGCACGTAACAATAAAATTAAAATGGAATAATAGTCTAATGAGCTTTGGAGAAAAGAAAAATAGTGCTAGAGTAGAAGGAAGTACGAATCCATATGGTTATACGGATAAAAATGAAGAAAACGGTATAAGTGAAGCAATTGCAATCATTAGTATAAAAACAGGAAGTGAAACCATAGAAATGATTACAATCAGTCTTATTAGTCTAATTTCATTATTAGTATTTTTAATTGTCTTACTAATATTTCAAAAGAAAAAGTACAAAACAATAAAATAATATAAAAAGAAAGCAAAATTTTGCTTTCTTTTTATGTTATAGAAAATATAGTATATCCTGTTGGATTTGGTAATTCTATACTATCAAATGGTTCAAAATTATATTCATATTCTTGTATATCTGGGTTCTGTGATTTGGCAGAATTTATAGCCCTTATAGTTAAACCTGTATCCTTATCTATCCATAATTGAAGTCCATCAAAAAAATCTAAAAAATAACATAAATACCCTCTACAATATGATGTACTAATATTTTTTAATTTCTTTGTAAATAATAATCTATCAAAAAAGTTTAAATCAGTAAACATATCAGAATAATTTGATAATCCAACTTTTATGAAACCAGAATCATCTTTATAGTCTTGAATAACTTTATCATTATGATAAATGAAACGGTAACCATTTTCATTATTATTTTTATAAAAACTACTACTTTTTATTTCTTTATCAGAGAGAATTTTCATATTAGTCAATATTTGTTTTTGTGTGACATATGATTCTATAATATGTAAAGAATCATGATCTTGAATAGTAATGGCTTTAGCATAATAGTTTTCCGTATTTTTTATATTACTAATATTATCTGTTATTGTAGAAAGTATCATGAATTTTCTAACATAACTTCCCCATATAAATACTAATATAAATACTAGAATTAATATTATTGTTATTATTAATAATTGAATTTTTTTCCTAATCTTTTTTAAAAAATCTACCTCTTTATCATCTGTTTTCAAGTTAGTAGTTATATGATTTTGCATATTATCTAAAATATTTTTACATTCATCACAAGATTTTAAATGTTCTTCTATATAATTATTGACTTCTTCACTAGATAATTTTTCGATATAATTAGGTAATAATTCTTGAACAATTTTACAATCTTTATTCATCATTCATAACCTCCTTTAACTTTTGTTTAGCCCTATAAAAATTTACTCTAGCCCAATTTTCAGTTTTATTAAAAAATATTCCTATTTCTTTAAAAGTCATATTTCCTATTATTCTTAATAAAATTATTTGTCTTGAAGTTTCGTCTAACTTTATAATTTCCTTATATAGATTTTGTTTTTCATCATTTTCTATAATAATATTATTTATATCTTCTACACTTGGAATTTTTTCTAGCTCTTCATTAGATAATACTACATTTTTCTTTTGCTTTTTAAATTCGTTATACCATAAATTTTTAGCTATTTGGCAAAGCCATACAGAGAGTTTTGATTGATTTTTAAAAGTATGTAATTTATTTATGGCTATATAAAAAGTTTCTTGAGTAAGTTCTTCTGAAATGTAGGTATCATGTGTTAGGCAGAATAAAAATTTATTTACTATTTTGGCATATTCTTTATATATTTCTTCAATATTCTGCATTTAATACCTCCTTCTATATATAAGACAATTTAAAATGAAGTTTGTTACAGTTTAATTTATTATATTATTATATATTTTCATATTCAATAAAATGTAATAAAAAGTAAAATATTCGTAATAAACCTTGTAACCAAGCGAAAATTGTGATATAGTATATATGTAAAAAACTATGAAATGGAGGTCAAAATGGGCAAAGGAAAACGATATGAAACAGATGTAAAACTTAACTATCAAAAAGTATTTGCTGTTATCATAGCGATTGCTGTAATAGTAATGTTTGTAATAATACTAAGAAATGTATTAAAACAAAGAGAACAAATATTTAAAAAATATGAATATTTTGCATTATATTCAGCAGATAAATGGGGAATTATTGATCAAGAGGGAAAAACAGTAATAGAACCATCATATCAAGAAATGATAGTTATACCAAATAAAACTAAAGATGTGTTCATATGTATGTATGATATAAATGAAGCAACAGGAGAATACCAAACAAAAGCTATAAATAGTAAAAATGAAGAAATATTTACAGAATATGAACAAATAGAAGCACTAGAAAACATTGACCAAAACGGAAATATGTGGTTTGAAGAAAGTATTTTAAAAACAAAAAAAGATGGAAAATTTGGACTTATAGATTTAAATGGAAAAGAAATATTAAAAAATGAATATGATGAAATAAAAGTATTAGATGGAATATCAAACAGTATTCTAGTAAAAAAAGATGGAAAAGTAGGATTAGTAAATGGCACAGGTAGTGTAATAGCAGAAACAAAATATAACGAAATAAAAAATTTAGGAGAAACATATAAAGAAGGTTATATAACAGTTGATGAAAATAATAAATATGGATTAATTAGTGCAACAAAAAAACAAATACTAGAAAATAAATATGAAAATATTTCACAAGTATATTTACAAGATTATTATTTAGTAACAGAAAATGGAGAAAAGAAATTAATAAACTCATCAGGAGAAACTATATTAAAAGATGGGTTTGATGATATAAAATCAAAAACTACAAGAGGTTTTATATTTGTAAAAAATAATTCATATGGAGAAATTAGTTTAGACAATCAAGTATTAATAAATGCAAAATATCAAGAATTAAAAGAAGTTGAAGAACAAATTTACATAGCAAAACAAGGAGATAAATATGGTATAATAGATGCAACAGAAACTATAAAAGTACCATTTGAATATACAAGTATAACCTATAATGAAAAAGCAAAACTATATTTAGCAGAAAATTCAGAATATAAGACATCTATAATAGATTCATCATTTGAAACAAAAATTAATGGAATATTATCTGAAATGAATGAAGAACAAGAATATATTAGAATGAGAATAGGAGACGAATATAAATATTACAATTTTAAATGTGTAGAAAAATCTAATACAGAAATATTAAAAGATAATGATATATTCTTAAGCAAAAAGGACAACAAATATGGTTATGTAAATAAAAAGGGAGACATTGTAGTTGATTATATATATGATGATGCAACAGAACAAAACGAATATGGTTTTGCAGCAGTAAAAAAAGATGGAGTATGGGGTTCAATAGGAAAAGACGGAAATCAGATAATTGAACCAAAATATAATTTAGAAAACAATTTAAAAATTGATTTCATAGGAAAATGGCACTTAGGACAAGATTTAAACATGAACTATTATTGCGAAAAATAGGGAAAGGAATGTTGTAAAAATGGAACTAAAGACAAAATATCAATATACATATTTTATATACCCTTATGTAATAAAAGAAAATAGATATTTAAGATATATTTTAAAACTATTAAAAGATGAAAATTGTAAAATAAAAATTTTCAGAAAAGAGCAAGACTTAGATATATATTCATATTTTTCACATAGAGTAAGAAATTATATGTTTAGTAGTTTTAATTTAAGTAAAACAAAATTAGCAAGATTAGATGAATTACCATTAGATACAAAAGCTGCTATTTTAGCTAAAAATCCATGTACAATTTTTGAATATTCAATAAAAAAAGATATACAAGGAAAAATGGCAGATAAAAATGGAATATTTTTTAAAATTCCTAAAATTGAAATAATTTGTTTTAACACAGGAATATGTTTTTTATGTATAAAAACTAATATTGAAGAAAGTAATAAATTTTCAGACTTGTTAAATTTTAATTATAAATTTAGAGACATTAACCAAGAATTTGGAAATATGAAAGACTATAATCATATAAATGTGCAAACAGACTGTTTTGAAGATGTTAAGGATATACAAGAATTTATAAGAGGGTTAACAGGATCTAATGTAGAATCTATAAAATTAGATATAGACATAGAAAGATTTCTAACTTATTCATATGTATGTATTGATCAAGATAATTGGAATAATACAAGTGAATTTGAAAAAATACAGAATAATTATATTAAATTTTTAAATATATTGCCTAGTGACAATAATGTAAATTATAATCAAGAAGATTTAAAAGTAATTGCAAAGTGGAAATATGCAAAATTGGGAATAACAAAACAAGGAATAACATTATTTAGTTCTGCTTGTGATATAAATAATTATACAGTACTTCCACATGATTTTGAACAACAATATTTATATACTTATATATTAACATTATATACAAAAATATATTTGAAAAAAATAAATTTAGAATTTAGACAAAATACGAAAATAAAAAGTACAAGAAAAGAATTTATAAAATTTACTGAAAATTTATGGATAAATGAAATAACATCAGAAGATACAGGTTCAATATTTGCACAATATTTAAGAGAAGTTTTAGAATTAAATGAAATATATTTTGATACAAAAAATAAATATGATATTTTATATAAAGAATTAAATATAGAAAGAAATACAAAAATTAATATGACAGTAATAATATTGCTAGTATTAACTCTAATTATAAATGCAATAAGTATTTTAATTATAACAAGTGGGTATTAAGGCAATTTATGCCAGTCCATTACTCCCATTTTCGGGAATCGGGACTGGCTTATGTTTTATATGGAGGAAATAATGAAAATAAGTACAGGAATAGACATAATTGAAATAGATAGAATAAAAGAAAGTATAGAAAGTACAGATGGAAAGTTTTGTGAAAGAGTATATACAAAAAATGAAATAGAATACTGTGAAAGTAAAAAAGGGCAAAAATTTCAACATTATGCTGCAAGGTTTGCTGCTAAAGAAGCGGTATTTAAAGCAATATCATCAAAACTAGGAAATAAATATGAAATATCTTGGCAAGATATAGAAATATTAAATGATGAAACAGGAAATCCACATGTAAAAATATTAAATAAATGTATTAGTGAAATGGAAAATATAGATGTAAGCATATCACATTGTAAGAAATATGCTGTTGCAAATGCAATATTTTATTATAATTAAAAGAAAGGAAATGATATGGAATTATTTGATTCACATTCACATTATAATGATGAAAAATTTAATGAGGACAGAGAACAATTAATACAAGATACATATAAATCAGGAGTAACAAAATTTATATGTGCAGGATATGACATAGAATCATCTAAAAAAGCTATAGAAATATCACAAAAATACGATTTTATTTACTCAATATGTGGAATTTCACCAAATGATATTCCACAATCTGAGCAAGAACTGTGGAAAAGTTTAGATGAAATCTCAAAGATTGTGACACAAAATATAGGAAAAAAATTAGTTGCAATAGGAGAAATAGGATTAGATTATTATTGGAATAAAGAAAATAAGATGTTACAACAACAAGCCTTTATAAAACAAATAGAATTAGCAAATAAATTGAAATTACCAATAGTAATACACTCAAGAGATGCATCTGTAGATACAATAAAAGTTATAAAAGACTATCCAGTAGCTAAATGTGGGATTTTTCATTGTTGTCAATTAAATCAAGAAATGATAAAACAAGCCTTAGATTTAGGATATTATATATCATTTGCAGGACCAATAACATTTAAAAATTCAAAAAATGCAGGTGATGTAGTAAGATTAGTACCAAATAAAAGAATTCTAATAGAAACAGATAGTCCATATTTAGCTCCAGAACCTAATAGAGGTAAAAGAAATGATTCAAGAAATGTAAAATATGTTGCCCAAAAAATTGCAGAATTTAAAAATATAACTACAGAAGAAGTTGCGAAAATTACATATGAAAATGCAATGAAAATTTTTGAAATCTAGGATGTGATAAAATGTATGATAATTGGGAAGAATTAGAAAATGATGCAAAACAATGTAGAAAGTGCAAATTATGCCAAACAAGGAATAATGTAGTTTTTGGTGTAGGAAATAAAAACGCAAATCTTATGTTTATAGGAGAAGGACCAGGAGCAGATGAAGATATTCAAGGAGAACCATTTGTAGGAAAAGCAGGAAAATTAATGAATATGGCTTTTGAAGCAATAGGATTAAAAAGAGATGAAGTATATATTGCTAATATAGTGAAATGTAGACCACCTTCAAATAGAAATCCTGAAGATGATGAAGCAATGGCTTGCTTAAATTATTTAAGAAATCAAGTTATATTAGTTAAGCCACAAGTTATAGTCTTATTAGGAAGTGTAGCATTAAAAAATATATTAGGAAAAGAATATGGTATCACATCAAGCAGAGGAAAATGGGTAGAGAAAAAGGGAATATTATATATGCCTACTTGGCATCCAGCAGCACTTTTAAGAGATGAAACGAAAAAAATAGATTTTATAAATGATTTAAAACAAGTTATGGATAAGATGAGTAGTCTAGTTGGTCAAAATAATTGATTTAAAGAAAATAATCATATACAATTATAAAAAATGGAGAATTGAAAATGGAAAAAATAGAAGAAAAGTTAGAATATTGCTTAAATTGTCCAGTAAAACCTTGTGCAAATAAAGGATGCCCATTGGGTAATAATATACCAGGTTTTATAAAAGCAGTAAAAGAAAAAGAATATGAAAAAGCATATCAAATATTATCAGAAACGACTGTATTGCCAGCAATATGTGGAAGGGTGTGTCCACATTCAAAACAATGTGAAGGATCATGTGTAAGAGGAATAAAGTCAGATCCTGTTAGTATAGGGGACATAGAAACTTATATAGGCGATATATCATTAAAAGAAAATTATAAAATAGCAAATAAAAATACTTCAAATCAAGATAAAAAAATTGCAGTAATAGGTGGTGGACCAACAGGTCTAACAGCTAGTGCATTTTTATTAAAAAAAGGATATTCAGTTACTTTATATGAAAAACATGATTATTTAGGCGGACTTTTAATGCATGGAATACCAGATTTCAGATTGCCAAAAAATGTAGTAAAAGAAACAATACAAAAAATTGTTGATTTAGGTTTAAAAATAGAATATAAAAAAGAACTTGAAAAAAATTTATTACTAGAAGAATTAGAAAAACAATATGATGCAATATTTTTAGCAATTGGAGCAAATCAAAATACTACAATGGGAGTAGAAGGAGAAGAATTAGAAGGAGTTTATGGTGGAAATCAATTGCTAGAATATAATACACATCCAAATTATAAAAATAAAAAAGTTGCAATTATTGGTGGCGGAAATGTTGCAATGGATTGTGCCAGAACAATAAAAAAATTAGGAGCAAAAGATGTAAAAGTAATATATAGAAGAGCAGAAGAACAAATGCCAGCAGAAAAGAAAGAAGTAAAAGAGGCTAAAGAAGAAGGCATAGAATTTTTGTTCCAAAATAATATAGTAAAAATAATAGGTAAAGATAAAGTAGAAAAAGTAGAATTAATTAAAACAGAACTTATACAAAAAGAAGGAGAAACCAGAAAAGTTCCAGTTAATATACCAGATAGTAATTATACTTTAGATATAGATTATATAGTTATGGCTTTAGGATCAATACCAGAAAAATTTGTTAAAAATTTAGGAATTGAATTAAATAAGTGGGGATATATACAAATAGATGAAAAAAATAGAACCTCAAATGAAAAAATATTTGCAGGAGGAGATTTAGCTGGAGAAAAAGGAACAGTAGCTTGGGCAGCTCGTTCAGGAAGAAATGCTGCAGAAAATATAGATGAATACTTAATACAAAAAAAATAAAAGCCAAAGTAGTAAATATTTGCTACTTTGACTTTTTCTCTTTAGTATAATTGTAGAAAATCTTTTGTGGATACAATCATTAGTATATATATATTAATCTTTTGTAAACAATCATTTGTGCATTAACATCTTTTGTTAATTATTTATTTTTTCTCCTGTTACGAAGTTTTTAATTGCTCTGAATATAGAAAGTAACTTATTTGGTTTCTTATATTCAAGAGCGGTTTCGATGCCACCATTTTCAAGAATATTTGATTTATGTTCTAATTCTGACATCTTTTCAGTATAATAATCATCAAAGAAAGTATAATTGTCTGTATATCCAATTAACTCCTTATAATGCTCTAATTTTCTTCTATAATTATCAAGTTCCTCTAAATTACTTATATTTTTAAAACTTTTATCAAAATAATTTTGTATAATTAGATTTTGTGCTTTTATAAAATAATCAGCAATTTTTGATTTACAAGTATTTGTTTTTTCAACTATTTTGTCAACTTTTTTATTTCTTTCATCAAAAGAAGAAAATTTATTACCTAATTTTATGATATTTTCTTCAATTTCAAGGATCTTATCTATATAATATTCGACTTCATCATAAGTTTTTTGTGATGTTGCCTCAATAAATGCGTTTTTAAATTTATCATTACTTGTAATTGTACTATCAAATAAAACAGACTCACCAGTGATAAATGCCATTTGCTCAATAAGATTACATTCTAATGGATAATATGAAGGACTAATAGTTCTAAAAGAAATACCAAAATATTTGACATAGTCTTTTTCAATACCAATAACTTTAGAAGTCATATACTGAACTGCTGCTTCATTTAGTCCCATCCCTAAAATTTTAAAATTATCGAAAATACATAATCCCATACGCACAAGATTATTTTTTCTATCTTTAATTTCTTGGATATAATGCATACATTCATGTATTGCAAATTCTTCTAAATCTTCAAAAGCTATTTTTTCATTAAAATATATAGATGTATTTTTATAAAAATAATTAGCTTCTGCCATACCTTCTGGCATACTGGCTCTATACATACTTAATTGAGATAATTTTGCGAATAAATCATTTTCATTAAAACAAAGTTCAGGAAAAGTTTCGCAAAGTTTTTTGGCAATATTATGAGCTATTTTGTTGATAGACATTGTATCAAGAATATCGACTACTCTAATTCCATCTTTGCGTAAGTCAGATTCAATGCTCATTTTATCCTCCAATTTTCATCTTTTTGTATAATAAATCGTCAAATATATTATACAATATTTTGTCGCAAAAGTGTGTTACAATTCCATTACATTTATATTACAAATATGTTACAAACATGATTGACAAAAAAATATAAAAATGTTTTAATAAGCATAAAAGGAGTCAATATGAATGAGATTAGAAGAAAATTATTTGAACTGCAAGACTTAAAATATAAAGAATTTCAAAGTAGTTTGTGTCCAAATGTTGATAATATAATAGGTATAAGAATTCCTGATCTAAGAAAAATGGCAAAAGAAATTTCAAAAACGGATTATAAGAAATTTTTTGAAATTATTGAAGACGATTATTATGAGGAGTTGCTTTTACAAGGATTAGTTATAGGATATTCCAAATTATCAATAGAAGATACTTTTAAATATTTAGAAAAATTTGTACCAAAAATAAATAATTGGGCAATATGTGATACAACTTGTAGTAATTTAAAAATAACAAAGAAATATATGAATCAAATGTGGAAATTTTTAGATAAATACATAAAATCTAATAAGGAATATGAAATAAGGTTTGCAATAGTAATGTATCTAAATTATTTTCTAACAGATGAATATATAGAGCAGGTTTTTAATAATATAAGTGAAATTACAAATAAAGAATATTATGTAGAAATGGCAATTGCATGGCTTATATCTTATGCGTATATTAAACAAAAGGCAAAAACTATAGAATATTTAAAACACAATAAATTAGATAAATTTACTCAAAATAAGTCTATACAAAAAATATGTGAATCATATAGAGTTTCAAATATAGAAAAACAAGAAATTAGAAAATTAAAAAAATAACTATCTAGTAAAATAATAGATAGTTATTTTCTTTTTCTTTAATCTTGCTCTACATCTATGAATATATCATCTTCAAAAAATTCTGTAAGGCTAATACCAAAACCTTCACAAATATGAAGTAAAGTATCTAATTTTATTAACTCAGTTCTTTGACTCATAAACGCAGCAAGTGTTGACATTGGTACACCAGAGGCTTTGAATAAAGCCCATAATGTCATATTGTTTTTGTTTTGGTAAAATTTAATTCGTTTTCTAACTGCATCAGACAAATACATAAGATCACCTCGTATAAACTATTCTAGTTGCAGTATAGCAATAAAATTTTCAAATATAGTGTATCCAAATAGACTACCATATATACAAATGTAAAAAATTGTTAATGTAATAAAATTAAATAAGAAGAATAAAATTAAATATCAAAAAATTAGGAGGCAAAAAATGTTTTTTGTATTTAATAAAGAAAAGATACAAACATATTTAGTATCAATATTAACAGTAATAATACTAATAGGAATTGCTAGTGTAAACTCAATAGATGCAATTCCAACATCAGCCAAAGAAAAATTACTACCTATATATAATGTACAAACTAATGAGGCAAAAGTTGCTTTTACAATGAATTGTGCTTG
>CANRHQ010000016.1 GCA_947630445.1 uncultured Clostridia bacterium | reverse complement strand
CTCATATATTTATACTTTTTTATAATTATCCGTTTACTAAATCTTTTAATGCTTTACCAGCTTTGAAAACTGGAGCTTTAGATGCAGGTATTTTTATTTCTTCTTTTGTTTGAGGATTTCTACCTTTTCTAGCAGCTCTTTTTCTTACTTCGAAAGAACCAAATCCAACTAATTGAACTTTGTCTCCTCCTTTTAATGCTTCAGATACTACACTTGTGAATGCATTAACTGCTTCTTCTGTTGCTTTTTTTGATTCTCCTGTTTTTGCAGCGATAGCTGCTACTAATTCAGCTTTGTTCATTATACATTACCTCCTATAATATTTGTATATGTACTTATATTGCAGTTTCTGCAATATCTGTACTTCTATTTTATCTTATTCTCCAAAATAAAATAAATTCCCCCTCTTTTTTTATATTTTTTTTAATATATTTTCATTTTTTCTAAAAATTTGTATAATTTATCACCTTTTGGTAACATATATATATCTTCTTTATTGTAAATTTTTAATGCAATTACAGCCATACAATATATTATTACTGCTATTAAAATAGCTATTACTGTTGATAAATTTTCTGGTATTAATTTTCCTAATAATAAAAATGCAGTATAAGAGCATATTGCCATTATTCCTGTTGCTATTATTGGCTTTATGACAAATTTTCCAAATGGTAGATCTAATTTTACATACTTTTTTAGTACATTAAATACGATTATAAATGCTGTAGCATGACATGCTATTGAAGCTATTGCTGCACCATAAACATTTAATTCTGGTATTGGTAATAATATTAAATTTAAAATTAGTTTTACTATACAGCCAATTCCTAGTGCTATTGCTGGTATAATTACTTTTCCAAATCCTTGTAATGCTCCATTTATTGTTTGATCTAATATTGAGAATATTACTGATACTGAAATTAATTGTAATAATAATGCTCCATATCTCGCTCCTGGATATAATAAATTTAATATTGGTTGTGCAAATATTATCATTCCTACAACACATGGTAATCCTATTAACATAGATGTTAATAATGAAAATGAAGTTCTTTTTGTTGCTGTTTCACTATCATTTTTTGCTTTTGCTGCTGCTATTGCTGGCACTAATGCTGTTGCAAATGCTATATTTATTGCTAATGGTAAATTTGTTAATGTGTCTACTTTACCTGCTAATTGTCCATATAATGTTTGTGCTTCAATAGCCGGCATATATGTACTTAGAATTCTTTTTACAGTAAATGAATCTATATTTTTGTTAAATGATGTCATTATTGAACTTAAAGTTAATGGGATTGAAACCATTAAAATTTTCTTTATAATTGATTTTACATTTTCATATTTATAATTTATTGATTGATTTATTTCATTTCCTATTTCTTTTCTTCTTAATCTATAGTACATAAATAAATATGCAAAACTTGAGAATGTTGCTAGTGTTGTTGCTACATTTGCACCTGCTGCCATCATTTCTGTAGATGTTGAAGTTACATATGCAACTATTTCTACAATTCCTATTGTTAAAACTGTTTTAAATATTTGTTCTAATGTCTGTGCTCTTGCTGTTATTTTTAATGTTCTTCTACCATTAAAATATCCTCTCATTACTGATGATATTGATACAAAAAATATTGCAGGTGATAGTGCTACTAAAGTAAGTTCTGATTCTGGTATTTGTATCCAATTATATGCTATTGTATGTGCTCCAAAGAATAATAGCATTGTTCCTACTGCCCCTATTACTCCAAATGTTGCTAGTGCTACTTTAAATATTCTATTTGCCCCTTTGTTATCTCCTACTGCCAATCTTTCTGAAACTAGTTTTGATATTGCATTTGGAACTCCAATTGATGATATTGTAAGTAATAAGGCATATATTTGATATCCACTTGCATAAATAGCATTTCCTGCATCTCCAAATCCTTCTCTATTTGTTAAATATAATGTATAAATTAATCCTAATATTTTTATTGCTACTTGTGAGAACATTATTGTTACTACACCTTGCATAAATGTTTCCTTTTTTATGTTTTCTTTTGGTTCTGACATATTTCCTCCATTATTAAATTCTATGTTTTAATTTCATTTTTAGTATTAATTAAGGTAATTATATACTATTAATACAAATTTTATCAATAAGTTTTAGCAAATTTATTGACAAATTCCTTTTTTTGTAATAAAATAATTGGGTGTTACATTAGAATATGATTTAGTTTAAAACTTCTCCCCGGTAGTTTTAAATTGAAATTTCATATATAAAATTAAAATAGGAGGGTAAATATTACCATGAATAACAATACATATAGTGCAAAAAAATCAGAAATTGAAAGAAAATGGTATATAATTGATGCAGCTAATAAACCACTTGGTAGAGTTGCTACAGAAGCTGCTAGATTATTAAGAGGAAAACATAAACCAACTTTCACACCTAATATGGATACAGGTGATAATGTAATTATTATTAATTGCAAAGATACTGTTTTAACAGGAAATAAAATAAATTCAAAAGTTTATAGACATCATTCAGGTTACATTGGAGGAATGAAAGAAACTCCTGCAAGTGTAATGCTTGAAAAAAATCCAGAAAAAGCTATGACATTAGCTATTAAAGGAATGTTACCACATAATTCTTTAGGAAGAAAAATGGCTACAAAATTAAGAGTATTTTCTGGCAGTGAGCATAATCTTCAAGCACAAAAACCAGAAGTTTGGAATTTTTAATTAAGGAGGAACTATAATAATGGCTAAGTCAAGTAAAATAGTATATAATGGTACAGGTAGAAGAAAAAGTTCAATAGCTAGAGTAAGATTAGTTGAAGGAACTGGAAAAATAACTATTAATGGAAAAGATATAGAAGAATTTTTCGATTTAGAAACTTTAAAAGTTATTGTTAGACAACCACTAACAGCTACAAATACTTTATCTAAATATGATGTTCTTTGTTCAGTTCGTGGTGGTGGTGTTGCTGGTCAAGCTGGAGCTATTAGACATGGTATCGCTAGAGCTTTAAATGAAGCAAATTCAGAATTTAGACCTGTTTTAAAATCTAATGGATTTTTAACAAGAGATCCTCGTATGAAGGAAAGAAAGAAATATGGTCTTAAAAAAGCTAGAAAAGCACCACAATTTAGTAAGAGATAATAGAACTTTTTATAAAAATAATAAAACCTCAAAAGTTATACCTTTGAGGTTTTATTATTTTTAAATTTGTACATATAAACTGCCATAAACATTAAAAACATCATCTAATTTATATTTTCTATCCTGCTACATCTAAATCTTCACTTGCTTTTTCAATTTCTCCACTTCCATTTATTATGAGATACTTATCTGCTGGAGCTATATCATATCCATCTTCATCAGTTACAATTCCATGTATAAATAGTTTTAATTTGCCATCAGTAACTTGTATTTCTGCAGAGTCTATTTTATTTATTAAAGTTGTTCCTGCATTTTTCTTAAATAGTGTTTTTCCATCAAATCCAACTTTCATTATTGCATCTTTATTATTATCTCCAATTAAGAAAATTCCATCTGACATCATAACTACTCTGACTTTTTCCCCTACCATCACAGGTTCTATAACATTCTCCCCTGTTGCTAAATCGATTAAATATAAATCATTATCAACTACAATTGCCATTTGGGTATTTGAATAGTCCATTGGACTTGCAAAGGCCTTTGTAGAAGCATAGTCAAATTCCCTACTCCAAATTTTTTTAAGTTCTCTATCAAAATAATCAATATATACATGTTTCGTATTTTTATCATATGTAGATACAATATAATGTTGAAAATCTGCTGAAACAAATAATTTCTTTTTCACATTATCACCTAAATTATTTGCAATTTCATCATATAAAATTACTCCATTGTCTTTATACATATCAAAGACTTTAAAATTCGCATTAGATTGATTATCTAATGTAATTTTATAATATAAAGGATCATTATTATCTTCTGAAATTTTTATATCTTTTCCAAAAATATATTCTGCAACATTTTTTATGGTTTTATAATCATTTTTACTAATGTACTTATCATCATATCCTATTTTTATAATATTATTTGCCTCAATTTTAGATACCATATATGTTTTTCCATCAATTTCTTTATTTTCTACATCTTTATACCTACCATATAGCCAAAAAATATCTCCTGTTAACAATCTTTCATTTAGTTGTTTCCCTGATATAACTAATAGTTGTTGGGCAGGTATATCTTCTATATCTGAATCTGCATAGTAATTATATCCACTTTTTCCACAGTCAGCAACTAAAACTTCAAATTCATCATTCGTAGACTTTAATACTTTTACAACTGCTGCTGATGTTACAACTTTTGCCTCTTTAAAAATTTCAGGATATTTCTGTGCATATGATGAATAAAACCAAAAATAGTCATTGTCAAAATAGCTAACAATATCTTTTTGTATTTCTGTAAGACTATCATCATCACTATTTATATTTTCAAAACTGATATTTTTTGTCCCATTTGCTTGAATATTGCCACTTGTTTCTATTATTTCTTTTTCATTACTTTCACTTTTATCATTTATATTATTTTTATTAGGATTATTATACACAAAAAATCCTATTATTGCTATTACAACTGCAACTATACAAATAATAGACAATATTATAATTTTGTTTCCGCTTTTCCCTTTATCCAATATTTTCTCTTTTTCCTTATTAAATTCTTCATCTGTAATACTTCCATTATCTTTCAATTTCTGTAACTGTTCAATTTTTTCTAATTTTCCCATTTTTTATTTCCTTCCTATCTTTCATAAATATTTTTTCATTTTTTTATAATAATATATCATAAGATTTGCTGTCGGTCAAGTAGTACTTTTTAATATATTATTTTTTGTGTGCTACCTATCGTAAAATAACTTTAAATAATAAATTTTAGGAGGGCAAAATATGGATAAAGACAATTTAAAACCTATTTTACAAGAAATTGATTATGGAACTATTAAAATACATTTAGATAAAATTATGAAAGATAGAAATATTTCAACTTATCAATTAAATACAAAAGCTAATATAAGATTTCAAACAATTCAGGCTTTGCATGATAATTCAGCTTCTCGAATTGACTTTAATGTTCTAGCTAAATTATGTTACTCTTTAAATTGTAAAGTTGAAGATATTATTGAATATATACCAAATAAATGAGTAGAAAACTACCCATTTATTTTTTCATTTAATAATTCTTCCACTAATTCATTAAACTTCATATCTTTTGATGCTTTTAGATAAATTAAATCTTGTGCTTTTATTGTTTTTAATAGATATGCTTTTAAGTCATTCCTGTTTTCAAAATGAATTACCTTTTCTTCATTCATATATTTTTTAGCTACATCTGATATAAATTTAGCCTTTTTCCCTTGTGTTAAAAGTATATCATAATTCAAATTTTTAAATAATTCCCCTACATCTGAATGAAGTTTTTCAGAATAATTGCCCAATTCAAGCATATCTCCTAATACTGCTATTTTTCTTTTGCAATTTTTTATATTATTTGCTGTAAAAAGACCTGCTTTCATAGATTCGAAACTTGCATTATATGTATCATCAATTATAATTGACTTATTTTTTTTAATTACTTTAAATCTTCTATCTACATTTTTATATTTTTGTATCCCCTTTTGTATATTATCAATTTTTATATTTAATAACTCCCCTATTTTAATTGCACAAATTGCATTATGAACATTAAAAATGCCATAAGAATTTAAGCAGAATTTTGTATCTTTTCCATATACCTTCATTTTAAAAGTAATAAAATCCTCTTTTTGTTCTATTTGTTTTGCTTCTTTAATGCTATATTTTATAATCTTATATGAATCATCTAATTTAACATCTTTTAATAGTTGATCATCTTCATTTAAAAATACAATTTTATCATCTTTCATATATTTAGTTAATTCTAATTTTTCTTTTAAAATATTTTCTTTACTTTCTAATTTTCCTATATGTGCAGTACCTATATTATTTATAACTACTATAGAAGGTTTGAGCAATTCTGAAATTGGTAACATTACTCCTTTACTACCCATTCCAGCTTCTAATACTGCTATTTCATAATCTTCTATATCTACCATTAAAAGCATTGATAATAATAATTTTGTGTTACAATTTAAGTTATCTGACATTACCTTTTTTTCTTGTTTTAAAATAGTGGCAATCATTTCACATATACTTGTTTTTCCAACACTTCCTGTAACTGCTATTATTGGTATATGCATATTTTGTTCTCTTTTAATTTTTGCAATTTTATATATTAAATCATTAATATTTTCTACTTCTATTATTAAAAGTTTAGGATTTATTTCTAGGCTCTTTTTTATTATTAAATCTTTTTGAGGATAATCTTTATTAATCATATACCCCATTGCTCCTAATTGCACAGATTCTAATATATATTTTTGCCTATCTTCTTTAATACTTAATGGTATAAAAAATAAACCTTCATAGTTTTTTCTTCTATTGAAGGAAATTTCATTTATTTTCTCATTTTCACTTCCATTAATAATATTTATATCTACTAGATTTTTTAGTTCTTTTATTGTTATCATTATTATTTACCTTTTCTCTTAATTTGCCCATAATATATCATTTTTTTATATATTTGTAAATACACAAAAAATCCGCCATAGGCGAATTTTTGTATTTTAGAAAATTTAATTTATAACATTGAGAGTATCTTCTGGTGAACTCATTCCTTCTAAATTATAATAAGTTTCAGGAATATTTCCTACTATAACATGTTCAATTATTAAAACTTGGTTTGCAATTCTCTTTTCATAATTTTTTAATGGTGTTATAATTTTTACATTACATTCAAAATTGACATATACTCTATGTAGTGTTTGATTAATTCCTTTAGCAATAAATTCACTTTTTAATTCAGTATCAAGAGTTCCTGTTGTTATAACTTTTACTGGAATATTAGGACCTGTTCCTGATAAAAAATAATTTCCGAAAATACTTCCTATAGGTATATTAATTTTTGTTTTTTCTATTTTATTAAATTCATTTTGTATATTTTCTGTCAAATCAGAAATCAAATTATTTATTGGAATTACATTAGATTTTATTATTACTATATCACCATTTTCATCTTTTTCTATAGTATATAATTCCTCATATTGATATTTATTCATAACTATTGAGGATTGTTGATTAGTTATAAGAGTTGATATTGATTTTACTCTTTCTTCACATAGTGTTTCAAATAATGGATTCATATGTCTTAAAATAATAATTATTACTCCTATTATTATAAGCACTATTGTCATAATAAATGTTTTTCTTTTGTTTATTCTTGGCTTTAATAAGAATCTTGTTCTAGAATATATTTTAGACATTTTGTGATATTGTGATTGGTTCTTTTGCTCTTTTTAATACATATTTAGGTATATAAATTTTTTCTCCAGCATTTATTTTGTCTGGCCTTTCTATTCCATTTACTCTTACTATATCATTTACTGTACTTCCAAATCGTTTTGCAATTTTCCATAATGTATCTCCTTTTCTTACAACATATATTACTACACTATAATCTTCTAAATCTTCATCTTCTTCCATTGTTATATTGTCAATTACTGGCAAACTTGAATTATTACTTATATTTGTTTCTAAATTTAGATCTATGTTTGAACTTACTGTTCCTCCTTGATTTATAAATTCTTGAGAATTCACTTCTATTACTGTATCTACTTTACTATTTTCTAAATTATCTATTGAATCTACTGTTTGCTCAAACGGAATGTTTACTTTTTTTGTATTTATACCTGTTGATGTATTGTTTGTAAATATAAAATTTAGTTCTACTTCTCCTTCATATAATATTTTTCCATTCAATTTGTTTTCTTTTGTTATTATTGGAATTACTCCAACTTCTATAATTGTTCCTGATTCTAATTCTGGCACACTAATTTTCTCTCTTATACTACAAGTATTTTTCTTACATTGTTTATTTGTCATTGTATTTACTTTTGTTACATCAAATTGCATTTTTTCTCCTGGGCAATACATATCTTGAATAACTTTTATTTCTTTTTCTTCATATACCATACATGAGATTTCTACTTCAACTTCAATATATACTGTATGTTCTTCTATTGAGTTTGGCTTTATTACTATGTTTTTTACCATATAAGAAGTTTCACATATATTTTCTTCTTTTATATTTGGCATATCTATAAAACCTACTAATGGTAATTTTGCCTGTGTTGTATTTATCTTTCCATCTTCTGTTAAATATGTTATTTTTACTTCTATTTCTGATTTTGCTAGTACTTTATTATAACTAACTTTTATATCTTTATCTACTAATGCAATTCTAGCATTTAATATTTCTGCCAAATTATCTGTATTTGGTATAGAAATATTTTCTTTTACATATGCTTTAGTTGAACCATCTCCCAATAATGAATTTATTTTTACATTACTATCTAAAACTTGTATATTTTCATCATTTAGACCTGTTATAATATTAACTGTTTCTTTAGAATATATTTTCATGTTAAGCTCTAGGCTTCCTTTTATTCCTACTTTTCTGCCATTTAATACTTTACATTCAATATTTTTTATAGAGGTTGATATGTCTACATTCATACCAATTGTTAATTCTGGTACATTTATTGTTTCTGAAAAATCCAACCCTATATTTAATCCTCGTATATTATCTGTTTCTCCATCTGCTAGATACATTATATATGTCAAAATATTTCCATCCAATCTTATTTTACCATCTAATACTTCTTTTTTATATATGGATACATTTCCACTTGTATTAATAGCATTTAATATGTCTGGTTTGGAATCTGGTACAATTATATCTCCTTGTATATTGATTGTTTCTTTTTTTTCACAAATTGCTCTGTTAATATTTAAAGCATCTTTTGTTATATCCATCAAAAAAACCTCCTCTACATTTTTTGTTTACTAAATGTATATGGGGGTTTTCTTTATTTTATTACTTTTTTGTTGAAATATTTCCTATTTCATTTTTAACATGTCTTTTATTTTTATTTTACTTCCATAATTTAATATTGCTTGTGAATATATTTTTATTGAAATTTTTGCAATTATATATATTGTTATTGTTAATATTGCAATTGATACAAGAATTTCACCTGTTGTGGCAATTCCCATCATTACTCTAAATGGCATACAAAATGGTGATGATATTGGTAATATTGCTGCTAATTTGTTTAATTCACTTGTAGGATTCATCATTGTAAAATATGCTAAATAAAATCCTATTACTGCTACTATTGCTACTGGACTATTTGCTGATTGCACATCTTCTGGCTTTGATACTGTTGAACCTGTTAACGCATATAATAGTCCATATACTGCATATCCCAAAATAAAGTATATTGCTGTAATTATTCCTAAAAATGGTGTTACATTTTCGAAATCTATTATTCCATCTAATATGCCTTCTTCCAAAAATAATGCATTTGATATTAATGCTGTTACAATAATTGCAAATATTTGTATTAATCCTACAATTCCTATTCCTATCGTTTTTCCTAATACTATTGTTTTTGGTGATGTAGATGTTACAAGTGTTTCTATAATTTTTGATGTTTTTTCTGTTGTTATTGATGTTGAAATTTGATATGCACAAAAATATATTGCATAAAATAATACTAATGACATTAACATCATTGCAAATTGATTTCCTTCTACTTTTTGTTCTTCTGTTTGTTTCATTTCAAAATTAAAGTTTGGTGCTAAACTTTGTAATTGTTCTTGTGTTAAACCTAATTTTGATATTTGTAAATTACTATATATATTAGTTATTGTATTTACTAATGTTTCTGGTACTGTCTCATACATCATTAAGTTTTCTACTATGTATTGTATGTTTATAACTTGATCTGTATTTTCTATTATTAGAGCACTATCTATTTCTCCATTTTCAATTTTAGTTTTTATATCTTCAAATGTTAAATTTTCATTTGAAATTGTTGCTTTATAACCTAATTCCATATTGTTAATTTGGTCTAGTGTTCCTTCAAATATATTGTTTTCATCAACTATTAATATTTTTGTGTCTGAAGAAATATCTTCACCTTTATTAAATAATTTTAATATATTTGGTATATTAAATAATAATACTATTATTCCTAATATAATTAAGTTTGATATGATAAATGATTTTCTTTTTATCATATCTTTTATTGTAAATTTTGATACTACAAATAAGTCCCTCATGTTATTCACCTACCTTTTCTATAAATATATCATTTAAGCTAGGCTTTTTTAATTCAAATTTAGTTATTTTGATTCCTTGCTCTATTAATTTTTTTAATAATGTATGTGCTTGTTCTTCATTTTGAATCATTATTTCATAATTATTATCTATATTTTTATGTATATTCATATTCATTTCTTTTATATATGTACTTATATCTTGCTTTGAAGATATTTCTAATGTTCGTGCAGGATATGAGTCTTTTATTTCTTTTAAGTTTCCACTTAAAACTGTTTTTCCTCTGTTTAATATTAATATATCACTACAGAATTCTTCTATTGATGACATTTGGTGGCTTGACATTATTATATATCTTTCCTTTTCTACTAATTCTAATATAACTTCTTTTAATAATTCAGTATTAACTGGATCAAGTCCACTAAAAGGTTCATCTAATACAATCAATTCTGGATTATGTAATATTGCTATTATAAACTGAATTTTTTGTTGATTTCCTTTTGATAATTTTTCTGCTTGTAGATTTTTATATTCTTCTACTTTCAATCTTTTCATCCAATAATCGATTTCTTTTGAGGCTTCTTCTTTTTTCATTCCTTTTAGTTCTGCAAAATACAATAGTTGTTCATATATCTTTATTTTAGGATATATTCCTCTTTCTTCTGGAAGATATCCAAAGTTTACTTGTTTTCTTTCTACTTGTTTCCCATTCCAAGTAATTTCTCCAGTATCTTTTTTTAGTATTCCTAGTAACATTCTTATTGTTGTAGTTTTTCCAGCCCCATTTGTTCCTAATAGTCCAAATATACCTGGTTTATCCATTTTAAAACTTATATTGTCTACTGCTACTTTTTCTCCAAATTTTTTGTTTACTTTTTCTACTTTAAGTCCCATGTATTTAACCCCTCCTTTTATTTTTTCATTAAGTTAGTTTTATTATACAAAAAGATAATAGAAAATACAATTCTATTATCTTTTTTATTTTATATTTCTATTTTTATTTCTTTTTTACTATCTAATTTTAGTTTTGTATACGTAACTCCACATTCATCAAATAATCTTCTTGATGCTATGTTATTTTCAGAATCAGCATATTTATTTGATAAATATATTATTTCTTTTATTCCAGATTGAATTATTATTTTAGCACATTCATTACATGGAAATAAGTCCACATAAATTTTAGAATTTTCTAAGTCCTTTTTGTTACCTCTAAAATTTAATATAGCATTCATTTCAGCATGACATACATAAGGATATTTAGTATCTAAATTGTTTCCTTCTCTTCCCCATGGGAATTTTTCATCATCAAAACCATTTGGTGCTCCATTATATCCTATTGATAATATCCTATTATCGTTGCTTACTATACAAGCACCTACTTGTGTATTAGGATCTTTGCTTCTCATTGCTGATAATTTTGCTATTGACATAAAATACTCATCCCAACTAATATAATTCTCTCTTTTTTCCATATATTACTCCTTTTTATCTATTATGAATATTGTTAGTATATACATTAATATTACCATAATAGGCGTAAATCTTCCAACTGGTATTCTTGTTATTGAAATTATACTTAATAAAAGTAATTCTCCTATTACAGGGACATATATTGTTTTTGCTAATGTTTTTAGAATTCCATCTTTATGATATTTTATTAGCATATATGCAATTATTAATAATTCTGCTATAGCAAATGGTATAACATATTTTTTAAACATATCTCTAATTCTTGTTTCTGGTATAGTATCTATTGTAGTATTTTCGGCTGTTTGTTCAAATTCATAATTTTCTTTTACTTTATTTACAATATCATTTTTTTCTTCTTCTGTTATATTTTTAGCTCTTATTTCAACCATATCTTCATATATTTCTACTACTTGTACCATATTAGTTCTTTTTAGAACCTCATTACATATATCCTTTATTTTAGAAGCATCTACTTCTTGCTCTATATAAATATCTATACTTTGTGTTTGCTCATATTGTAACTCTTTATTAAATCCAAATACTATTGTTACTATTACTCCAGCAATAATAATTAATGCTATTAATATAGTACAAATTTTCTTACTTTTTTCAGTTAATTGTTTCATTTATTGCCTCCTATTTATTTTCTTTTAATTTTAATAATGTTTTTGTTACTATTACATTATAAACCGCTATTAATATTAATCCCCAAAACATTACCATTCCAAAGCTACTTAAGTTTGCCCATCCTGACAAACAGAAAATTATAGATAATATTGCTATAGGTATCATTTTTAATGAAACTTCTTTATATGTGCTTTTTACAGCTTCATTAACTAAATTAGTTTTTTGAACTTTTGATAATATTAATTGTTCAAATTTTAAATTTATGGCTATTACTAATAATATCGCTCCAATACCTTCTATAGAAATTAATACATTAGTGTATCTTAATATTAATGATAATAATGAAATAAATCCTATACAAGAAATACTACATAATAGTCCATATACCCTATATTTTATACATAAAACTACAAATATTATTACTAATATAATTAAAACTGCTATTGCAAAATATAATAATTCGTTTGTTGAAATATTTGAATATTCATATCTATTATTATTATAATCATATTCTACTGGATATTTTCCTGAATTTATTAACATTGCTAACTCTGCTGCCTTAGCTACATTATTATTTAATGTAGATGAATCAGATGCTGCACCACCAATTTTAACTTTTATTATATTTTTATCTATCTCATGAATATCATATTCATCTTCACCAATCGTTAAAACTGATATTTTTTTAGGCTCTGCTGTATTTTCTTCTGTTGTATTAGTAGTATCTGTAGTATCTGTTGTATCAGTTGTTTCTGTATTTTCTGAATTTTCTTCACCTGATTTAGCAGCTTCTATCTCATCTATTTCTGTTCCTAATACTGCATAAGTTTGTGAAACTTCTGCTATTTTAGCTTGTCCTTCTTTTGTTAACTTCAAGTTTAAATATGCTTGTGATGTTCCAGATACATTTGTAGAATAAGTATATGTTGCTTTTTGTACCATTGAATCATCTAATAATTGGTTTTCTGTATCTTTTTCTTTTAATTCAACTTTTCCTGATGCAACTAAATAATATGCATAATTATCAGCATCTTGATTTTCTAATAATTCTACTCTTATTGCTCCATTTTCTTTATTTAAAGAAATAGTATAATCTTGAGCATTTAGATTATTCAATCTTTTTTCTATTGTTGCTTTTACAATTTCATAATTCTCTTCATTTAAAATGTCTGCTGATTGTTCATCTTCTACTTTTATTTCTATTACTCTTCCTCCTATAAGCTCTCTACCTAATGTATAGTCTTTTACTTTGTTTTCCATTCTATTTTTGGTTTTTATATAGACTCCTCCAAAAGCTACTAAAGTTATTAATAATATTGCTAATATTATTGTGATTGTTTTTACTTTTTTCATTTTTTGTTACCTTTCCTTTCTTGTCTTTTATAATAATTTCGTTCCGTTTATTACTACTTCAAACCAAATATTTAAATATTTTGCTGCATATTTACTCATCATAGTTCTATCCATAAAAATTTGGAAATAATCTAATACTGGACATATCTGTGTATCTATAGTTAAATTTAAAATTACTTTCTTCTCTTGTTCATTAATCTCTAATACTGCATCTGTAACAGCATAATTTACTCTATCGTGTATATCAAATGTAGACATATTGTTATTTACTACTCTATTTCTATGCACATCTGATTTATCTGCTAATATTAATGCAGCAGATATTGCACTTACTGCTGTTCCTGTTGCTTCATCATGATTTCCTATTGCTGTTACTATTTCTGTTCTATCTTCTACAGGCATTCCCATTTCTTTTAGTATGTTGTATGCTAGTATAGCACCACTATGTGCATGATCAACTCTATTTACACAGTTTCCAATGTCATGTAAATATCCTGCTATCTTTCCTAATTCTACTATTCTTTCGTCATATCCTAACTTTTGTAATATTTCTCCTGTTCTTTTGGATACAATGCCTATATGTCTATATGAATGCTCTGTATATCCTAATGCATTTAATTGCTTTTGTGAAGCATTTATAAAGGCTTGTACTTCTTCATTATTCATAACATCTTCTAATGTAATCATATTGCCTCCTTTGCTCCTATAGATTGTACCCCAATTTCCAAAAAATATCAACTGTTTTTTAATATTTTTTATTAACTCCTATTACTCCTCCAAACATTCCACAAATTATACCAGCAATTATTATTATTATTGATTGTATTGATAGACTAAAATTTTTGTTTATTATACTTGATAATAAGTATATACTAATAAGATATATCCCGCCTATTATAGCACCATTTATCAGTCCATTTCTTCTTATTTTTAAATTGCCTATTGAACTTCCTATAAATATACTAATTGCTGTTGTAATTATAATAACTGGATTTATAAAATTTTCACTTACATTTGTATATGTTAATATTATTGAAAAAATAAATAAAAATATTAGTGTAAAAATTATTGATATTATTACACCTTTTAATATATGTATAAAATTTCTTGAAATACCTTCTTCCATAAATATACCTCCTAATATATTTATATTCAAAAGTAAAAAGTAATAGAACTATAATTGTTCCATTACTTTATCTATATTTTTTATTATATTTATGATTATTTCTTCTCTATTAAATTCTTTTTTATATTCTTTCTTTAAAGAAGTTGCTATATCTTTAAGTTCATCTATAAATTTGTCTTGGTTTACATTAAAACCTATACTTATTAATAAATATTCTATTTTATCCCCTTGTGTATGAACTTCAGTTAATATTCCACATATTTTTTTATTATTTAGAATTAAATCATTGGGTTCTTTTATATCTAATTCTATTGAATACAAGTCTTTTATTGCCTTTCTTATTTCATTAGCAACTTTAATTGTAAATCCTTCTAATTTGCTTAATTTATATTTTGGATGTTTTATTATAGTCATAGCTATATTTTGATTTATGCCTGTATGCCAAGTTCTACCTTTAGTACCAATACCATCTGTTTGCCTTTCTGCTATTAAAATCATATCTCCTTGTTTTTCAATTTCTTTTGCATGTAAATGTGTTGAATCTATGGTTTCAAAATATTTTATTTTTTGTTTAGTTTGTTTCTCTATTTTTTCTATCTGCATTTTTTCTCCTTTTAGTATATTATAACATATCTAATCCTCCATGCAAGTTATATATATTAGTATATCCCATTTGTTTTAGTTTAAAATATACTTTTCTACTTCTAGCCCCATATTGACAATATGCTATAATAAGTTGATTTTTTTTTGGAATTTCTTGTTCAATTTTTTTCTCTATCTCATATTCTGGAATGTTTATTGCTCCACCTAAATGTCCTTCTCTATATTCTTGGTTACTTCTTACATCTAGTAAAATAGCTCCTTCTTGAATTTTACTTTTTAATTCCTGTGAAGAAATTTCTCCTTGTTGTATATGCCTATAACATGCCCTTCTACAAAACATTTTAGTACCCCTTATATAGTATATTCTGCACATTCTATTTTGTGTATAATAAAAATATAACTATCAAGTATTAATATATTTTTACTTAATAGTTACATTTTTATTATATGTAATTTTAACTAATCATTACTTTCTACTGGTGCTTCTACTGGACAAACTCCTGCACATGTTCCACATCCTATACAAGCTGATTTGTCTATTTCAAAACAATTTTCACCTTGTGAAATACATCCAACTGGACATTCTGCAGCACAAGCTCCACAGCTTATACATTTATCACATTGTATTTTATATGCCATATTTATCACCACCTCTCATATTTGGTCTTTTTCTATATCTAATTGTTATTTTTTATTTTTGTATCTTGTTCTTCTAATTTTTCTAGTTCTGATAATTCTTCTGAATATTCTTTTTCTTCTGAATCTGATTGTTCTTTTACAATATCTTTGATTACTTCTATATCACTTATATTATATTTTTTGTAATTAAAAATATCACCATCTTTAAATTTTACTTTAATTACTTCTTTTAGTATTTCTACACCATCTACTTCACCTTGTCCATCAGGTGTTTTTACAATTGCTCCAATATTAGGTAATCTCTTTAATTTTTCTTCATAGACTTCTTGTTCATATTTTAAGCAACACATTAGTCTTCCACAATTTCCTGAAATTTTTGATGGATTTAATGATATGTTCTGTTCTTTTGCCATTTTTATTGATACTGTTTCAAAATCACTTAAAAATGAACAACAACATAATTCTCTGCCACAAACACCATTTCCACCTATTCTTTTTACTTCATCTCTTACACCTATTTGTCTTAATTCAATTCTAGTTTTATATATTGATGCTAAATCTTTTACAAGATCTCTAAAATCAATTCTTCCATCTGCTGTAAAGTAAAACAATATTTTACTATTATCAAATTTATATTCTACATCTGTTAATGTCATTTCTAAATTATGTTCTTTTATTTTCTTGTTACATAAATCAAATGCTTCTTTTTCTTTTTTTCTACATTCTTCTGCATGTTTTAGATCTCTTTGTGAGGCTAGTCTTAATACTTTCTTTAATGGTGCTACAATTTTTTCATCTTGTACCATTCTATTAGGTACTACAACTTCTGCAATTTCTTCCCCTTGTGATGTTTCTACTACTACACTTTCACCTTTTTTTACTTCTAGCCATTTTGGATCAAAGAAATATATTTTTCCTAATCTTTTAAATCTAACTCCTATTATTTTTTTCATTAAACGCATCCTTTCTACTTATTGCACTTTTGTTGATACTTTATCATATATATTGAATAATAAATAATCTATACACATATCATAATTGCTGTTAGCCTTTAATCTTTTTTTTACTTCTTCTACAATACTTATACATTCAATATATTTTATGTTTTTTTCACTTAATTTTAATGCTAAAACATTAATATATTCTAAAATGTATTCTATTTCTTCTTTTGATTTATATATTTCTTCTGACATTTGCATTATTTCTATAATATCTTTTTGACTAATATTTAATAATATTTTTTCTATATTTTCAAATAATGCCTGATTTTCTTGAATTTTTAATGTTTTTCCTATACTGCCTTGTGATAGTTCTATTGTGTTTTGTTTAATTGATATTCCTAGATTTTTTTCTATATATTCTTTTATTTTTTCTTCTGGTATTGGTTCAAAATACATCCTTGTACATCTTGATTTTATTGTACTTAATAGATTGTTTTCATTTGAACATATTAATATTATTGTTAAATATTCAGGTGGTTCTTCAAGAGTTTTTAATAGGCAATTCTGTGCTTCTGTTGTCATTGTATCTGCATCATTTAATATATATATTTTTTTATCTGATATTATTGGTTTTTCTGCAGCCTTTTTTTGTATTTCTCTTATTTTTTCTATTTTTATTTTTCCATCTTCTGGTTCAATTAATAAAAAATCTGGATTATTATTTATATCTTTGTTTAATATCATATTTGCAAATTCTTTTGCTATTTCTTTTTTACCTATTCCTTCTATTCCACAAAATATATAACTGTGTGAAACTTTATTTAGTTTTACGGTTTTTTCTAATATTTGTTTATTTTTTTCATTACCTATCATGTTTTCAAACAATTTATTATTCTACTCCTCCAAATTCTGAAAATGGCCAAAATCTAAATGCTACTTTTCCTTCAATTTTTTCTAATGGTATACAACCAAATGATCTGCCATCTGTACTTCCTGTTCTGTTGTCACCTAATGCAAATACACAATTTTCAGGTACAACAAAGTTTGTACAATAATTTTCATTATCATATTGATCTTTCATATCAGTAACCATTCCTTTTGGTAAGTAACTTTCCTTTAATATTTCACCATCTATATATACTGCTCCACTCTTTATTTCAACATATTCTCCAGGTAATGCTATTACTCTCTTTATATAACTTATTTTATTTCTTTCTAATACATAATATGAAAATTTATTAAAAATCCCTTTAGGCTCATTCTCATATCTTGCCATTGGACTAATTTCTACATCTTCTTTTGCTAATTTGTACTTACTTGGTGCTTCGAATGTTATAATATCATATCTATCTGGCATTTTTTTAATTGTTCTTCCCCATCTATTTAACCATAATTTTTCTTCATCTTTTAGAGTAGGATACATTGATGTTTGCTGTACTTTTGTTGGTGTTCCTATATAATATTTTACCAATAATGCTAATACCACAGCAATAATTATACACATAATCCATTCTATTACTTCTTTTATATATCTTTTCATTGACTTTTCCTTTCGTTCTGTTCTCTTGTTATTATACATTATAATGCTTCTTTTTTCAATATTATTTATAAAAAGTTTTTTTATAAAATGTAAAAAGATTTCAACTATATTAATAGTCGAAATCTTTTATTTTTATTATATTTCAATTTCTATATTATAAATTTTCCCATCTGGATTTAAAGGAATTTTATTTTCTATCTCTTTTCCATCTAAAAGTACTTTTTTTACTCCAGTATTTCTCCTATTAGGATTTTTTACTTTTATATTATAAATACTTTCTCCAAATTTGTATTTTATGCTATATTCTTCCCAATCTTTAGGAATACATGGCTCTATACTTAAAATATTATGAAATACTTTTAATCCAAGTATATATTGAATTCCTGCTAAATAATACCAACTACTTGAACCTGTGTACCATGTCCAACCTCCTGAACCAGCTAAATTTTGAGTTCCATAAACATCAGCAGCTAAAACAAATGGTTCTACTTTATATTTATTAGCCCCTTCTTTAGTTCTTGCATGTTCAATTGGTGTAATCATTTTATACCATTCTACTGCTTTATCTCCATTTCCTAATATAGATTGTGCTATTATTGCCCAAATAGCAGCATGTGTATATTGACCACCATTTTCACGAACTCCTGGCAGATATGCTTTAATATATCCTGGTTCTAATTTTCCCTTTTCAAATGGAGGATCTAATAATTTTATTATTCCATTTTCTCTGTCTACCAAATGATTTTCTAAACTTTCCATTGCAATTTGTTTTTTATTATCTTCTCCCGCACCAGATATTATAGACCAACTTTGTGCAATACTATCTATTCTACATTCTTCATTTTCCATACTACCATATACATCTCCATTGTCTGCAAATGCTCTTTTATACCATCTTCCATCCCATGCATTTTTATTTAAATTAATTTGTAATTGTTCCATTATTTTTTTATATTCTTTACCAATATCTCCATCATTTTTATAATTAGCAATTACAGAAAATCTTTTTAATATCTCATATAAGAAAAATCCTAGCCATACACTTTCTCCTTTTCCTTCTGGTCCTATATTACTAAATCCATCATTCCAATCTCCTATTCCTATTTTAGGCAATCCATTTTCTCCAAAATTACATGCCCTGTTTATTGCTCTTTTACAATGCTCATATATTGTTTCTTGTACTTCTCCTGGTAAATATATATCATATTTCTCTTTTTCACTTTCTTTGAGTTCTGCTCCTTGTAAATAATTTGTTTTTACATCTAATATACTATAATCTCCTGTATAGTTTATATACTGAATAACCGAATATGGTAGCCACAATAAATCATCTGAGAATCTTGTTCTTATTCCTCTATTGTTTTCTTCATGCCACCAATGTTCTACATCTCCTTCTAAAAATTGATGTTTACTGTGTTTTATTATTTGATTATATAAAATTTCTGGATTCAAATATTTTGTAGAAAGTGTGTCTTGTAACTGATCTCTAAATCCATATGCTCCACCAGATTGATAAAATCCACTTTTTCCTAACAATCTACTTACAATTGTTTGATACATTGCCCAACCATTTAACATTATATTTAATGATTCATAAGGAGTATTAATTTGGACTCTACCTAATAAATCATTCCATTTATTTTTTATTCTGTTTAATTCCATATTACAGTTTTGAATTTTTGAATATTTATATGCAATGTCTTTAGCATTTATTGTATTTTCTTCTGCACCAAGTACAATTGAAATTTTTTTATCTGCAAAACTTTCTATTTCTACTTCTAATTCTATTACCATACAAGATTTTTTTCCTACTCCAATATCATTATCTAATCTCATATGGTATAATCCACTAGGGTTTGAAATGCCACCCTTTCCAAAGAAACTTTTTTTGTTTCCTGTAAAAGATTTTATTTTTTCACTACTTGACACATATACAACATTTTCAAATTCTTCTGTTTTATATAAGTTTTTTGATATTAAAACATTAGCATTTTCTTCATACTGTAATTTTATCGAACCATCTGATTTAATTTCATCTTCTGCTAATACTGGTTTAACATAATAAAATATTTTTATTTTTTTCTTTTTAGGTGCATTGTTTTTTATTGTTAGAATATTAACTTTAATACTATCTTCTTCTGGAACAAATACTTCTAATTCTTGTAATAAATCATTACTATTATGAATATATTTTGCATATCCAAAACCAAATATCGTATTATAAGTTTTATCATCAGGTTTTGGCATTGCTGACATAGACCAACTTTTACCACTCTCTTCATCTTTTAGATATATTGTTTCAGATGGTATATTTACACTTGCACTACCATGCCAGCTTGTAATCCTATTTAATCTACTATTCTTATACCATGTATATCCTCCATTGCTTTCTGTAACTACTGTACCAAATTTTTCATTTGCCATAATATGGCTCCATGTTGTTGGAAGTGGATTTTCTTTATTTATTTTTATCATATATTCTTTTCCGTTTTCTGAAAAAGCACCATATTCATTGTTATACTTTATATTAGATGAACTACTTAATATATCTATAGATTTTGTTTCATCTGGTTCATCAATAATTTTAGGTACAGTTTCTATTACTCTATAGTCATCTAATATTTCATCTTCCATATCTTTTATTATATTTTCTAAATTTCCTAAATGGCTATCTATAACGATTGTTGAAACAAATTTTATTAAATTTATGTCTTGTATATCTACTTCATATTTTGATAATAAGAATATTCCTCCATTAATATTTTTCATATATGCTAGATGGCTATTTAGAATAATTCCTTCTATTTCATCTTTAACATAATTTTCATAACTGTAATTTTCTTCATTTATTATTACTAATTCAATTTTTATATTTTTAGTTTTTAAAAATTCATAAACTTTTATAACTTGTTCTACTACATATAAATCATTTATATATTTAACAGTAACTGTTATTATTGGTAAATCTCCTGATATTCCATATTTCCATAAATCTTTTTGTTCATATTGCTTATAAGCTAAATTTAGGTCTTTTTTTAGTGGATTGTCAAAAATTATATATGAAGCAATTGTTTGATATATATCTAAATCTCTTCCTTTAATTTCTAAATATCTAGCTTCCGCTTCCGTTTTTGCTTTTACTATTTCAAACTCTCTAGTAATATTTTCTATTACATCATATTTTTCTATATTTTGAATTGCTAGTTCTTTATTATATTCTACAGAAAGTAGTAAATCTACAAATGCAGTTTCTCCTGGTCTTACCTTAATTGTATTTTTTAATGCTATAATTCCTTCTGTCGTTAAACCTATTTTCTTTGATAATGGGGTAGAATTTTTTATTGACATTGGTATTCCTATATTGTTTCTTCCCATAAATTTTTCTTTATTTATTTCAAATTCAGTTTCTCCTATTTTTTCACTATTTGTTTGCATTTTTGCAATTAAATATAATTCTCTTTGATTTATTTCTCTTCTTTTTCTTTTTACAATAATACTATCTAATTTTTCATCATATTTAAAAACTAAAAATAAATTATTAAAAGATTGATGTGCATAGTCTTGTTCTTTTCTTGATAATACTGGTTCAAAATAACTAGTTACCTCAAATATTTTTTCTTCATCAGAATTATTTTTTATTTCTAATCTTCGTAATTCTACTGGTTCATTTGCATCTACTGTTATTTTCAGTTTTGTTTTTATATTATTTTTTATTTTTTCAAATTGATCTCTATCTGGCATAAAACTCATTATTGCTTTATCACAATTATCTTCTCCAGTTGCAGACCATATTTCATTTGTGGATATATCTTTTATATAGAAAAATATTCCTTGATTATAGTCATCTGTTCTTTTAAATCTATTTATATAGTTTTCATCAAATTTACTTACTCCAATTCCTTCTTGTTGAATAGCTACAGTATATTTTTCATTTCCTATTACATTTCCTCTAATTACTCTTTCATCAATCTTGTTATATTCTCTTACACTATAATTTTCATAATCTTGATATTTGATTTTTTCTGGTTTTTCTTTATTTTCTTTAGTGATTATAAATGTTTCTGGCATTCTTTCTTGTAATAAAATGCTTACAGATTTTATTTCTGGATCTTTCATAAATCTTTTCTGAAAGATCTGTTCATTTAATAAATTATTTATTGATAATAAAATTAAGCCTTGGTGATGTGCCATATAAGTTTTAACTGGTTCTGAATTTTTTCCTTTTGACAATCTTTCTGGAGTATAATCAATTGATTCATAAAAACCATATTTATTGAACATTCCTTCATTTTCTAATACTTTCAAGTTTTTTAATACTTCCTTTGGAACATCTGTTATAGCAAGCACACTTCCATAACTTGATACAACCATTTCATCTGCTAATCCTCTTTTCAATCCTAACCAAGGTATTCCAAATGCCTTGTACTGATAGTTAGAGTGTAAATCTTTTAAATTGAATGCTGCTTCTGAAATTCCCCATGGTATTCCTAATTTTTTGCTATATTCAATTTGATTCATTATTAAAAATTTGCAAGATTCATCTAATAAACTTCCTTCATATCTAGGAATATTAATATTTGGCATTAAATATTCAAACGCAGTTCCTGACCATGATATAAGTCCTTTATATTTTTTTAAAACAGTCAAAGTTCTACTTAAATTATTCCAGTGTTTTACTGGAACATCCTTTTTGGCTATTGCAATTAAACTTGCTTGTCTTGCCTCTGATGCCAATAAATCATAATATGAATCTGTTAATCTATTATCTTCTACATTATATCCTATTGAAAATAATCTTTGTTCTTCACTATATAATGGTTTAAAATCAGTTTGATTTATTAATTCTGTTAATTTATTTATTAATTGCTGTGTATTTTCATGTTCTTCTAAAAAAGCTCTTGTTGTGTACATATATCCTACTAAATTACCACTATCAACTGTTGATACATACTTTGGTATTAATGGTTTTTTATCTTTTATATTATACCAATTATATAAATGTCCATTCCATTTTGGTAATTCATATATTGTATTTATTATATTTCCTAATAAAGTTATAGTATCATCTAAATTTTCAAACCCTAAATCATAACTTGATATTACTGCTAATAAAGAAAGTCCTATATTAGTAGATGATGTTCTTGGTACTACAATTTGTTTTCTTTGCTCTTGATAATTGTCTGGCATAAGATAATTATTTTCAATTGTCAAATAGTCTTTAAAAAATTGCCATGTTCTTTTGGCTATTTCTAATATTGTTTTTTGTTCCTCTTCATTTAGTTCTTCTTTTGCATTAAATTTTTTAGGTTCTTTACTGATTTGACACATTATATATGGTATAATTATCCACAATGAACCAACAGTTGTTAATAATATATTGTATTTTATTAGTCCAACTATTATTGCTAAAATTCCTAATAAAATATTAGGAAACATCATTTTATAATAAGTTCTAATATTAGTAATTGATTGTTTTTCCGCTTCTTCAGATGTTAACCATTCTAGCAAATATTTATGTGATATTGTTTTTCTATATATTGTTTTTATAATTGCCACTAATTCAACATATGCCTTGTATGGCAAACATCCTAATGTTAAAATTGCTCTATAAATTGCACCTTTAAAGCCTGCAACATGTGGTGTAAATGTTTTTTGTTTTTTCTCTCCTTCTTTTCTTGAAAAGGCTAAATTTAATATTTCTAATAAAAATGGTATTATGACTATTCCTAATGTTAATGCCATTGAACATACTGATTTCTGTTGTAATATTTCTATCAAAAGTAAAATAATTATTGATATTTCAAATAAACTTCTTCTTAAATTATCAAAAATTTTATATTTTGAAAGTAAATTAAGGTTACTTGAAAGCCAACTTGTAATTTGCCAATCTCCTCTTGTCCATCTAGATAGCCTATTCATAAAACTAGCATATTTTACAGGATATCCATCCATTAACATTATATCTGAGGCAAGTCCACATCTTAAGTAACTTCCTTCTAATAGATCATGGCTTAATACTATGTTTTCTGGGATTTCATGTTTTAAAACTTTAGAAAATATTTCTACATCATATATACCTTTTCCTGTGAAAATACCTTCTCCAAAATTGTCTTGATATATATCTGATATGGCATTTGTATAACTATCTATTCCTCCTGCACCTGCAAAGATTTTTGTAAATAAGTTTTTTTCACTAACATCTAAATTTATTCCTACTCTTGGTTGTAAAAGTGCATGACCTTTTACTACAATATTTTTGTTTTCATCTAATTCTGGTTTATTTAAAATATGTGCCATTGCACCAACTAATTCAAATGCTGTATTTAATACTAAATCTGTATCAGCATCTAATGTAATTACATATTTAATTTTAGGTAATTGCTCTTGATTTATAGTATTTATTTTAAATTTATTTTTTTCATGTTTTAATATATATTCATTAAATTGTGTCAATAAACCTCTTTTTCTTTCCCATCCAAGATATTTCTCTTCACCATTATTAAATTTTCTTTCTCTATAAATAAAATGGAAAATCGGATATTTGCTATTTGGATATTTTGCATTAAGTTTATTTACTTGGTTTAGTCCTTCATCTTCAACTTCTTTGTCAAATGGTTCTTCTTGCTTTTCACTTTCCGAACAATCTCCTAATAAAGCAAAATATAAATTGGGACTCTTATTAGATAAATAATATACTTCTAATTTTTTAAATAGTTCTTGTACTTTTTCTTTGTTTTTTATAATAGTTGGTATTACTACGAATGTAGCATTTTCTGAATCAATTCCATCTGCAAAATCCATTTTTGGTATAATTTTGGGTTTTACTATTTTTCCTAAAATATATTGGATTATTTGAATTACTAATTCTGATATTGGTATTAATAAAAAAATAAATATTATTGGTTTAGTTCTTGATATAATTAATGATATTAATACTGTAAAAACTGTTATTACTGATATATATGTTTTTACTTTTGCACTACTTTTCATTTCGTTCACATTATATTGTAGTTTTTCATATAATTGTTTTTTTCCATCATCTATTAAATAATATCCTATGTGTCTTTGCTTTGTATTTTCTTGGGCTTGCTCACTTAATTCTTTTGCTTTTTTGGCTATATATAATTCTGATATTCTAGCTTTCTTTGCAATTTCTTTTATTGCATTTCTATAGTATTCTTTTGTTTTATATTCCATGTTTTCATAAATGCCAGCTGGATCTTGAATTAATATTCCTTCTACACCATTTATTTTTTCGAATATTTCAAGAAAATTAATTCTCTGTATTTTTTTTATGCTTGTTATGCTATTTGCCATTGATATTTTTCTAATTGCATTATCAAAATGTTCTTTTTGAATTGCATCAGGTACTGTTGTACCTACTTTTTCTACTTCTTCTTCTAATATTTTTAAATATCCATATGCTTTTTTTCCATATTTTTTTAATGAATATGACATATATTCTATAAATGGATATTTCATACTTTTAAATTCATTATTCCTTAATTTAATTCCTGCAATCTGATTGTATTTTAATTCATTCTTTTCCTTTTTTTCTACTAATCTTTCTATAATATTTTTTACTTTATATTTTTGCATTTGAGTACTATATATTTTTTCACAAATTTCTGCTACATTTTGTATAATTGCTATTTGTAAAAATACTCCTATATTCCATATTTCTTCCATACTTAAAGTTTTTTGAGTCTGATATGCTTCTAAATATTTTTCTAATGATTCTCTATCAATTTTATTATCTGTATATGCCACAATTTCTGTAGCTAATACATATATTCTGGCAAACCCTGCATATTTTCCATTTTGTATTCCTTGAAAATTAATGTATTTCTTTGGTGTTATTTCTTTTTCTATTTGTCTTACAGTTTCTTCTATAATATAAAAATTATCTAATATCCATTCGCCTGCTGGATGTATATTTATTCCTATTTTTAAATGTTCATTTAATAAATTATATACTGTTTTTATTGTTGAATAATCTTCTAATAGATGTGGTATTGGATATGTTTCTTTACTTGATTTATTTATTACTGTATATTTCATTGCCATTTTTTCTAATTGTTTTTTTAGTTGTTCTTCATCTAAAATTGCACTTTCTATATTTAATTTTTGATCTTTTTTCAAAAAAATTCCACTCCTTGCAAAATTATGTTTTATACATATTGTTTGCAAAAAGTGGTAATTTATTCATTAAAGTTCCATCTCTCCTGTTTCATGAGTTTTTTGTGAAACATTTTTATTATTTTCATATTCTGTTACAGCATCTATAAGTCTTTTCTTATATTCTTGTTTTTGTGAATATGAAGTATCTTCTTGTTCAATTGATTCTGCTCTACTAATTCCTGCAGTTATAATTTTAGCAACTTTGCTTAATACTGTTTTTTCTTCTTTTAAAACTTTTTCATCTTTATTATATACTGTGTTATATTTTCCATTATAATATGCAACTCTTTCACCTTTAGTCTCATTTCCAGTTTTTATAGAGACTGTGATGATCCCATTATTGGGCATTATTGATTTTCCTAATTCTTTTGCTTCGTTTTCAGTACATTTTCTTACTATTTGTTCTCCATTTAATGAAATATCATCATATAGAACAATATCACTTCTATATCTATGTAGTGTAATGTTATCAGCTGTGATTTGCTCATTATTTTGGGAGTTATATTCTTTTACATATATATTTTTTATATAATTTAAAACTTCCTCTTTTGTGTTTAATTCATCTATTTCTTCTTCTATCTGATTATTTTCAATTTGTTCTTCTACTTTTAGTTCATTTCTAAATTCTTTACTTGAGTCTAATTCTGTTGATATTTTAGTTGTATCTTCATGTATTTCTCTATCTCCTGATGCTAGTAAAAGTGTTCCTCCTCCAATTCCTAGCATTGCTGATAATCCTATTATTGCTACTCTTCTTTTTGCTTTACCGGCAACTTCATCTATTATTTTTTTCTTTTCTTCTCTATTTAATTTTCTTCCTAACATTTTTTGACTTTGTAAAATTTTATCTTTAGCTTCTTTTCTTGTTAGTCTAACAAATAGATTTATTCTTTTTCTCTTGTTTTCATTCATAAAATTACCCTCCTAAATATTATTTCTTAATTTATATTCTAAGCCGGTATTTCTTTTTTTACTGTCTACATTATTTATCATATAATCTATTATTTTATCATTTCCTATAACTATTAATAATTTTTTTGCTCTTGTTAAACCTGTATATAATAGATTTCTTGTTAAAAGCATTGGTGCAGCTTGTGGAATTATCATTATTACTACATCAAATTCGCTTCCTTGTGCTTTATGTATCGTTATACAATAACTATGTTCTATTTGCTCTAATTCATTATACTCATACCAACAAACTTTCTCATCATCAAACTTTACTCTTACATTTTTCTCTGTTTCACTTATGTTTGTTATTGTTCCTGTTTCTCCATTAAAAATACCATTTCCTGTTTCTAATGTACTATTTGTTCTTCTTTCCCAATATATATCATAATTATTTTTTATTTGCATTACTCTGTCTCCAATTCTAAATGTTGCTCCCATACTGTTTTTTTCTGTTTCTCCATCTCTATGTGGGTTTAGTTCTTGCTGTAATGCTTTGTTTAGTTCTTTAGTTCCTAATATTCCTTTTTTGGTTGGTGTTAAAACTTGAATACTTTCAAAAAAATCATAGTCTCCAAATTTTTTTAATCTTCCATTACATAATGATAATACTTCTTGTAAAATCTTTTCTTGATTATTTTCTTTTATAAAGAAAAAGTCCTGTTTTGCATCTTTTTCTAGTTCTTCATCATTTTGTGAAATAAAATTTTTTCCATTATTTACTCTATGTGCATTTACAATGATTTTGCTTTTGGCAGCTTGTCTAAAAATTTTGTCTAAATGTACTGTTGCAATTTGTTCTGATTTTACTAAATCTTGTAAGACACTTCCTGGTCCTACAGAAGGTAATTGATCACTATCTCCTACTAAAATTAATTTTGTTCCTAAATACAAACAGTCTAATAAATAACTCATTATAAACACATCTACCATAGAAACTTCATCAACTATTATAATGTCTCCATCTATTGGTGCTCCTTGATATTCAGTATCTTTTTTAAATAATGATTCTTCATCTACTTTTCCTATTTCAAGAAGTCTATGTAAAGTACTTGCTTCTTCTCCTGTTGTTTCTGTCATTCTTTTTGCAGCTCTACCTGTAGGTGCACATAATACTATTTTATATCCTTTTTTGTTATATATTTCTATTATACTTTTTATTATTGTAGTTTTGCCTGTTCCTGGTCCTCCTGTTATTATTGTAATGTTATTATCATTTATTAGCTTAATTGCCTCTTTTTGCTTTTCTGATAATATTAAATCTTCTGATTTTTCTAATAATTTTAATTCTTTTTCTATATTTTCTACTTTTTTTATGTTTCTAGCTTTTTTTAGTTTTTTTATTCTTTCTGCTATTTGTAATTCTGCTTTATAAAATGTATATAAATATACCCATTGTTCTCCATTTCTATCTTCTATAATAATTTCATTGTTTGCTTTTAGATTTATTATTCCATCTTCTATTACTTCTTTACTTACATCTAATAATTGTTTTACATATTCTATTAAATTTTCTTTTAGTGTACAACAATGTCCATTATATGTAATTTTTATTAAGGAATACTTTATTCCACTTTTTACTCTTGTATTATCTGATTTTGGTATTCCAAGTTTTACTGCCATATCATCTATTTGTTTAAAGTCTACTCCCCTAGATATATCTATTAATATATATGGATTTGCTTCGATTTCTTCTATTGCATTTACTCCTAATAGTGTATATACCTTTTTAGCACTTTCTGCTCCTATACCAAATTTTTCTAAAAAGCCAACTATTTGCCAAACTTCCCAATTTTCAACAAAACTTTCTGATATTTCTAATGCCTTTTCTTTACTTATTCCTTTTATTTGTGCTAGTTTCTGTGGTTCATATTTTATTATGTGTATTGTTTCTTCACCAAATTTTTTTATTATTTTTTCGGCTGTTGCAGGTCCAACTCCTTTTACATTTCCACTTGCTAAATATATTTCTAATGCTCCTAATGTTTGTGGCATTATTTTTTCAAATGTTTCTATTTTAAATTGTTCTCCATAATCTTTATGTTCTACAAATTTTCCAGTTAATTTTAAAGTATCGCCTTTATTAATAAATGGTAGGTATCCTACAACTGTGAATTGCTCTTTTTCTGTTTCAAATATCCCTACCATATAACT
>CANRHQ010000015.1 GCA_947630445.1 uncultured Clostridia bacterium | reverse complement strand
TTATTTGGGATGTTGGACATCAAAGCTATGTGCATAAATTAATTACTGGAAGAAGAGAAGAATTAAAAAATATAAGAAAATTAAATTGTGTTGCTGGTTTCCCAAAAACAAAAGAATCAGAATCAGACTGTTTTAATACAGGACATAGTAGTACATCAATATCAGCAGCTTTAGGAATGGCAAGAGCAAGAGATTTACAGGGAAAAGATAATTCAGTAGTCGCTGTAATTGGAGATGGTGCATTAACAGGAGGAATGGCATTAGAAGCTCTAAATGATGCGGGATTTAGTAAATGCAAGATGACAGTAGTCTTAAATGATAATGAAATGAGTATATCACCTAATGTTGGTGGATTAAATAATTTTTTAGGGAAATTAAGAACAAAAAGATTATATACAAGAACCAATAAACTAATAAAAAGAAAAATGGAAAAAATACCATTAATAGGAAAGCCCACTGTTAAAATTATACAAAATATAAAGAGAGCAATTAAACAATTAGTTATACATAGAATGTTTTTCGAAGATATAGGGTTTACATATTTAGGACCTGTTGATGGGCATAATATAGAAAAACTAGAAAGCATATTAACATTAAGTAAACAAGTAAAAGGACCTGTTTTAGTCCATGTATTAACTAAAAAAGGAAAAGGATATGAAATTGCAGAAAAAAATCCTGATCAATTTCATGCAACACCTGCTTTTAATATAGAAACGGGGAAACCTAAAAAAGAGAAAAAAGATGATTATTCAAAAATATTTGGCGATAAATTGGTAGAATTAGCTAGGAAAAATGAAAAAATTGTAGCGATAACAGCTTCTATGAAAGATGGAACAGGACTTTCAGAATTCCAAAAAGAATTTCCAAAAAGATTTTTTGATATAGGAATAGCTGAACAACATGCAGTAACATTAGCAGCAGGTATGGCAAAAGAAGGTCTCATACCAGTAGTACCAATATATTCTTCATTTTATCAGAGGGCATATGATCAGGTAATACATGATGTAGCAATACAAAATTTACCAGTTGTAATGTGTGTTGATAGAGCGGGAATTGTTGGTTCAGATGGAGAAACCCATCAAGGAACATTTGATATGGCATTTTTTAGATTAATACCTAATTTAACAATAATGGCACCTAAAGATTTTAAAGAATTAGAAGATATGTTAGAATTTGCAATAAATTTAAAAAAGCCTGTTGTTATAAGGTATCCAAGAGGAGAAGAAGATTTAAAATTTGATAAGAGTGCAAAAATAGAACTTGGAAAATCAGAAATATTGAAATCTGGAAAAGATATATCAATTATTGCAATAGGAAAAATGGTATCAAAAGCTATAAAAATAGCAGAAAAACTAGAAAAAGAAAATATGAGTGCAGAAGTAATAAATGTTAGATTTTTGAAACCATTAGATGAAAGTTTAATAAAAGAAAGTATAGAAAAAACTAAAAATGTAATTACAATAGAAGATGGAACAAAAATAAACGGATTAGGAACAGCAATAAAAGAATTAATTATAGATAATAATTTAGAAGATATAAAAATAAAATCATATGGATATCCAGATGAATTTATTCAACATGGTACTGTAAAAGAATTAGAAGATTTATATGGATTAAGTGAAGAAGAAATTTTAGAAGAAATAGTTAAAGGAAAAAGAAAATGGAAAATGAATTTAAAACAATTGATGAGCAAATAGAAGAACTAAAATTAAAAGGTTTGAAATTTAAAAATGAAGCAAGAGCTAAAAGAATTTTATTAATGGAAAATTATTATTATTTAACACAGGACTATGAAGATGTATTTTTAGATTTAAAGAAAACTACAGAGGAACAAGATGTGTATGTTCCAGAAACATATTTTGAAGAATTATTTGCCATTTATAAATTAGATAGAGAATTAAGAGATTTAATATTTGATTATATAAATTTAGTAGAAACACATATGAAATCTTTTATTTCATATGCATTTTCAAAAAAATATGGATATAAAGATTATTTGAAAAGAGAAAATTTTATTCCAGGAGAAAAATTTGATAAAAGAATAGAAAAATTAATTGATGAAATAGAAGATAATAAACAAAGAAACTTTAAAAATCCAAAAAGTGTCATAAAAGAATATTTTAAAGAAAAAAACTTTTTACCACTTTGGGTTTTGATAAAAGTATTCACATTTGGAAATGTAACTAATTTTTATGATTTAATGAAATTAGAAGATAAACAAGAAGTAGCTCAATATATTGAAATGAATGCTTATAGTGTGACACAATATCTAAAAATGTTAAATATAATAAGAAATATATGTGCACATGGAGATATTTTATTTAATATAAGATTAGATAGAACAATATATATAAATGATTTTAAAGAACACGAAGAACTTAAAATAGAAAAACAAAATGGTAGATATGTATATGGATTGAATGATCTATTTGCAGTTGTAATTATATTAAAAAAGATGATAGATGCAGGCGAATTTAGTGAAATGTTTCTAAAAATAGAAAAATTATTAAGTGATGTAAGAAAAGAATTAGATGAAACGAGTTTTAATAATTTATTAAAGTGTATGGGATTCCCAAAAAATTATGCATTATTAGATAGTATATAGTATTAAATATTCAGCTAAGAGAAAGCACCAAAGAACACAAAACAGTAGGATGGAGCGGATCACAAATCAACTCGTAAGAGAGTTGAGGGAGTTGAATGAAGTAGAGCCAGAGTTACATGGCTGGGCTATCTGTTTACACTTAGGTTCTTCTGAACGGTTAGAAGACATTAAGTTACCTGAATATTGTGAAATAGTCAGTAGTAAACGGGGAGTTTGGGATGTGCTTATAGAAGGGGAGCATATTCTGTTAACAGCTAAATAATTATATTCTACATCAGGTCAATCATTTAAAACGATGACATTAATAGAATATAAAAAAGAGCCTGTGGTTAATTACCCACAGGCTCTAAAGATGGGGATCATGAATTTGATACCCATCTATCTATTTTTATTTCTTTATATTTTTTTAAAACTTCTTCGTATTTTTTAAACTCATCTTCCCAAACAATATTTGGTATTTTATCAAATGCATTAAAAACTTTTTCTGCTTCCATAAGATATACAACTTGTTGCTGTGGTGTTAGGTTTTCATATTTTTTTGAAAATTCATATAATTTATCTAAAATTTGGTTAGCTTCAATAAAGCTCCAAAAGTCTTTTACATCAATTCCTGCTAGTTTTATTTGCATTACTGCATAGGCACATAATGAGAATATAATAAATATTAATACATATATTATTGCTAATAATGTCATTTGTTTCACCTCTTTTTATGTACTTTTAATACACAATTTATTATAGCATATTTTAGAAACAAATGCAAATTTTGGAAAGAGTTGCAAAAATATAAAAAAAGCAGTATAATAAATTATTGTATAGGAAAATAGGTGAAGAAGAATGGAAGAAAGATTTAAAACTACTAAAAAAGTTGGTATATATGGTTTAGTAGGAAATATATTTTTATTAATAATAAAATCATTTGTTGGTATAGCAAGCAAAAGTCAAGCAATGATTGCAGATAGTATAAACAGTGCAGGTGATATATTTGCATCTATGATGACATTTATAGGTAATAAAATAGCAAGTGTACCAGGAGATGAAGATCATAATTTTGGACATGGAAAAGCCGAATACATATTTTCGCTATTTATTGCTGTATCTATGATATTACTTTCTATAAAAACAATAATAGATGCTATAGGAACTTTATTTAATGGAAATAGAATAATTTTTTCTTGGTGGTTAGTATTAGTATGTATAATCACAATTATAATTAAAGTAATTTTATTTATTTATACTAGAATTATGTATAAAAAATATAATAATATTTTACTACAAGCAAGTATGGAAGATCATAGAAATGATTGTATAATAACAACATTTACATTAATATCAGTTCTTTTATCTTTAAAAGGAATAAATTATTTTGATAGTATAGTAGGTATAGGAATATCAGCTTGGATATGTAAAACTGGAATAGAAATATTTATTGAAAGTTATAATGTTTTAATGGATGTATCTGTTGATGAAGAAACAAAAGATATAATTTTGGATTTAGTACATGCATATAAAGAAGTTAAACAAATAAATGGTATTTCATCAGCACCAGTAGGATATCAATATATAATATTCTTAACAATTTCAGTTGATGGAAATATGACAACATATGATAGTCATACACTGGCAGATAATTTAGAAAAAAATATAGCAGGATTAGATAAAGTGTATAAAGCGATTGTGCATGTAGAACCATTTTTTGAATAATCAGAAACTCTAGTCATTTTTGGACTAGAGTTTTTTTTCTTTAATTTTATTTACTTAAAGAACATTTATAAACTCATTATACCATAATATGACAATAATTACAATGAATTTATAAGAAAAAAATTTTTTATATATTAAATAATGTGAAAATGAAAAAGGTGCTAAAAATATAGTGTTTCGAGAATTTTAAAAATCATTAATTAAATAAAATTAATGATAAAAAACAAAGGAGGAATAAAAATGAAAAAGAACAGAGGGATAACTTTAATAGCATTAGTAGTAACGATAGTAGTGCTTTTAATATTAGCAGGAGTAACTATTGCTATGTTAACTGGTGAAAACGGAATCTTAGTAAGAGCGAAAGAGGCAAAAGAGGAAACTCAAAAAGTAACTGAAGAAGAGCAACGACAATTAGCAGTATTAAATGCCTCAATGAACACAGAAAAGTATGATTATCAAGCAGATGACGGAAAAGTACCAATACCAGCGGGATTTGCACCAACACAAATAGAAGGAGAAAATTCTATTAAAAATGGCTTAGTAATAACAGATAGCAAAGGAAATGAATTTGTTTGGATACCAGTAACAGAAGAGACAAAATATGAAAGAAATACTAGTTACGAACATAAAGAGTGTTCGCAAAATGCGAGAAATGACACAAATTATTTGCCAGATGGCATAAATGCTTCTGGGGCTGAAATAGAAAAAGAAATTGTAACAAAAGCAGGAGGATTTTATGTAGGAAGATATGAAGCTGGAGTAGAAGGAAGTAAATTAAATGGAACTTGGGAAGGAGAACCGACTCTTGTATGCAAAAAAGGAGCGACAGTATATAATTATATAACATATACAGATGCAATGAGGAAGGCAAAAGATTTTATAAATAGAGAAGATGTAAAAAGTACAATGATATCTGGAGTACAATGGGATGTATTAATGAATTTCATAGACGGTAAAAAAGATGGAATGGGTAGAGAATATAAAGTTGAGGAGTATGATCTAAGTAGACATCTATCAGAACCGAAGGCATCTGGACAAAATGAAGCAGATAAAGTGTGCAATGTTTATGATTTAGAGGGAAATTTTGTTGATTTAGTAGCAGAGAAAACATATGAACCATCGAAAGGAGAAAGTGAAGATAACCTTCATTACGTTTTTCGTGGTGGTATATGGGCTAAGCCGGATTTTCCAGAATACAATGCAGCTTATCGTGGTGGGACTAGCGGAGGTCTCAACATCTTGGCTACGTTTAGACTTGTGCTATATGTAATGTAAATGTCAAGATATAATCAACATCTTGGAAAAGCAGCAACTATTATAGAAGTTGGAGCAACAGGTAATACATTAGAACAGTGCTTAACAAGTATGAAATATTTATCAAAATATTTGAAGAATTAAAAAATAGGAATGTTTTCTTATTCAACAGGAAACATTTCTTTTAATTTGTTCTGATTTGCCAAAATGAAAAAATCCTTAATCTGCGTACTTAAAGAAAAATAAAAAGATGTAAATAACTTAAATATGTATATTTACATCTTTTTTATTTTTTCTATTTTCATATATTATAAAAATATTTGTAAAAAAAATTTTTTTATAAAGTATTGCAATTAGTATATTTTATTGTTAAAATTATTTCGTAGAATAATCTTTAAGTACGCAGATTAAGAAAAACAAATAAAGGAGGAACCAATGAAAGAGAAAGAAACAAGAGAAAAACAAAAAGGTATAACATTAATAGCATTAGTAGTAACAATAGTAGTGATTTTAATATTAGCAGGAGTGTCTATATCTATGCTTGCTGGAGAAAATGGAATAATAGCCCAAGCAAAGCTAGCAGCAGAAAGAACAAGAGAAGAGGAAGCAAAAGAAGAACAAGACCTTAACAAAACAGCAGAAGATATACCAAATTGGGTAAACGGAGGAACAGGAGGAGATGGTTCTGGTGGAGGAACAACATTAGAAGAAGCAAAGAAAAAAGCTGACCCATTTAACGAAACAATAGAGGTAAAAGATGGAGATGACACTATGACTGTACCAGCGGGATTTAAAATAAAAGAGGGAGAAAACATAGATACAGGAATAGTAGTACAAGATAGAGATGGAAATGAATTTGTATGGGTGCCAGTAAAAGATATAAGTAATATGGTAATGTGTAAAAATCATACAACAGCTAAAATTACTTTTAACAAAGAAACTGAAAAATTTTCTTGTGATGAATCAGGTGTTGAAACACATGAACTAACAAAAGATGAATTAGTAGGAAAGTTGTATAAATTTGAATCATCAGATCAACAACCATATGATCAAAGCAAAGTAATAGAATATGAAGAAAATTCATCATATCGTGAGCCAGACACAGCGTCAGATGCATCAATTGATACAACTGACCAATTGGCAATAGCGGGGTTTACAACAGATTTAAATGATAATGAAACAGTAGATAAAGACGATTTTAAAATACAATTACAAAACGAATTTTATGAAATGGCAAAAAGTGTAGGAAAATATGGAGGGTTTTATATAGGAAGATATGAAACATCAAGTTTAGATACATCAACTCCAAAAGTACAAAAAGACCAAGAACCAACAACAAATATAACTTGGTATATAATGTATAAAAATAGTAAAGAAATAGCAAAAGGAGCATTAACAGAGGAAGAAAAAGCACAAAAAACACAGTCAAGTGTAACAAGTAGCATGATATGGGGATGCCAGTGGGATGCAGTAATGAATTGGTTTTTAAGTAGCAAAGTTACAGAAACAAAAACATACGTAAAGGATAGTGAAGGAATGGGCTGGTATAATACGACTAAACATAACACAGGAGAACCAGTAGACGGCAATAAAAATGAAGTAAATAAAATCTGGGATATGGCTGGAAATGTATGGGAATGGACAATGGAGTCTAACAACACTTACGGTCGTGTTTATCGTGGGGGCAGTTACGGCGATTCCGGGTCTAGCTATCCAGCTAGTTACCGCAACGACCTCGGCTATCCGACTGGCAGCGACGACTACCTTGGTTCTCACTCTGCACTGTACGTCAAGTAAAAATTTATAAACACAAGAGTATAAATTTAACTGTGTAAATTCAAAAAATATTTATTAAAAATAAAATGAGACTTTGTTATTAAAGTCTCATTTTTTTACATTTATTATTTCTTATCTGTAAATATTTCCTTTACAGCTCCTAAACTACTTAAAGCCTTTGTAGCTTCAAAAGGAATAAATACTTTATTAGCATCACCTTTTGCAATTTCTTCTAATGCTTCTAGAGATTTAATTTGTACAAGTTTTTCATCTGGATCAGCAGATTTAATTGCTTCATAAACCATTGTAATCTCTTTTGCTTTAGCCTCTGCAACAGATTTTATTGCTTGTGCTTCACCATCTGCTCTTCTAATTCTTGATTCTTTATCAGCTTCTGCTTCAAGAATAGCTGCTGCTTTTTTACCTTCTGCAATAGTAACTGCAGATTGTTTTTGAGCTTCTGCTTCAAGAATTAAAGCTCTTTTATTTCTTTCTGCATTCATTTGTTTTTCCATAGCATCTCTAATATCAGCAGGTGGAGTAATATCTTTAATTTCAACTCTATCTATTTTACAACCCCATCTATCTGTAGCATCATCTAGGATGGTTCTTAACTGTGCATTTATTCCATCACGAGAACTAAATGTTGCATCTAAATCCATTTTACCAACAATATCACGAATTGTTGTTATAGCAAGATATTCAATACCTTTCTTTAAACTTTGAATCTCATATACTGCTTTAGCAGGATCTGTTATTTGATAAAACACAACTGTATCAATTGTGATAGTAACATTATCTTTAGTAATAACTCCTTGAGGTGGAACGTCCATTGTTTGTTGTTTTAAACTAACAACACTTCTAACATGATCGAAAAATGGAATAATTATAGTAAGACCGGCATCAGCAACTTTATGAAATTTTCCTAATCTTTCTATAATATACACCTCAGATTGTCTAACAACTTTGATTGATTTTACTGCTATAATTACTATTATAACTAGTAATGCAATTAAAAAGTACATAAAATCCTCCTTTTGACAAATAATTGTCTAACTAAATATTTATAAAAATAATACTAATAACTAAACTTTTGATGTAACAGGTAAAAGTTTTACATAAGCCTTTACACCTTCAATACTTTCAATTTCAACTTCACTATTTTTTGGAATAATAATTTGTTCTTTAGATTTTGCAGACCAAACTTGACCTTCAACTTTTATTAAGCCTTTTCCTGTTGACCAATCAATATCTTCAATAACAATTGCTTTTTTTCCAATCATTGAATATACATTAGTAGGTATTATATCTTTTTGTGAAATTTTATTGAATAAAGGTTTTGTTGCAAATATAAGTAAACCAGATGAAATAACAAAAATAGAAGTTTGTGCAATGATGTTTGTAATGAAAAAACTAGAAACCATTGCTATTAAAGCACCTACGCCTAGCCAAAAAACTAAAAATCCAAAAGTAAAAATTTCCATAATGAAAAATACACCAGAAGTTATTAACCATATTTGCCACATAAAAACTCCTCCTTTTATTACTAAAATCCATATTACATCTACATTATACTACATTTTTAAGAAAATTAAAATAGATTTACTAAAAATTATTGTAAAATTAGGAAAAAAATGATAAGATGTAAAAAAATATATTCAAAGGAGAAAATTAATGAAAAATAAAAAAATGTGCAAAGAATTAAAAAGAACTGAAAATGGTATAACATTAATAGCATTAGCAATAACAATAATTGTATTAATGATAATATTATCAATTGGAACATATTCTGGAATAAATTCATTAAAAGAGGCTAAAGAAGATAAATTACTATCTGAATTAGGGATGATGCAACAGGTAATATTAGAAAATTATACTAAATATTTAATGTTAAAAGATAATACATATATTATAGGAACAAAATTAGAATATGAAGAAGTACAAAATGTAATTAGCGAGATTAATAAAAAATCAACAGAAACAGTTAGTTTGAAATTATCAGGATATACATCAGCAGGAGATGCAGAATATTATTATAGATTATCACCAGAAGATTATGCTCTAATGGGCTTATCTGATATGGAAGACACTTATATAGTAAATTATAAAACAGGAGAAGTAATTAATGAATCTGTCCAAACAACAATAACTGGAAAACCATTATATTTGTACTCAATGTAAAGTAAAATACATAAAGGGAGTGAAAACTTGAATATTAAAGAGTTAATAGAAAATTCACATATAACAAAAGAAAATATTCAATATGAAGTGCCTATGAAAAATTATACAAGTTTCAAAATAGGTGGACCAGCAGAATGTTTAATAAAAATCAACAGTGAGGAAGAACTAAAAGAAATTTTAAATATTGCTAAAATAAATAAAATACCATTAACTGTAATAGGAAATGGAAGTAATTTGCTAGTAAAAGACAACGGAATAAAAGGAATAGTATTAAAAATTGAAATAAAAAAATTAGAAATAAAGGAAGAAAACTCAAAAGTTAGTGTTATAGTAGGTAGTGGAGCAAAATTAGGAGAACTAGCACAAAAGGTTGGAAAATTAGGAATAACAGGAATGGAATTTGCTTCAGGAATACCAGGTACAATAGGCGGAGCAATAAAAATGAATGCTGGGGCACATGGCTCAGAAATGAAAGACATAATAACAACTGTAACATATATAGATGTAGATGGACAAATACATAAGATAGAAAAACAAGATGCAAAATTTGAATATAGAAATAGTATATTTTCAAAAGAAAAATATATAATTTTGGAGGCAGAATTACAATTAGAAAAAGGAAATATTACAGAAATACAAGATAAAATGAAAGAATATTTAGAGTACAGAAAAAGTAAGCAACCAGTAGAATATCCAAGTGCAGGTAGTACATTTAAAAGAGGAACAGATTTTGTAACTGCAAAACTAATAGATGACTGTGGCTTAAAAGGAAAAAAAATTGGAGGAGCACAAATATCACAAAAGCATGCAGGATTTATAATAAATAGTGGAAATGCAAAAGCAGAAGATGTTTTAAAACTTATTGAATACACAAAAGAACAAGTATATAATAAATTCAAAAAAAATATAGAAACAGAAATAGAAATTATAGGAGAGTAGAAATGAAAGGAATATTACATTGGCTAAAATCTAGCTCAAAAATGAAAAGATGGATATTTTTGATATTATTAGGAATAGTTCTTACGTGTTATGGAATTTCAAAAATATTAGTTCAAAGAGAATTAGAATTTATAGAAGTAGGAAAAGTAGTATTATCATTTGTTGTTGGTTTTACATTAATAGTATTAAGTTTAATAATGTTAAATAAAAGAAATATGGAATTATTTATAGAAGCAACAGATGATAGAATGAAACACAGAAAAAATGTTAATGTACAATCATTAATATTTAATAAAACAATTTATGACAAAGGACCTAAAATAGTTGTTATAGGTGGAGGAGCAGGACTTAATACAGTACTTACAGGAATGAAAAGATATACAAACAACATTACAGCTATAGTTGCTGTATCAGAATATGGAAAAACACCTACAGATTCAAGAAAAACTTTAGGTACAACTTTACCATTTGATGAAGTAAAAGATAGTATAGTTTCACTTTCAGCAGATAAAAAGGGAGAATTAGAAAGACTATTAAATCATGAAATGGTTAACAGTAAAATAAAAGGACTAAAATTCTCAGACATATATTTTACAGCAATGAAAGAAATATACTGGAATGATACAGAATCAATAGAAAAAAGTAATTCAATATTTAACATAATTGGAAAAGTATTACCAGTAACACCACAGGAAGTTAAAATATGTGCAGAATTAGATAATGGGTATGTAGTAGAAGAAAAAGACAGAATCCCAGAAGTTGTAAATGATAAAATGACAAAAATTAATAGAGTATATTTACAACCATCAAATTGCAAACCAGCAGCAGGGGTATTAGAAGCAATAAAAGAAGCTGATAGTATAATAATAGGACCAGGAAGTTTATATACAAATGTTATACCAAATTTATTAGTAAATGGTGTAGCAAAAGCTATAAAACAAAGTCAAGCAATTAAAATATATGTAAACAATATAATGACAGAAGCAGGTCAAACTGATGACTATTCAGTTGCAGACCATGTTAATGCAATAATAGAACATTGTGGAGATGGATTAATAGATTATTGTATATATGATACAGGAGAGGTCATTCCAGAATACATAAAAATGTATAATAAAGAAGGATCAGATTTAGTTGAACAAAATATCGATGATCCTAAATTAAAAAAGATAAAATTCATAAAGAAAAATATATCAACAATAATAGATGGAAAAATAAGACATGACCCATATTTGGTTGCAGAATCTGCAATAACTTTGATATGTAATGATTTAAAATATCAAGATAAAGAAAACGACCCAGAATATGTAATGTTAAATGCAAAACTAAAATCAGATAAGAGAATAAATAAATTAAAGAAAGAAAAAGCAAAAATAGACAAAAAAGCAAATAAAAAAGGTTCTAGTACAAAAAGTGATAAAACTATGCCAGTTAAGAAAAGTAAATTTAGTACAAAATATAGTGAAAGAATAAAGTCAATTAAAGAATCAGACAAAAAAGGTAAAAAAAGTACAAATATAAAATAAAAGTTTCACAGGAAGGATGAAATTTAAATGAATTTTGCAAAAGAGGATTTAAAATTAGAAGAAGCACTAAAGAAAGAATGGTTAATTACAAATGGAATTGGAGGATATGCATCATCAACAATAATAGGTGCAAATACAAGAAGGTATCATGGATTACTAATAGCTCCAATTATGCCACCATCTCAAAGAACAATGATATTATCAAAATTAGATGAAAGTATAATAATAGATAATAACAAGTATGATCTATTTACTAATGTAGGAAAAAATTATATTTCACCTGGATACAAATATCAACAAAGTTTTGTAAAACAATATATGCCAATATTTGCATATAAAGTTCAAGATACTGAAATAACAAAAGTTGTATGTATGGAATATTCTAAAAATACAGTAGGAGTTTATTATAAAATACGCAATGGAAAAAGTAAAGCAAAATTAATTTTAGCACCAATAATGAACTTTAGAGATATGCATAAAATCAATAATGCACATATATATAAATTAGAACAAAAATATAATGGAAGAAAACTAGAAATAAAATTAGATAATAGTAGTCCAATGTATATATGTGTTTCTGAAGGAAACTATATAGAACATCATGATGATACATTTTTTAATATGTTTTATATAGAAGAAGAAAAAAGAGGATTTGAAGCAGAAGAAAACCATTCAGTTCCAGGAAGATTTGAAATTGAAATTGATCCAAATGAAGAAAAAGAAATTTCTTTTATATGTTCATTAGAAGAAAATATAGAAGAACTTGATGTAAGAGCAATAATAACAAATGAAATTATAAGATTAAACCAAGAATTTAATCGTTCACTTTTAATAGATAATAGAAAAGAAAATAAAACAGAAGAAGAAAAAGAGAAAGATGAACTAATTAGACAATTTCTAATAGCAGGAGATAATTTTATAATAAAAAGACCACTATTTAATACATATTCTATAATTGCAGGTTATCCTTGGTTTTTAGATTGGATGAGAGATACATTAATTTCATTTGAGGGATTACTATTAATTCCAAAGAAATATGATATTGCAAAAGATGTATTAAAAACATGTATTAGAGATATAAAGTTTGGATTAGTTCCAAATGGTTATTCAGAATATGATAGTAGACCATTATATAATAGTGTAGATGCTTCATTACTATTATTTGAACAAGTAGAAAAATATTTAAAATATACAGAAGACTATGATTTTATATTAAATGAAATAGAACCAAAATTAGAAAATATAATAGAAAATTATAAAATTGGTATAGATTTAGATGACAATAATATTTATTTAGATACAGATGGTTTAATAGTCTCTGGTACAGAAAATACACAAAATACATGGATGGATTCTAAATATAATGGAATTGCAATAACGCCTAGAAATGGAAAAGCAGTTGAAATAAATGCTTTATGGTATAATGCATTAAAAATAATGCAAGAATTAGCACAAAGAAAAAAGGATAAAGAAAAAGTCAAATATTATGAAGCAATGGCAATAAAATGTAAAAGTTCATTTGAAAGTAAATTTTATAATAAGAAAAGAAAGAGTCTTTATGATGTTTTAGGAGATGCAAAAATAAGACCTAATCAATTATTTGCAATAGCACTAACATATCCTGTATTAGATGTAGATTCAAAAGAAGCGGAAGAAATTATAATGACAGTTTCCAAAAAACTTTTAAACAATTATGGATTAAAAACACTTGCAAAAGGTGAAGAAAATTATGTTGAAGTATATGAAGGAGACAGCTTTAGAAGAGATTTTAGTTATCACCAAGGAATTACATGGTCATGGCTTTTGGGATTATATTATAATGCCTTAAAAAAATTAGTTGTAGGATGCAACTCAAAAGAAAGTAAAGTGAAGTTTGAAAAAATGTTAAAAGAACTTGTTGAAGAAACTACAACTACATTTGCAAAAGAAATAAGAAATAGGGGATGTATTGGAAGTATATCTGAATTATATGATTCTAAAAAACCATATGAACCTAAAGGAGCTATAGCACAGGCTTGGAGTGTTGCAGAGATATTTAGAATTATAATGGAAAAATAGATTTAGAAAGGTAAATATGTTAAAAGTAGAAGAACTAGAAAAAAAGTTAAATCAAAATGATATAAATGGTATATATTTATTATATGGAAAAGAAACATTTCTTTTAGAACAACAACTAAAGAAAATAAAAAAATTTTTTGGAGAAACTATAAAAGGTATAAATTATATATTATTAGATGAAACCAATATTAATGAATTGATTTCAGATATAGAAACACCTGCTTTTGGCTATGAAAAAAAATTAATAATTGCAAGAAATACTGGAATATTTAAAAGAGAAGTAAAAGGTAGAAACACAGGAATAACTAAGGACTTAAAAGATAAAATAAATAATTATTTAAAAGAAAATGAAAATTTAATAAAATCCACAGTAATTTTAGTATTTGTGGAAGAAGAGGCAGAAAAAAACACAATATATAACACTATAGAAAAAATAGGAATAGTATGTAATTTTGAAGAACAAAAACCTTATCAAATAGTAAAAAGATTAAAAAATATTTGTAATAATTATAAAGTTAACATTGAAGAAAACACATTGCAATATTTAATAGAATCTTGTGGTACAAATATGCAAGACTTAATAAATGAAATAAGAAAGTTAATAGAGTATGCAGGAGAAAATGGTACAATTCAAAGACAAGATATAGATACATTATGTATAAAAAAAATCGAAAGTATAATATTTGATTTAACAGATAATCTAGGACAAAGAAATGTAAAAAAAGCATTAGAAGTTTTATATAATTTAATAGCATCAAAAGAACCAGTACAAAAAATATTAATAACATTATACAATCATTTTAAAAAATTGTATTTTGTAAAATTAGCAATATCTTATAATAAAGATATTGCACAAAGTTTAAATTTAAAACCTAATCAAATGTTTTTAGTAAATAAATATAAAATACAAGCAAAAGGATTTACAACTTTAGAACTAAAAAATCTAATTCAAAGTTTAGAAGATTTAGATTATAAATATAAAATAGGCCTAATAGATTTAAATGTCGGATTAGAAACTATTATATGTGGAATTTAAAATTATCATTGACAAAAAAATGAAATTGATAGATAATATTATAGTATACAATAGAAAAAATATGTAAGAAACTTAGGAGGAAAAAATATGTATATATTTAATAGAGTAACAGTAAATCCACAACTACCAAAAAGGATAGGAAGAATTACAGAAATAGCTAATAATTTATGGTGGTCATGGAATACAGAATTTTTAAGGTTATTCAAAAAAATAGATATTGATTTATGGGAAAGATGTGATAAAAACCCAGTTAAGTTTTTGAAATCAGTAGACCAAGTTAAATTAGAAGATGCGTCAAGAGATTTACAATTTGTAAGAGAATATGACAAAATAGTAGAAAATTTTGATGGATATATGAATAGTAAAAATACATGGTTTTCACAAAAATATCCAGAAAATAAAAATGATTTAATTGCATATTTTTCAGCAGAATATGGACTTGACCAAACAATAGCAATATATTCAGGAGGACTTGGCATTTTATCAGGAGATCATTTAAAATCAGCAAGTGATTTAGGAATTCCACTAGTAGCAGTAGGATTATTATATAAAAACGGATATTTTAATCAAAGAATAGATAGATATGGAATGCAACAACCAGAATATAGAGATATAAACTTATATGATTTACCAATAAATCCAGTAAAAGATGTAGATGGAAATGATTTAATAATATATCTAAAATTCCCAAAAAGAAGAATTTATTTAAAAGTATGGGAAGTAAATGTTGGTAGAGTTAAGTTATACTTAATGGATTCAGACGTAGATGTAAATAATGAAGAAGATAGAGATACAACTGCCAGATTATATGGTGGAGATCAAGAAATGAGAATAAGACAAGAGATAATACTTGGTATGGGAGGAGTAAATCTATTAAAAACATTAGGATTAAAGCCAACTGTATATCATATGAATGAGGGGCATTCAGCATTTTTAAATTTAGAAATAATAAAAAATACAATAAAAGAACAACAAGTATCATTTGATGTTGCAAGAGATATAGCTTCATCAAAAACAATTTTTACAACACATACACCAGTTCCAGCAGGGAATGACATATTTCCAATAAGTTTAGTTGAAAAATATTTTAAAGATTTCTGGCCAAGATTAGGTCTAACAAGAGAGCAATTCTTGCAATTAGGTATGAAACCAAGTGAAGGTTTAGAAGCTGGATTTAATATGGGAATATTTGCATTAAAAATTGCAGGTAAGAAAAATGGTGTAAGTAAATTACATGGAGATGTATCAAGAGAACTATTTGCAGAAGTATGGCCACATATTGCACCAAGTGAATCACCTATAACTTATGTAACAAACGGAATACACACATGTTCATGGTTAGCACCAAAATTAAAAGAATTGTATAATAAATACTTAATTCCATACTGGCAAGATAATATACATGAAGATTATGTATGGGAAAAAATTAAATGCATACCAGATGAAAAATTATGGGCAGTTCATGTTGATAGAAAAATAAAATTATTAGCACTTGTAAAAGAAAATGTAACAAGAAGACTTAGGAGAGAAGGAGTTAGTTATGAGGAAATTAATGAAATTACTTCAAAACTAAATCCAGAAGCTCTAACAATAGGTTTTGCTAGAAGATTTGCTACATATAAAAGAGCAACATTAATATTTAAAGATCTAGAAAGAATTACACAAATTTTAAATGATAGTAACAGACCTGTTCAAATAATATTTGCAGGAAAAGCACATCCAGCAGACAAAGAAGGAGCAGATTTAATAAAATATATACATGAAATATCTATGAAACCACAATTTAAAGGTAAGATATTTATGTTAGAAAATTATAACATAGAAATATCAAGATATTTGGTAAGTGGTGTAGATGTATGGTTAAATAATCCAAGAAGACCAATGGAAGCATCTGGAACGAGTGGACAAAAGGCTTCTGTAAATGGAGTAATAAACTTTAGTGTACTAGATGGTTGGTGGGCAGAAGGATATAACCAAAAAAATGGTTGGACAATAGGTACAAATGCAGAATATCCATCATATGAAGAACAAGATAAAGAAGATAGTGAAAGTATGTATTATACTTTAGAAAATAAAATAATACCAATGTATTATGATAAAGATAGAAATGGAATATCAAAAACATGGATGGAACTTATGAAAAATTCTATTATATCTACAGGAGGAAAATATAGTACAGCAAGAATGCTTGTAGATTATACTAATAAATTATATATACCATTATGTAATTTAACAAAAACCTATTATAATGATTTAGAAAAAGTTACAGAATATAATAGTTGGAAACAAAATACTTATTCAAATTGGAAAGATATACAGATTGAACAAGTATTAGAAAATGTAGATAATATAACTGTTGATGCAGGTGCTCAAATAGAGGTAAAATGTGTAGTTACACTTCCTAATATAGATGAAAAACATATAAGAGTAGAGGCTTATTATGGAAAATTTTTAGAAAATGGTACAGTACAAAATGTAAAAGTAATTCCAATGAAATTAGAAGGAAAAGATGAAGAAAACAAAAAATATAGTTATGTAGCAAAAATTGATTTAGATTCAGGAGGAAATTACGGATATACATTTAGAGTTATGCCAGAACATGAAATGATATTAGATAGTGAAAATCTTGATTTAGTAAAATGGCTAGAAAAATAATAAAAAATGGGGTTCTAACAATTAAGAGAACCCTTTTTTAATATGTAATTAATTTTTCGGTATAATCTAAATTTGCTTTTGATTCATATTCAAATCCAAGAGTATATACATTAGATGCCCAAATATCTTTTTCCATCATAAGTTTTAAATTTTTATTAGGACCTTTGTCCATGAATTTTTTTACTGAAGATACAAGTTCAAGTTTTGGATTTCTACTAGAAATTTCACTAAGAAGTCCACTACCTTTTTCATTAAAACCTAAAATACGAATATATGGTTTTATGTTTTTTGATATTTGAATATCTTTTTTTGTAATACCAAGAATAGCATATAATAAAATGCGTTGAATTCTTGTTTTAGTATATCTTTTAGAATCAACTAGTGAAAGTAATTCTATAACTGTATTACATTCATTAGCAGCAGATTTTAATGCAAATTCAAGACCTTCTGTTACATCAGGTAAATTAGCAATTTCATCTGTGGACATTTTTCGTAAAGTATAAATAATTTCTTTATCATATGCGGAAATATTAGTAACAATATTTCCTTTTCTTATATTTTCATTTAAAATTTTATAAGAAGAATTAGGCATAACATTTTGTATTAAAGATGATTTATTTGATAAACATAAATTTCTAATAGCAGAAGCACTAGCGAATTTTGAGCTACTAGAAATTGTATGGTCATTATGCCCAGCACCTTGTCTTTTTATTGTTAAAGGTTGTATAGTACTTTTTTGCCTTTTCAATGCTTTTAGGTATTCTATGCCTAAAATATTATTTGGTTCAGAAAGAACATTAGCAAATCTTCGTACATTATTTAAATACATCATTAATGCTTTTTCTCTTGCTTTTGGAAAAGAAACACCTTTTGAAAGTTCATGAGATAAAATAGTCCTATATTCTTCAGGTTCTTCACATAATACATTTGCAATATCATCTAAGACAGATATATCATTACATTCACTACCAAAAGAAATATAATCTACAATTTGTAATGAATCTAATATTTTAATATTTCCTTCTGCAAAATTTTCTGCGCTTGATATAGCATAAACAGTTGGTAGTTCAATAACTAGGTCAATTCCATTTTCAATAGCCATTTTAGTTTTTGACCATTTATCAACAATAGATACATCTCCTCTTTGTGTAAAGTTTCCCGTCATTATTGCTATTGTATAATCCGATTGAGTTCTTTTTTTAGATTCGTTTAAATGGTACAGATGACCGTTATGAAATGGATTATACTCAGAAATAATTCCTAATACATTACTCATGAAAATCCTCCCCTAAAATTAAAAACATTGATATTTTCCAAATTTATTGATATAATCTTATCACAAAATATGAAAAAAACAAATAGATACAATAAAAAAAGTAAAAATAATTTAATATTTGGAGGGAAAATGGATAGTAAGGTTATAATATATACAGATGGAGCTTGTTCTGGAAATCCTGGACCTGGTGGTTGGGGAGCAATTTTGATGTATAAAGATGCAAAAAAAGAAATTTCTGGTGGTATGAAAGAAACAACAAATAATGTTATGGAAATTACAGCTGTAATAGAAGCATTAAAATGTTTAAAAGTAGAAAGTGAAGTTCAGATTTATAGTGATAGTGCATATGTTGTGAATGCATTTTTACAAGGATGGATATATAATTGGCTAAAAAAGGGATGGAAAACAGCCAGTGGAGAACCTGTAAAAAATAAAGAATTGTGGGAAGAATTATATTCATTAACTAAAAAGCATAAAGTAGAGTTTGTAAAAGTTAAAGGTCATGCTGATAATGAATTTAACAATAGGTGTGATGAAATGGCTAGAAATGCGATTAATAATGTATAAAAAAACCAAATTTGTGTAAAATAATATAAATTTTATGCAAAGGGTGATAAAATGAAGAAGAAAATATTAGGAGCTATGATAATATTATTTTTAGTAATTTTATTAGTGGTGTCTGTATCAGTTCAATATACAGAGGTAGAGGCTCTATCTAAATATGGTTCAAGAGGAAGCGAAGTTTCAACTATACAAGAAAAGTTAAAAAGATGGGGATATTATAATGGAAGTGTTGATGGAATATATGGAAGTCAAACAGTAACAGCAGTAAAAAAATTTCAACAAAAAAATGGGTTAACTGTTGATGGAATTGCTGGAACAAAAACTTTGAATGCAATGGGAATAACTTCAAATTCATCATCAAGTGGAAGTTCTTCAAATAATTCTTCAAATGTTAATTTATTGGCTAGATTAATATATGGTGAGGCAAGAGGAGAAACATATACAGGACAGGTTGCAGTAGGGGCAGTTGTTTTAAATAGAGTAAAAAGTAGCAAATTTCCTAATTCAGTATCTAGTGTAATATATCAAAGTGGAGCATTTGATGCTGTGTCTGATGGACAAATTAATATGAATCCAGATAGTACAGCACGAAAGGCTGCACAAGATGCAATGAATGGATGGGATCCATCATATGGAGCAATTTATTATTTTAATCCAAGTACTGCAACTAATAAATGGATATGGTCTAGACCTATGACAGTAACAATAGGAAAACATAGATTTTGTAAATAATAATTTCTTGAATAAAAAAACAGTCTTATGGACTGTTTTTTCGTTAATTAACAAATGTGAATATTTTTTGTTTTATTTTCTTAATCTAATTATAATTGCAATACCTAATAAAATAAGTAAAACACCAACAACAATTAAACAGATATTTAATATATTTGTTAATTCTAAATCAAAATTTGAAGTTGTAACTGTAGAAGAAAGTGAAGAACTAGTAGGTGTAGGTGTTGTTGAAGTATCTGTATTGGTGTTTGTATTTTGGCTTGTAACTGCAAAAATATTAGAACAATTAGATACTAATAATATTGCTATTGTTACTATAAAAATCAATTTAACTAATTTTGACATTTGTATGACCTCCTAAGAAAATAAATCTTTTAATTATTATTAATAATATCAAAGTAAAAAAAAAATGTCAATCAAATTTAAATATTTTATTAATAAGTTAAGTACAATAAAAAATTTATGATATAATATAACAAAAACGGAGGATAATATGAAAAAAACATTAAAAATATTGGAAAAAATATTTATATTGTTTATTATAGGTAGTGTCTTAGGATTTTTATTTGAAACAATAGTAGTATTATTTCAAAAAGGTCATTTTGAATGGAGAAAAGGTGTAATATATGGTCCATTTATACCTGTATATGGAATTGGAACAATCATATATTATATATTTTTTGAAAAAGTAAAAATACGAAAAATACCAGAAGTCTTTTTGGTATGTATGGTATTAGGAGGAATAACAGAGTATATATGTTCATATGTACAAGAAGCATGGTTTGGAACTATATCTTGGGATTATTCATATTTGCCATTTAACTTAAATGGTAGAACAAGTTTATTGCATTGTACATATTGGGGAATTGCAGGTATACTATATTTAAAATTAGTATTACCATATATTGAAAAAATTGATATATATTTAGAAAATAATATAGTTCAAAATTTGATTATTATATTTGCTATTTTTATGACTTTTAATGTAATAGTTTCAATAATGGCAGCAAATAGACAAGAAGATCGACAAAAAAATATACCAGCACGCAATAGCATAGATGTATTTTTAGACAAAACATATCCTGATGAAAGAATGGATAAAATATTTTCTAATAAAAAGTATGTAAAATAAAAGCATATTTTATCAATATGCTTTTTCCTTTTCTCTAATAGCTTTTCTTATTTTCATATCAGCATCTTTTTTAGCAAGAGTTTCTCGTTTATCATATAACTTTTTACCTTTACCAAGTCCAAGTTCTAACTTAACCAAACTGCCTTTAAAATATAAACTAATAGGAACTAAACTATAACCATCTTGTTTAACTTTTCCAAACAGCTTATTTAATTCTTTTTTATTTAAAAGTAATTTTCTATCACGCAAAGGATCTTTATTAAAAATATTTCCATGCTCATAAGGAATAATATGCATAGAATATATGTAACATTCACCATTTTTAAATCCAGCATAACTATCTTTTAAATTAACTTTTCCTGCTCTAATTGATTTTATTTCTGTACCAGTTAATACGATTCCAGCTTCGAGTTTACTTTCAATATTAAAATTATGGTAAGCTACCGGATTTTTTGCAATTAATTTTATGGTTGAATTCATAATTATTAACCTCCTAAAAGTATTATAACATAAGTAAATAGAAAAAACAAAATAAGTTCATAAAAAAAGCTCTCCATATAAGAGAGCTAATAATTAGTCATTATCATCATATCTTCTATTATTACTAATTTGATTAGAATAATACCAAACTAAAGCAATAATTGCAACTGCTGCAATTGCTAATATAAGCCAAGTCCAAGCAGTAGAATTCATTCCTAAAAATGTACCATTTTCTGTTCCAGTTGTAGCTCTAGTTGTTGTTGCAGTTCTATTTGCAGTATAACCAGTATTTCCAGTTGTACTTTCAACAAGACCATTATTATCATTGTTCATACTGTTTTCAAAATTATTAGTAGCATTTTGGCTATTATCAGTTACATCATTAACAGCACCTTCAATAGCATTTTCAGCACCACCTACAACATCACGAACACCATTTGCAGCATCATTTACCATATTAGCTGCTCCATTACCTTCATTAGCTGCAAAAGAAAGAGTTACAGAAAATGTAAATGTAAGTGCAATTATTAAACCAACTACAAAAAGTAATTTTTTGCTCATAATAAAATCCTCCTAAAAAAATTTAGTTTTAAACAAAATAAAACTTATTAATATTATAAATTCTTTGAGACAAAATATACTTGAAAAATATTGCAAAAAAATAAAAAATCATATAAAATAATGATGAAAAGAGGTAAAAATGTATAGTGTAGAAGAATTTGACAAAGAAAAAACGAAAGTTTTTAAATATATAATGTATAAAAAAAGAACAGAACAAGAAGTAAGAAACAAATTTAAAAATCAAATACCAGACGAAATGTTAGAAGATATTATCGAATATTTAAAAGATGCAAAATATTTAGATGATAATGAATTTTTAGAAAAACAAATAAATGAATATAAAAATTTAAAAACTATGTCAATAAAAGAAATAAAATATAAATTATATTTAAAAGGTATAGACAATAAATTAATTGATAAATATATAGAAAAAAATTACGAAGAACTTGCAGAATATGAAAAAAAATGTATTGAAAAAATAAAACAAAAAAAATCTTCAACAATGTCAGAAGAAGAAATAGAACAATATTTATATAGAAAAGGATATAAAATCGGAGGATAACATGCAAAATGTGTTAACATTAGAAACAAATAAATATTCAATAAAATTAAATAATTTTGAAGGACCATTAGATTTATTATGCCATTTAATTGATAAAAATAAAATGGATATTTATGACATAAATTTAAGTGAAATAACAGATCAATATATAGAATATATTAATCAAATGGAAAAAATGAATTTAGAAGTAACAAGTGAATTTTTAGTAATGTCATCTACATTATTATATTTAAAATCAAAACATCTTTTACCAAAAGAACAAGATAATGAAGAAGAAATAACAGAAGAAGAACTTATAAGAAGAATTATAGAATATAAAAAATACAAAGAAATTACTAAAAAATTAAGAGAAAATTTTATTCAGTATTCAAAGAGATTTTATAAAGCACAAGAAGATATAGAATTGCCAAAACAATCAATTGAAATAGAATATAATACTAATACAATACCAGAAATATACAAAAACTTAATACAAAAAAATACTGACAAAATTAATGAAAATGCTTCTAATATAGAAAAAATTGCAATAACAGAAACATATTCTGTTGGAGATAAAGTAAAAGAAATGTATAAAGCATTAATAAAATATAAAAAATTTACATTTAATAAACTATTTAATATAAGGAAACATAATAGAAGAGAAATAGTAACAGCATTTACTGGATTGCTAGAAATGTCAAGAAGAAGTAAGGTAATAACTGAACAAGATGAAATTTTTGGCGATATAGAAGTAGAAAAAAATAAAAAAGAAGTTTAAAAATAAAATATTTGGAAAAAATAATATTATAGCAAAGAGAGGGCGATAATATTGTTTTTTCTTTTTATATTTGTTGCAATATTAATATTAGGATTAATGATACATACAAGTAAAATAGGTATAGAAATAGAAAATTTACAAATAGATACAGAATCAAGTCCCAAAATAAATGAAGATAGTAAAATATATGTATATCTTTTAATTTTTCAAAAAATAAAATTATTTAAGAAAGATATAAAAAATTTAGATTTCAAAAAAATAAAATTTCAAAATAAAGATATTGATATTAAATTTTTAAAAGATAAAGATTTTAAAATAAACTATAAAGAATTATTACAAAATATAAAAATAGATATAGTAGAAATAAACTTAGATACAAAAATTGGAACTCAAGATGCTGCAGTAACAGCTATATTAGTAGGAATAATTTCAAGTGTTTTAGGAATTATAATAAGAAAACCAAAATATCAAATTATACCTGTTTATTCTAATAAAAATTTATTAAAAATTAAATTAGATGGTATATTTACAATATATTTGATGCATTATATATATAGTGTAATATCAAAGAGAAAATCATCAGTTTTAAAAAATAAAATGGAGGTAAAATATGAGTGAACATCCAATTGAAAATCTTATGATGACCGCAATGGATAGTATTCAAGATATGGTCGATGTAAATACAATTATAGGAGAACCTATAGAAACAAATAATAACATAACAATAATTCCAATATCAAAAGTATGCTTTGGATTTGCAGCAGGTGGAAGTGAGTTTAATGCAGGAACAATTAAAGAATATAATAAAAAAGATAAAGATGAAGAAATCGAGTATAAATTACCATTTGGTGGAGGTGCAGGTGCAGGAGTATCAATAAATCCAGTAGCTTTTTTAGTTGTTCAAAATGATACAGTAAAATTGATTCCTGTAGATCATGAATCTTGTGTAGATAAACTTTTAGATTATGTTCCAGATTTGATACAGAAAATTAATGAAATGTTTAATAAAAACATTCAGCAAAAAGAAGATAGGAATAAAAAAATTATACAAGAAATGAAAAATAGAACAGATAATATATGTAAAACCAAGAGTTCTCAAGTAAAAGAACAAGAAGATAAAATAAAAGAAAATGAAAAAGAATCAGAATTTCAAGACATTACTGATTGTTTAGAATCAGATGGAGAAATATTTGGAGAATAAAAAAAAGGCTTTTTTATAATTAAAAAGCCTTCTTTTATTCAATACCATATTTCTTTTTAAATCTATCTGCTCTACCACCTTTTGTATCAAGTCTTAAATTACCTGTCCAAAATGGATGACATTTTGAGCAAACATCTACCTTTAAATCTTTTTTTGTTGAACCAACTTCTAAAACATTACCACAAGCACATGTAATAGTTGTTTGATTATATGTTGGATGTAATCCTTCTTTCATCTGCAAGTTCACCTCTTTCTTATAATAGTAATTTTGCCATATAATATATTATCATATTTCTTAAACTTTTTCAAGCTATTTGTCTAAATTTTTATTTTCCTCTTGATTTTGTTGATTGATATATGTTGCTGATGATTCTAATTCTTCTTTTAAAGATAATTTATTAACAAATTTACTCATAATGTTAAATATACAAGCAACTATTAAAATAAATAAACCTATTTTTTTCCATATTTTAGCTAACATAATAATCTCCTTAAAAAATTTATACATAATTAATTATACCTATATTTTTGCATTTTGTCAATATTATTTAATATTTTGGGTAAAAATAAATATAAAAATAAAGGAAGAGGGATATGTATATGAAGAAAATTTTTATTATAATAATTGTTGTAATTTTAAGTGTAAGTGCATTATTATGGCTATATTATTCAAATAATGATAAAAACACGGGAAGTAATTATACAGCAGAAAGAAGTTCAACAAATATAAAAACAAAAGAAGAAAAAACTACAAGAAAAGAAACAGAAATATCAGCTTTTCAAACGAAAATATATAGTAAAGATGAAGAAAGACAAAACAATATTAGTATAACTTGTAAAGCTCTTAACTCTACAGAAGTAAAACCAGGAGAAACATTTTCATTTTGTAATACAGTTGGAAAAGCATCAACAGATAAAGGATATGAAAAAGCAGATATATTTGTTGATGGTAAAAAAACACAAGGATTAGGTGGAGGAAATTGTCAAGTTAGTACTACACTATATAATGCAGTTCAAGCAGTTAATGGATTGGAAATAGTAGAAAGACATCAACATAGCAGTTATGTTCCTTATATAGAAAAAGGAAAAGATGCAGCTGTAGCATATGGAAGTTATGATTTTAAATTTAAAAATAATAGGTCAAATACAATAAAAATTCTTATGGAAAATACAGCTGAAAATATTAGAGCAACAATAATAGAAATAATATAAAAAGACTCTAAAAATTTAGAGCCTTTTTACGTACATTTATATTCTTAAAAGTGTAAACCACTTATTAAATAGATGTATAGACATATTAAATAAATTCATTTTTGAAATAGAATTTTCTGCAATTAAATTAACTGTTTCAATATTAGATCCATCTAAATAGTAATTAACTGTTCCAAGAAATTGACCTTGAGATACAGGAGCCTGAATAGATTCTTTTAAATTTATTTCATAAGTAATATTAGATTCTTTACCTTTTTGAATAAGAAATGATGGAGAAGATTCATAAACTGCATTAACACTTGTTTCAAGACCTTTAGAAACATTAACTGATTTTACTATATCATTTTTGTTACCAAAAGATTTATAAGAAAAATTAGTAAAACCATAATCTAGTAAAGAAGATGCATTCTGAAAACGAATTGCAGAAGATGGAGCTTTCATTATAACTGCAATCAAAGATAAATCATCTCTTGTAGCAGAAGCGGATAAATTATATAGTGCAAGTGAAGTTGAGCCTGTTTTTAATCCAGTACAGCCAGAATAATTACGTACTAATTTATTAGTGTTAGATAATGCTGATTTTCCATCCCTAAGAGTATCCATCCATATAGTAGAGTAATTTGTAATTGATGGGTGATTAACTAATAATTCACGAGACATTAAAGCAATATCATAAGCAGAAGTTAAATGACCATCTTCATCAAGACCATGGCAATTTTTAAAAGTAGTATCATTCATACCAAGTTCTTTTGCTCTATTATTCATCATTTGAACAAAACCTTCTTCAGTGCCTCCAAGATATTCTGCCAAGGCAACCACACAATCATTTGCAGAAACTACAGAAATAGCTTTTAACATATCATTAACACTTAAAGTTTCTCTTGGATCTAGCCAAATTTGAGAACCTCCCATACTTGCAGCATTTTCACTACAAGGTATTTGAGTATCAAGAGTAATTTTTCCTGAATCAAGAGCTTCCATAATCAATAACAAACTCATAATTTTAGTTACACTAGCAGGATGTAATTTCTCATGTATATTATATCCATAAAGCATTTTACCAGTGTTTTGCTCAATTAAAATTGCAGAACCAGCCTCAAGAGAAAGAAAATTATTATCTAATATGTCTTTACTTTCAGTAAGAGGTGAAGAGGTTTCTATAGAAGGATTTATAACAGACCAAGTATAGCTTTCTGAAAAAGCATAACAAGTATTAAAACTACATATTATTAATAATAAAATTAATGAAATTATTTTTGATTTTTGCATATAATTTCCTCCAAAGTTTTTTTATAAGTATATGCAAATAAATTGGAATTATAACTTTATTAATATAATAAAGTTATTTTACCACCACTTTTTTTTATAAAACCATCATCAATTAAAAGTTTAATTTCTCTCATCATTGCACTTCTATCAATACTTAAAAAATCAGCTAAATCAGTATATGAAAATGGCATAAAAAAATTTCTATTAATAGAACCTCTTGTTTGTAAATCAAAGTAGGCAAGGATTTTTGACCTAATACTTCGTTTTGTTAATAATTCAATTCGTGAATTTAATGAAATAATCTGTTCTAAAAATAGTTCTGATAAACTACTAGTAAGAGTTTTATGAAAATCACAATTGCGCCTACATTTAGTAAAAAGTGTATCATATGTGAAAAATAAAATTTCAGAACTTTTACAAGCAACTGCAAAAAGTTCATTATTAGTATTAACTGGATAAAAAACTTCTCCAAATATATCATCACAAATAAAATGGCTAATTATAGTTTTATTTCCATTTAAGTCATATCTAATTAAATCAACTTCTCCAGACAAAACAATACATATCTGATTTCGTTTTTGAATATATGTTGTAATAGTTTCTCCTTTTGAAAATTTTTTTAATTGAATTTTGTTACAACCATGTTTAAAATTTTCTATAAAAATTTTTTTATCAAAATTAGTATCCATAAAATATCACCTAAAAATATAAAAATCTAGTGTACCAAAAGTTTGAAAATTCGACATAATAATTATACTAAAAATTATGAAAATTCAAATAAATTATATTTCATTTTTGTTGCAATTGCAACAGTTTTTTGAAAAATTAAATATATAATATCACTAGAAAATCGAAGGAGGAAATGAAAAAATGAAGGTAATAAAAAGAGACGGAAGAACAATTGACTTTGATAGAGCAAAGATTGAAATAGCAATAGAAAAAGCAAATAAAGAAGTTAGAGGAAAACAAAAAGCAACTAAAGAAGAAATTGAGGAAATAATATCATATATTACTGATTTAGATAAAAAAAGAATATTAGTAGAAGATATACAAGATATTATAGAAGAAAAACTAATGGAATTTGATAAATTTGAATTAGCAAAAAAATATATAGTATATAGATATACAAGAGCATTAGTAAGAAAATCAAATACAACAGATGAATCAATTTTAAAATTAATAAGAAATGAAAATAAAGAATTATCAGAAGAAAATTCAAATAAAAATACATTATTAGCATCAACACAAAGAGATTATATTGCAGGAGAAGTATCAAGAGATTTAACTAAAAGAATATTATTACCAGAAAAAATATCAAAAGCACATGAAGAAGGAATATTTCATTTCCATGATGCAGATTATTTTGTTCAACCAATATTTAATTGTTGTTTAGTAAATATAGGGGATATGTTAGATAATGGAACTGCTATGAATGGAAAAATGATAGAAAGTCCAAAAAGTTTTCAAGTAGCATGTACTATTGTAACTCAGATAATAGCAGCTGTAGCTAGTAATCAATATGGTGGACAATCAGTAGATTTAAAACATTTAGGAAAATATTTAAGAAGAAGTCATGATAAATTCAAGAAAAAGTTAACAGAAAAATATGGCGGAAAACTATCAAAGGACATAATAGAAGATATGGTAAAAGATAGAGTACAAGAGGAACTTTCAGCAGGTGTTCAAACAATGCAATATCAGATAAATACATTAATGACAACAAACGGACAAGCACCTTTTGTAACATTGTTTTTACATTTAGAACCAGATGATGAGTACATAGAAGAAAATGCTATGATAATAGAAGAAATACTAAAGCAAAGAATACAAGGAATAAAAAATGAAGTTGGAGTTTATGTAACACCTGCATTTCCAAAGTTAGTATATGTATTAGATGAAAATAATTGCTTAAAAGGTGGAAAATATGATTATTTAACTAGATTAGCTGTTAAATGTTCTGCAAAAAGAATGTATCCAGACTATATATCAGCTAAAAAGATGAAAGAAAATTATGAGGGAAATATTTTTAGCCCAATGGGATGTAGAAGTTTCTTAATTCCTTGGAAAGATGAAAATGGAAATTACAAATTTGAAGGAAGATTTAATCAAGGAGTAGTAAGTATAAATTTACCACAGATAGGAATTTTAACAAGAGGAAATGAAGAAAAATTTTGGAAGTTATTAGATGAGAGATTAGAACTATGTAAAGAAGCATTAATGTGTAGACATTATGCGTTATTAGGAACAAAATCAGATATATCTCCAATACATTGGCAAAATGGAGCAATAGCAAGATTAAAAAAAGGTGAAAAAATTGATAAGTATTTAAAAGGAGGATATTCAACAATATCTTTAGGTTATATTGGAATATACGAAACAACCAAATTAGTTAAAGGAGTATCACATACCACGCCTGAAGGACATGATTTTGCAATTAAATTAATGAAATATTTAAAAGCTAGAACTGAAATGTGGAGAAAAGAAACTAATATAGGATTTTCTCTATATGGAACTCCAGCAGAATCACTATGTTATAGATTTGCTCGTATTGATAAAGAAAAATTTGGAGATATTGAAGATATTACAGACAAAGGATATTATACTAATTCATATCATGTCGATGTTAGAGAAAAAATAGATGCATTTCATAAATTAAAATTCGAAAGCGAATTCCAAGCATTATCAGGAGGAGGAGCAATTTCTTATATAGAAGTTCCAAATATGAGAAATAATCTAACTGCACTTGAAGAAGTAGTAAAATTTATATATGATAATATTCAATATGCTGAATTTAATACAAAGTCAGATTATTGCCATATTTGTGGATTTGATGGAGAAATGATAATAAATGAAAAAAATGAATGGGAATGTCCTCAATGTGGAAATAAAGATCATTCTAAAATGAATGTTGTTCGTCGTACATGTGGATATTTAGGAGAGAATTTTTGGAATGTTGGAAAAACTAAAGAAATAAAATCAAGAGTATTACATTTATAAAAAATAGATTGAATATAGGGATTACAATAAAATGTAGTCTCTATTTTTTTATAAAAAAATATCCTTAAGTAATTAACTTAAAGAATATCTTTATATTAATTATACTATAATATAATATCATTTGCAAGAAAATTTATTAAGGAAAAATTTCAATATTTTTTAAAAATATAAAAACGAAAAGTGCTGCAAATAAAGAACTTCTAGTTTTTTTTAAATCTTTAAGTTAATTAAATTATGATAAAACAAAGGAGGAATAAAAAATGAAAAGAAACGAAGGAATAACTTTAATAGCACTTGTAGTAACAATTGTAGTATTAATGATATTAGCAGGTGTAAGTATAACAATGCTAATGGGAGATAGTGGGATAATAGATCAAGCAAAAGAAGCAAAAAGACAAACAGAATATAGTGGAGAAGAAGATTTGATTCAAATGGCAATAGTAAGTGCAAAATCAAAAGGAAACTATGGAGAAATGACGAGAGAAGATTTAGAAAGAGAATTAGATGTTAACATAGGAGATGGAAAATACAAATTAGAAGAAGATGACAGTAAATATACAATAGTAGTGAAAGACAGTAAATATAAAGAAGAACACTATGTATATAAAGATATGCCAGGAATAGAACAGGCAAAATTAAAAATAGAATATTCAAAAGAATCTTGGACAAATCAAAATGTCATAGCAACAGCAAGTACAAGTTTAACGGGATTTACAGTACAAACAAGTTTAAATGGGAAAGACTGGGAAAATAAAGCAAGTAGAGAATTTGAAGAAAATGGGTCAATGTATGCAAGAATAATAAATGGAGAAGGACAAGCAACAGCATATATAACAGGAGGAGTAAAAAACATAGATAAAGAAAAGCCACAAATATCACCAGAAACAACAGCGACATCGAGTACAATAAAAATAAAAGCAACAGATAATGAATCAGGAATAATAGGATATGAAATAACAGAGGAACAAGTAGAACCAGGAAGTTATATAGAGGAAGAAAACACGAAAGAATTAGAAGTAACAGTAGGAAGTAAAAAACAAGGAACAGAATATTATATATGGGTAAAAGATGAAGCAGGAAATGTAAATGAAGTAAATAAAGTAGAAACAGCGAGAGTACCAAACTTAAATTCAGAAGAAGGAGGAAATATAACATTTAAACGTAATGTAGAAGGCTGGACAAATGATAAAGTAACAGTAACAGCAGAGACAACAGAAAAAGGATACACGTTAGAAACAAGTATAGATAATAAACTTTGGGAGCAAGTAAAAAGTAGAACATATACAAATAATGGAAGGATGTATGCAAGATTGGTAGATGGTGAAGGACAATGGGGAGGAACAGCAGAAACAGATATAACAAATATAGACAGAGGATTACCAGAAGCAAGTATAGAACTATCAGGAGCAGGAAAAGTAGAGACAGCAACAGTAAAAGCAACAGTAACGCATACAGACAGAGAAAGCAGTGTAAAAACAATGAAATATGAATTAAATACAAATTCTGCAGAGTTAGGAACAGAAGAAGAAAGTTATACGGGAACATTTTCAAGTAATGGAGAACAATTGACATTATCAATACCATCAGAAGAAACAACAATATATTATTTACATGTACTAACAATAGATGAGGCAAATAATCCAAGAGAAACAATATCAAAAGCAATAAAAGTAGTAGCAAATAAACATACACATACTGGAGATGCAAAAAATGGAGGAGGTTGTTATACTACTGAGTATTATCATTATACTTATACAGTCACTAATTATTGCAACCATAGTACTCACAGTAGCAGAGATTTAGACAATGATGGTGTGGCTGACTATTTTAGTTGTTATCGTCCTGGTTGTGGAGTTGTTTGGTATGATAATGAGTATCCTCTTCCAACTCCTAAATTACTGAATTCTTCTACGGGAAGCGGAGAAGGAACTACTGTACCTAGTGGAGCTACAATAACTAGTCAAGAATATAAACTAAACTGTCAAAAGACTGAAGGACAATTAGAATCTTATACAATAACATATTAATTTAAAAAATCGTGAACTAGAAAAAATATTTCTAATTCACGATTTTTTAACTTTAAGGGTAAACCACGGGTTATACCCGTGGTAACGGAAAACTTATAGTTTTGAACAAAGTAACAAAAAGAC
>CANRHQ010000014.1 GCA_947630445.1 uncultured Clostridia bacterium | reverse complement strand
GCTGTAACATCATTTTCATCAAGTAATTGATTAATAATATTACGATTTTTACCTGTTCCCTTAAAATATCTTTCATAATCTAATTCTTGGATTTTAAAATGTTCCATAGCATAACCATAATCTATTCCATTTTCTTTAGCCTTTTGTAACATTCTTCTTAATTTATCAGACATTAATGAAATATATTCTCTTGAAGTTTGATCTACCTTATCATCATCAATATATTCATCTTCTTTTTCTGCTACTTCATTATTTCTTAATTCTTCTAATTTTTTGTCTTCTATTTCTTGTGCAACAGTCATTATGTCAAATCCTATAGTATTTTTATCTATGAACTCTTTAACCATTTGCATTGTAAGGCTATTTACTAAAAGAGTTTTAGATAATAAACCTTTTATTTCTTTTAAATCTTGCCCTTGTGTCAAATTACCAATATTATAATACCCAGCCATAAATCCAGCTGCATATGCTGGTCCTATTCCTTGTTCATATGCTGTTTCTAATGCTTGTTTTATTTTTTCTGCTATTCTTTCTTGGTAGTCTATAGACATATTTTTCACTCCTTTTTACATATTTTTTATTTTTCTATCTATTTCTTTTAATAAGTCCTGCACTTTTCTTTTACATCTAATTAAAGATTCTTGATCTAGTCCTTCTATTTCTTTTTCTGAAAACTCTATTCCATAGTCTTCAAATACTACTTTGTCTTCTTTTTTATTCATATGAATCCCCCTTCTTATCTTTTGCTTTCTCAAAATAATCCTTTTTTATTATACAACTTTTAGAATAATTTGTCAAATTTTATGGTAACTTCATAAAAAAAGAAGCCAAATTTCTTTGACTTCTTCTTATTATTATATTTTGTTATTATGCAAGTATTTCAGCAACAACTCCAGAACCAACTGTTCTACCACCTTCACGAATAGCGAATCTTAATCCTTTTTCTATTGCGATTGGTGTTATTAATTCAATTGTCATTGAAACATTGTCTCCAGGCATAACCATTTCTGTTCCAGCAGGTAACTCGATAACTCCTGTTACATCTGTTGTTCTGAAATAGAATTGTGGTCTGTATCCATTGAAGAATGGTGTATGTCTTCCACCTTCTTCTTTAGTTAATACATAAACTTCTGATGTGAATTTTGTATGTGGATGTATTGTTCCTGGTTTGCATAGTACTTGACCTCTTTCAATGTCTTTTCTATCAATTCCTCTTAATAATGTTCCTATATTATCTCCAGCTTCTGCTTGATCTAATAATTTTCTGAACATTTCTACACCTGTAACAACAGTTTTTCTTCTTTCTGTTGTTAGACCTATAATTTCAACTTCGTCTGAAACTTTAACAACTCCTCTTTCTACTCTACCTGTTGCAACTGTTCCACGTCCTGTAATTGTGAATACGTCTTCAACTGGCATTAAGAATGGTTGGTCTATTGGTCTATCTGGTGTTGGAATATAATTATCAACAGCATCCATTAGCTCTTTCATTGGAGCATATACAGGATCATCTGGATTTGTTGATGTACTTTCTAGTACTTGTAATGAAGATCCTTTTACAATTGGAATTTCGTCTCCTGGAAAATCATAACTTGATAATAAGTCTCTAACTTCCATTTCTACTAATTCTAATAATTCTGGATCGTCTACCATATCACATTTATTTAGGTAAACTACGATGTATTTTACACCTACTTGTCTTGCTAATAGGATATGCTCTCTTGTTTGAGGCATTGGTCCATCAGCAGCTGATACTACTAATATAGCACCATCCATTTGTGCTGCTCCTGTAATCATATTTTTTACGTAGTCAGCATGTCCTGGACAGTCTACGTGTGCGTAGTGTCTTTTTTCTGTTTCATATTCAACGTGTGCTGTATTAATTGTGATTCCTCTTGCTTTTTCTTCTGGTGCACCATCGATTTGATCATAAGCTGTATATTGTGCTTTTCCTAATAATCCTAGGTATTTTGTTATAGCAGCTGTTGTTGTTGTTTTTCCATGGTCAACGTGTCCGATTGTACCAATGTTAACGTGTGGCTTTGTTCTTTCAAATTTTGCTTTTGCCATTTTAAAATTCCTCCTTATATATTTTTTAATATTAATAACTTTTTACGTACTTGCATTTTATAACATTTCTGCCAAAAAAGCAAGCATTTTAACTAATTTTATATTATTCTTCCTTTTTTGCTCTTGAAGCAACTATTGTTTCAAGTATTGATTTTGGAACTTCTTCATAATGAGATGGTTCCATAGAGTATGTTCCTCTACCTTGTGTTTTTGAACGTAAGTCTGTAGCATAACCAAACATTTCTGATAATGGTATAAATGATCTTATTTCTTGCATTCCATCTACTGCTTCCATTCCTTCTACTCTACCACGTCTTGAGTTTACATCACCTATAACATCTCCCATATATTCTTCTGGAACTGTTATTTCTACTTTCATTATTGGCTCTAATATAACTGATTTTGCTTGTTTACATCCTTCTTTAAATGCCATTGATGCAGCTATTTTGAATGCCATTTCTGAAGAGTCAACTTCGTGATATGAACCATCAACTAATGATACTTTGAAATCTATTACAGGATATCCTGCAAGTATTCCACTTTCTGCTGCTTCTCTCATTCCTTGTTCAATTGGTTTAATATATTCTTTTGGAACTGCTCCTCCAACTATTTTGCTTTCGAATTCAATTCCTTTTCCTGGTTCTAATGGTTCCATTTCAAACCATACATCACCATATTGTCCTTTACCTCCTGATTGACGAATAAATTTACCTTGAACTCTTACTTTGTTTCTAATTGTTTCTTTATAAGCAACTTGTGGTTTTCCTACATTACATTCTACTTTAAATTCTCTTTTTAATCTATCTACAATTATATCTAGATGTAATTCACCCATACCTGCTATAATTGTTTGTCCAGTTTCTTGATTTGTATATGTTTTAAATGTTGGATCTTCTTCAGCTAGTTTTGCTAAAGCAATTCCCATTTTCTCTTGAGCTGCTTTATCTTTTGGCTCAATAGCTATATCAATAACTGGTTCAGGGAATTCCATTGATTCAAGTATTATTGGATGATCTGGATCACATAAAGTATTTCCAGTTGTAACATCTTTTAATCCTACTGCTGCTGCAATATCACCAGAATATACTCTTTCTATATCTTCTCTGTGATTTGAGTGCATTTGTAGAATTCTTCCTATTCTTTCTTTTTTATCTTTACTTGAATTTAAAACTGTTGAACCTGTTTCTAATGTTCCAGAATATACTCTGAAGAAACATAATTTTCCTACGAATGGGTCTGTTGCAATTTTAAATGCTAATGCTGCAAATGGTTCTGAATCAGATGTTTTTGCTTCAGTTGGTTCACCATCTAATGTTTCACCTTTGATATGTGGTATATCTAATGGTGAAGGCATAAAATCAACTACTGCATTTAGTAATTCTTGAATACCTTTATTCTTGTATGAAGATCCACAACATACAGGAACCACTGTATTTGCTACTGTTCCTAAACGTAATCCTTTTTTGATTTCTTCTTCAGATAGTTCTCCTCCATCTAAATATTTCATCATTAATTCTTCATCTTGTTCACATGCTGCTTCTACCATTGCAGTTCTGAATTTTTTAGCTTCTTCTAACATGTCTGCTGGTATTTCGCCCTCTTCAATTATTTTTCCTAAGTCATCTTTGTGTACATAAGATTTCATTTTTATAAGGTCTACTATTCCTTTGAAATTATCTTCTGATCCAATTGGTAATTGGATTGGAACTGCATTCGCATGTAATCTATTTTTTAGTTGGTCTATACATAACATAAAGTTTGCCCCAACTATATCCATTTTATTTATATATACCATTCTTGGTACATTATATTTATCTGCTTGTCTCCAAACAGTTTCTGTTTGTGGTTGAACACCACCTTTTGCAGCTAATACTGTAACTGCTCCATCAAGTACTCTTAAAGATCTTTGTACCTCAACTGTAAAATCAACGTGTCCAGGAGTGTCTATTATATTTATTCTGTGATTATTCCAAAAACATGTTGTTGCAGCAGATGTTATTGTTATTCCTCTCTCTTGTTCTTGTTCCATCCAGTCCATTGTTGCTGCACCCTCATGTACTTCTCCTATTTTATGAGTTTTTCCTGTATAAAATAATATTCTCTCTGTTGTCGTTGTTTTTCCAGCATCTATATGAGCCATTATTCCTATGTTTCTTGTTCTCTCTAATGGATATTGTCTTCCTGCCATTTTTTATCTTTTCCTCCTTTTACCATTAATTTTACCATTTATAATGTGCAAATGCTTTATTAGCTTCTGCCATTCTATGTGTATCTTCTTTCTTCTTAAATGCTCCACCATTTCCGTTTACTGCATCTATTATTTCTCCTGCTAGTTTTTCTGCCATTGTTTTTTCATGTCTATTTCTAGCATATGTTACTATCCATCTTAAACCTAATGTTTGTCTTCTTTCAGGTCTAATTTCTAGTGGAACTTGATATGTTGCTCCTCCAACTCTTCTTGCTTTTACTTCAAGAACTGGCATAACATTTTCTAATGCTGCTTCAAATACTTCTAAAGGATTTTTTCCTTCTTTTTCTTTTACTATTTCAAATGCATCATATACTATGTTTTGAGCAACTGATTTTTTACCATCTAGCATTATGTTGTTTATTAATTTTGTAACAACTTTGCTATTATATATTGGATCTGGTAATACATCTCTTTTTGCTATAAATCCTCTTCTTGGCACTATTCTTCACTCCTTTTCTTTTTTGACATTTAAATAAATGTCTAAGTTACTCTGGAAAGATATTCTTTCCCGCATAGTGCTACATAATCTATTCTAAATTTAAGTACCTTAATTTAGTAAAATTGTGTGCACTAATCTGTTATTTGCTTTTTATTTTTTTGGGCGTTTTGCACCATATTTTGAACGTCCTTGCATTCTGTCTTTTACTCCTGCTGTATCTAGTGTTCCTCTAATAATATGGTATCTAACACCTGGAAGGTCTTTTACTCTTCCACCTCTGATTAGAACTACACTGTGTTCTTGTAAGTTGTGTCCTATTCCTGGGATATAAGACGTAACTTCAAAACCATTTGAAAGTCTAACTCTCGCTACTTTTCTTAATGCTGAATTTGGCTTTTTTGGTGTTACTGTTTTTACTACTGTACATACACCTCTTTTTTGTGGAGCTGAATTGTTTGTAACTGTTTTATTTCTTGAATTCCATCCATGTTGAAGTGCTGGAGCTGTAGATTTTACTTTTGAAGTTTGTCTTCCTTTTCTTACTAATTGATTAATTGTTGGCACTTAAATTTCACCTCTTTTCTTTATTTTTAATATAATAAAAACCGCTACGGAACTGCTACTTTGTAGCAAATTTCACTGCGGTTTATATTTTACCATTTTTTTCTTGTTGTGTCAATGGTTTTTTATTTATTTTTATTAATATCTACTTTCTGGCAATGCTTTTGTTTTATTTAGATTAAATACTCTTTTAAAAATATATTTTAATTTCTTTATTCCAGTAGCAGTTTCTATTATTTCTATACATTCATTCTTTTCTGCATCTTTACATATTTTTTTAATCGTTTCTTTTTCTTTTACTGTTAATTTTACATCTTTAGAAAATACTAGATTATATGTAATTTGTGGCATATTTTCTATTTCTACTGCTTCACTAACTGAAAATGACATTGCATAATTATATATTAAACCTGAAGCATCACAATCATACATTTTTGCAAACTTTGTTATCATCTCACAAATTGTAGTATCTATTTTCTTTATAACTTTTTTATCTAAATTTTTATATTTTGATATTGCATAATTTATTAAAGATGATTTTACTTGTTTTTTATTTTCTCTATTTCTTAATAATGTATTGTTTCTTTTATCTTTTGTAGGATATAATTTTATTTCTTGTCCATCATTTACTTGCCCTTTATATACCAATTCTCCATCTTCGAATTTTACGATTATACTTAATAATTCTGGTTTTTCATTATGAATTTCTGGTTCTTCTTTTTCTTCTGGAACTATTATTTCTTCTCTTTGCTCATTTTCTAATTTTATATCTTCTGTAGCTTGTACTTGTTCTATTTCGATTTCTTCTATTTCTTTTATTTCTTCTACATTTTTTGTCTCTTGTGGAACTATATATTCTACTTCTCTTGACTCTTCTTCAATATTTATTTCTTCAATTTCTTGTAATTGGATTGGTCCAAATCCTTCTAAATCTGTTTCTTCTATTAATTCAGCTTTTTCTGTTTCTAGTCCTTCTAATACAGCTTCAACCTTTTCAGTTTCAATTTTATAATTGTTTTCATTAATTACATTTTGTACTATGTTTATAAAATTTTCTACATGTTCATCTAAATTTATTTCTTTATTTTCTTCTATTTCAACTACTTCTTCTGATTCTTCTTTATTTTCTATGATTTTTGACCAGTTACAGTTTCTGAATTCTTTTTTAAATACTGTTAATTCAGTTATTTCATTTTGTATATTTGCTATTTTATTTTCAAATTCTTTTTTTGTTTCTCTATTTGTAGCACATTCTAATTCTTGTTCTCTATTTATATTTTGAGCATTTTCTGAAAGTTCTGGTATTTTTCCGAATTTTGCATAAAACTCCTCTTGTTGAACTTTATATTTATTTTTTTTGTTTTCATATTTAGATATTCTTTCTGATAATTCACATATGAATTCTCTTATTTTACTAATTTCTCTTAGTCTCTCGGTAATTTGATTATTAATTTGCATATTTATCTGATTTTTTAATTCTATAAATTTACTGTCTAGTTTATTTTGTAAATCTTGACTTTGGTTTCCTAATTGAGAGATTTCGTTTCCAATCATATTAATTTCTGCTACTGCATTTTCGGCATTAGCATTGTCTAATGTTGTTTTTTTGGCATTTCTTTGATCTGCAAGTTGCACTCTTTTTTCTTCTATTACTGATATTTCTTTATTAATTTTTGCTTTTTCACAAATGAAATTTTTTATAATTTCTTGTAAATCTTCCAATTCGTTCATTCCCTAACCTATCAAGTAATTAGATTACTCAATAAACTCCTTTCATTAGTATTATATTTTTATTCATTATCTATTCTAACACAACGATATTTTTTGTACAAGAGTTTTTTACGAAAAAAAATCGTTTTTTAATTTTTTTTGTCTTTTAATGCCTCAAGTGCTCTTTCCGCAAGTGTTAAGTATTTTACCTTCTTATCTTTTATTCTAATTTTTAACTCTGGTAATATTCCAAAATTTGCATTCATTGGTTGAAATTTTTCATTTGCTGTTGAAATATATTCTGCTAATGCTCCTATCATTGTTAAATTAGGAAATGATATTTTTTCTTCATTTTTTAATTTTTTACATGCATTTATTGATGCTACCAAGCCTGATGATATTGATTCTACATATCCCTCTACACCAGTAATTTGTCCTGCAAAAAATATATTATTATTAGATTTTAAATTATATGTATTATCTAATAATTTAGTAGAATTTATATATGTGTTTCTATGCATTACTCCATATTTTACAAACTCTGCATTTTCCATTCCTGGAATTAAACTAAAGACTCTTTTTTGTTCTCCATATTTAAGATTTGTTTGAAATCCAACCATATTATAAATACTACCATTTTTATTGTCTTGCCTTAATTGAACTATTGCATATGACCTTTTAATAGTTCTAGGATCATCAAAACCAACTGGCTTTAGTGGTCCATATCTTAATGTATCTTTTCCTCTTTTAGCCATTATTTCAATTGGCATACATCCTTCAAAAATTTCTCTTTTTTCAAAGTCATGTAATGTTACAATTTCCGCATTTATTAATTCATTATAAAATTTTTCATATTCTTGTTGATCCATAGGCAGATTTATATAACTATCATCTTGAGCTTTTAATCTTTCTTTCCATTCTTGTTCTGTTTCTTTTTTTTGTTTTTCTTGTTCATATCTATTACCAAAAAAAGCTATATTAAAATTAATACTTTCTTTTGTAATTATTGGAGCAGCCGCATCATAAAAATATAATTTATCTTGTCCTGTTATTTTTGAAATATTATCTGCTAATTTACTCGAAGTTAAAGGTCCTGTTGCTATTATTACAATTCCATCTTGAGACATTTTTTCTATTTCAGTTACTTCTTCATGTACAACTTCTATCAATGGATTCTGTTCAATCTCTTTTGTAACTTTTTCAGAAAATAATTCTCTATCTACTGCTAATGCTTGACCTGCTGGAACTTGTGTTTCGTCTGCTATTTTTATTAATAGTGAATCTAAATATCTTAATTCTTCTTTTAAAAGTCCACATGCATTTGTAAGCAAATTTGATTTGAATGAGTTGCTACATACTATTTCTGCTAGATTTTTATTATTATGAGCTGGTGTGTATTTTAATGGTTTCATGTCATATAATTTTACTTTTATTCCCCTTTTAGCTATTTGATATGCAGATTCGCATCCTGCCAAACCTGCTCCTATTACTGTTATATAATCTTTCATTTTATAATTACTATTTTTCTCCTTTCTCTTGACAAATTATATATAACAATCTATAATTGTCTTACAATTTATTTTTAAGGGAGGAACCTATATGGAGGGCAAAATTAAAGTTGTAGAAATTTTGTCTAAATCAGTCGGAGAGCGGGTTGTTTGCAATTCTCCAAATGGTTACAGACCTGGTGAAGTTGCCGAAATTGTCGGCTGGTGTTTTGATAGCGACAGACCTTGTTTTACAATAAGGTTTGATGATTTCGAAACTACCAGAATTCCTGCAAGTGCAGAGGAATTTGAAGAATTCGGATATAAACCGGTCTTTTAACCTCCGAAGGACATGTGTAAACATGTCCTTTTTTATTATTATTCAAATAATTTCATTATCTCTTCTTTTGATAATTTACCAATAAATGATGTTTTTGTACTAAGCATATTATCTATTAGTTGAGATTTCTTTTGTTGTAGTTCATATATTTTTTCTTCAATAGTATTTTTTGTTATTAGTTTATATACTTGAACATTGTTTTTTTGTCCTATTCTGTATGCTCTGTCTGTTGCTTGATTTTCTGCTGATGCATTCCACCATGGATCATAATGTATTACCATATCTGCACCTGTTAAATTTAATCCTGTTCCTCCTGCTTTTAAAGAAATTAAAAATATTTTTATATCTTTATTAACATTAAATTCATCAACCATTTTTATTCTTTCATCAACTTTTGTTGAACCAATTAATTTAAAATATTTTATGTTGTTTATTTTTAATTCTTTTTCTATAATTTCAAACATTGATGTATAACTTGAAAATAATAATATTTTGTGTCCCGCTTCTATTGCATCTTTGACTATTTCAATACATTGCTCTAGTTTACTACTTCCTTCTGTATAATCTCTTATAAACAAACTTGGTTCACAACATATTTGTCTTAATCTAGTTAATGCTGCAAGCACTTGCATACTACTCTTTTCAAAGCCTCTTATATTTATTGTATCTGCAACTTCCTGTTTTGCTTGTGCTAGATAATTCAAGTATATTTTTTCTTGTTCTTCTTTCATCTGATTATTTAAAACTGTTATAGTTTTTTCTGGTAATTCAGTTAATACCTCTTTTTTTGTTCTTCTTAAGACAAATGGTTCTATTAGCATTTTTAGTTTTTTCGTAGTTTTTTGATCATTATCTTTTACTATTGGTGTTTCATATAACATTTTAAATTTTTTGTAGCTAAACAGATAACCTGGCATTATAAAATCAAATATAGACCATAATTCTGCCAATGAGTTTTCTATTGGAGTTCCTGTTAATGCATATCTTGTATCTGCTAAAATTTCTTTAACTGCTTTTGCATTTTGAGTATTACTGTTTTTTAAATATTGTGCTTCATCTGCTATAGCAAATCTAAATTTATATTTTTGTTCTTTATATAATTCTATATCTCTTTTTAATAAATCATATGATGTTATTACTAAATCATAGTTTCCAACTTCACTTATTTGCTGTTTTCTTTCTATTGCAGTTCCTTTTATTACTAAAGTTTTTATTTTATCTGTAAATTTTTTTGCCTCATTTTGCCAATTTAATGTTAATGAACTTGGACATATTACTATTGATGCTCTTCTATTTTCTGTATTTTCAACATATCCACATATTATTGATAATATCTGTATAGTTTTACCAAGTCCCATATCATCTGCTAATATACCTCCAAATTTATAATTGTCTAACATCTTTAACCACTTATATCCTGTTTTTTGATAATATCTTAATATATTTTCAAGATTACTTGGTATTTTAATTTCATCTTCTTCATTTTGTTTGTCTAATTTAGATGTTAATTCTTTATATTCTGAATTTTTGGTAACTTGCATGTTAGAACTTGTTTTTAACAATTGGTTTAAATATAGACTCCTATTTACAGGTAAACGTACTTTACCTTTTTCTAAATCTTTATAATTAATATCCATTCCAGTTATTAATTGATTTATAAATTCTATATCTGGATTTTCTTCTAAATTGATGAAACTTCCATCTTTTAGTTTATGATATTTTTTCTTTAAGTTATATTTCTCCATTATTTCTTGTAATTGAGTTACATCTATATTTAATTTATCTAAATCTATTGTTAACAAATCATTTTCTATTCTTATGCCTAGACTTCCTATTTTAGGAGATCTTATTTCTTTTGTTTTAAAATTATCTGTTACTAATACTTCAAATTTTTGCATATATTCATTTATACCATTTGATAAAAAATCATATATATCATCATCTTTTGGAAGTATAAAACATTCTTTTTGTGCATAATACATAAATCCTGTTTTTCTGAACAAATTAATTGCTTTATTTTCTTCTAAAATATCTCTTGGATATTTTATTTGAATTTCTTGTTGTAATGGATTAAATTCTTCTTCACCATAGCAGAACTTTACATCTGCTAATATATGGTCATTTTCATCAAAATCTAGGAATATTTTTATTCCTAATTTTTTAGGTTTATATCTCTCTAATTGTGCTTCATCTAATCCTTTAAATTCAATTCCATCCTTTATTTTTGGTAATATTACAGAAAATAATTCTGGTAATTGTTCTTCTCCTAATATTAATTCTGTTAAAAAATTGTTTTTAAATATTTTTAATAAATTTAAAGTATTTCTTTCATATTTTTTACTACACCTATATAGTATGTTGTCTTGCAACATATAGCTGTAATTTCTTCCTTGTAATATATCTATTTCTCTTAATAAATCTATATTTTCATTTATTGTTATTTTATATTCATTTTTTCCCTTTTTTTGCATTACGAAATGTAAATCTGGATCTTCATCTTTTAGTTCAATTGTTGTTTCTTGATATTCTTTTTGAAATAATACTTCATTTGTCTTTAAAACCTCAAACATTTCATCTAATCCACTATTATTTAATGCAATATATCCTTCGTTTATTGCTTTACCATAATATCTATAATTAGAGTTTGCTTCTGAGTTTACAAAACTTATTATTTCAGCATATTTTAATATAAATTCTATAAGTTGCCAATCTTTTTCTGCAAATGCTTCTTTTTTATGTACAAAGTCTAATTTGTTTCCATATTTATGTTTTTTGCCTACTAACATATTTTCGTAAAATTCACCTAAATCTTTGATTTTATACATTCTTTCATTACCTATTTTAAATTCTAATTTTAAGTTTCCTGTATATTTATCATATATTAATTTAGGTTCTATTTGTATTTTTTCTTTTTCTTCTTCTGTCTCACTTGTTTCCTCTATTTCGTGCATTTCTTCAGCATAAAATTCATTTACTATTTGCTTAAAACTTCTATATTTAGAATCAACACTTAAATTTTTGTTTACTTCTAAATGATTTTGGTGTTTTAACATTTCTTCATATTTTGAATTTTCTTGGAATTCCATTATTGTTGCAACTATATGTTTACATGCAGCATATCTGTTTTGATAATCCTCACATTCACATGTTATATCATCTACTTCACCATTATCAACATATATATGTGTTCTATATACCTCTTGCCCTAATACTTTTCCGCGTATTTCGAAATTTTTGTCATCATTATAATTTATTTTTTCTATTTCTGTTCTACCTGTTCTTACATATAATCTTGCTTTTTGTACTCTAGTTTCTCCTGCATATTGATATAGTTCATCTATTACTTGTTTATTTACTAACATGTTTTTCTCCTTGTCTTTTTCTTGGCTCAATATTATATATCATTTTTATATTTTTTGCAATACTATTGTTTTTATTTTATCTAATTTTCACAAGTGCAATTATGCTATTTGCGTATATTCTGTCTTACTGGTGGTATTGAGTAACTGATTTTTGGAATTTTTTTGTTATCATTTATTATGAATATTTATAGAAAGATGGTATTTTATGGAGCAGGATATATATTTGTTAGTTGGTCAAAATATAAAGAAACAAAGAAAATTAAAAAAAATGACTCAATTGCAGTTAGCAACCAAATCATATTTTAGTTATGAGTTTATTAGAAAAATTGAATCTAAAAGTTCTTGTAGAAATACTTTTTCACTAGATACTGTTGATAAAATTGCAAAGGTTTTGGATATTGATATTAGATTATTGTTTGAGCCATTAGATGATTAATTTATAATTTAAAAATAAGTAGTTTTTTATTAAAAACAAGCTACTTATTTTTTATAATTTATTTAAATATTATATACAAAAGCATGGAATAACTGCTACATCTTGGTTATCACCTAGCTCGCACCAACTACATCCATTTAAGTTTTCCAATCCACCAATAGTCAAGTATCTATCAAATATTGAAGAATCAGGTGAACGAAGCCAATAACTAATAGTTTTACTTAGTGAACTCGCTGATTGATAATATTTATATCTCTCTCCTTCACTTGTCATAGCTTTATAATAATTTCCAGCATATCCATTCGAATCTATTCCACATATTTCTGATGCAGCTAATAACCATAAATAGTCATTACTTATTATATTACTTGTATCTTCATTATTATTATATGTTCTTATATACCTTTTTTGCACTTGCTTAATATATTTACTCATGTCTAAACTTTCTAATGTAGTTTCACAATTTAATCCTGCTCTCATCGGAGTTACAGCCCAACCTCCAGTTGTAGCTCCTCGATACATTATACCCGCTTTTGTAGTTATAACTGTAGAATCCGTTTTTTCTGTTACAGGAAACAATTTGTCTCCTTCATATTCTGCCATTATTGGAATTCCTTCAAGAAATTCAAAACTTATACCCGCAGTTTTATTACTATCACTTGTTAAAATATCATGATTAAATCCTAATATTCTTACTTTATATGTTTTATCTAGTTCTTTTTCTCCTGTTCCTGTTATATTTACGTCTGCTGTATCTCCTACTCCTATTGTATATGCTACTCCATCTACTGTTATTGAAACCTCAGATGTATCTTTTGTTATGTTTGAAGTTCTTGATATTTCTTTTGATATTTCATTTAATGTTTTCCAATCATTTCCCCAATCTCTTGTTTCTGATTCTCTGGTATTATCATTTATTTTTCCTATATTTACAACTATAGCATCTGTTACTGTACCTTTTTGGTCTACTTCATAATTTCTTCCTGATTTAAACTGTACTAAAAAACTTCCATCTCCATTATCCTTTACATTTGATTCACCTTTTTTTGTACTATTATCTAAGGCTTCTTGTAAATTCTTTTCTGTTATTTCACCATACGCACTTTTATTAACAGCAACAACAACTGACTCCCCTATTTTTTCTTTCTCTTCTGCTTTTTCTGTTTCTTCTTTTGCTTTTTGTGATTGTTTTATCAATCCATCTTCTCCTGTTAACATTGATACACTTATTCCTGCTAGTATCAATAGCACTACTATTGTTACTACTAATGCTATTAATGTTATTCCTTTTTCTTTTCTGTTTAATTTTTTCATTTTGTTTTTTCCTCCAATTCTTTAGTCTTTTATTTTTCTTTAATTTTTATAATTGAAGATTATAAAAACTTCTAAATAATATGATATTTAGAAGTTTTCGTTTTTTTTTCTATTAGATTAAAATCAAAAAATTCCTTTTCAAATTTCTTGACTTTATTGATATTTATTGTTATATTAAATTTACAAAATTCTTTAAGTATAAAAATTAAAGATAAAAATGAACCTATTTTCATTTATCTTTAATTTTTATTTTAAATTCAAAAAAGATGAATTTTTTAATTCATCTTCCAAATTTTTTCTCATTATTTTTTGTTTTTTCTTAAGTTATGTATCAAATAAATAAGTTGCCTCTAAATCTGCTTCAAACATTAATAATGCTAAAGGATATTTTTTATATGCTAAACCTATTGTTCCATATTGTTCTTTTGGTTCAGTAAATCCCATGTGCCATCTTATTGCATATTTTTCTTCACTTGTTAATTTCATATATTCAGTAATCATCATTACAGATTTTTCTCCGTGTCCATAAGGGATTGTATCATCAACAGTATAATATGGTACTTTTTCCCAAACTCCTAATGCATTTTTAGCATTTCTATAATCTACTTTATAAAAGTTTGCCTTACATATATCATGTAATAATGCAACTATTTTCAATGTATCTTCTGATATATCTAGTTTTACTGGTGAATTTTTTACTTTTTCTACAAGTATTTCATATACTTTCATACTGTGTTCAACTAATCCTCCTGCATAATCACCATGAAATCTAGTACTTGCAGGTGCAGTAAAAAAATCTGTACTTTCTATAAATTTTATTAGATCATCTATTCCTTCTCTTTTTATTGTTTTTAATATTTTTAGAAATTCTTCTTTCATATTATCTCACTTTCTCTATTTCTTTTACTATTTTTTCAGTAACTTCTTCTATTGTCATATTTGTTGAATCTATATATATTGCATCATCTGTTTTTTTCAATGGTGCTATCTCTCTTTTAGTTTCTAATTCATTTCTTTCCTTAATTAATGTTAAGACTTCTTCATAAGTTGTTTGTATCCCTTTTTCTATATTTTGCTTATATCTTCTTCTTGCTCTTTCTTCAACAGAACAATCTAGAAATATCTTTATATTTGCATTTGGAAATACTACTGTTCCTATATCTCTGCCTTCCATTATTATATCATTTTTCTCACCCATTTTTCTTTGTAATGGTGTTACTCTATCTCTAACTTCTTTTATTGCTGCAAATTTTGCTACACAACTATCAACTTCTGTTGTCCTAATTTCTTTTGTTACATCTTTCCCATTTAATAAAACTACTTGATTTCCATTTTGATTTTTTAATTCTATTTCTATATTTTCAAGTACTTCTTTTATTTTTTCTATTTCTGTGCTGTCTATGTTTTTATTTAAGCAATCTAAAGCTACACATCTATACATTGCTCCTGTGTCAATATTTACTAAATTTAATTTTTCTGCTACCTTTTTTGTTACTGTTCCCTTTCCACTTCCTGCTGGTCCGTCAAGTGCTACAATAAATCCCATTTTAATCTTCCTTTCACTTAGTTAATATAAATCCTGTTGATATATGTCTTGTTTTATGTGCTCCAGAGCTATCAATTGGATCATTTATAATTTTTCCTTTTACAACCATTGCACTAGATGTTCCTCCATCTAGGTTTGAGGCATTATATGCTCCATAATTTTGCATTATTTCTATTAAATCTTTAATAGTTGCTCCTGGTTTTGCTATAGTTCTTCCATCTATTACTAAAAATAATACTATTCCATCCTGTCTTTGTCCTATTGCTGTTCTTGGTGCTGTTCCCCATCCACCATTTCCATATATTTTTGATGGTTTTCCATTTACTATTAAATATGGTCCAAATGTAACAGCATCTCTTATTTTCATATCTCTAGCTTGTTGAACTGTCATTTTTCCTAAAACTAATTTATCATCTTCTGTAAATCCTATTATTCCTCCTGAACCTGAATAACCTTTTGATGTAATTAATTTTCCACCAGAAAATGTTATTCCTAATGGTGATGAACCTGTTCCATGAAATTCCGGATCTTCAAATCCTCCACCATTTATTGCAACTAGCGCATTATTTTCTTTTGCCATATCTGTTAATAATTGTCCTACTTTTCCAATATTTTTACTGCATACTGTTTTTACTTTTGATGGATCATAGATTGCAGCTAAATATCCACTATAGCCTTTTCCTTTTATTTCTATTATTTTATAATCATTATTACCTGGTTCTCTTTCTAATATTGCTCTTTCATATTCGTTTTTATATTCTACTTTATCTTTTTTATTATTGTCTTCTTCTTTATTTGTTACATCTACAACTATTGTATCTAAATCTGTTATTTCATCAACTTCTTGTACTCTGTTTTTTGATAAAACTGCTTCTATTGTTTCATCATCATAAAACCAAGTTGCAAAATACTGATGAGACATTGTTGTCATTGCAGTTGTTATTAACCATTCTCTAAATCCTGAATATGGTCCATATAATAAAATTCCTAATGATGTTATTCCTATTACTACTATTATTAAAAATGTTATTAAAATTTTTTTCCATATTGATTTCTTCATATGTTTATTTTCTTTCTTCATTTTTTTCATCATATCAACTCCATTTTTGTCGTGAACATTATAACAATTTTTTTTACATATAGCAACATTTTTCATTAAAAATTAATTATATTTTTGTTTCTGTGTCAAATATCTTTTTTCCTTATAAGTATTGATATTATCCAAAAAAAAATGTATAATAACTATATTCAAAAAGGAGGCTTTTACATGTCAGAAAATAAAATTGTACCAAGAACCTTGTCAGGTTTTATGGAACTTCTACCAAATGAACAAATTTTATTTAATCAAATGAAAGAAAAAATACAAAAATCTTACGAAAAATTTTGTTTTTTACCATTAAACACTCCAATTATAGAACTTGCAGATATTTTACTTGCAAAAGCTGGTGGTGAAACAGAAAAACAAATTTATCGTTTTAATAAAGGTGAACATGATTTAGCATTGCGTTTTGATTTAACTGTTCCTCTTGCTAAATATGTTGCAATGCATTATGGTGAATTGTCTTTTCCTTTTAAGCGCTATCAAATTGGTAAAGTTTATAGAGGCGAACGCCCTCAAAAAGGGAGATTTCGTGAATTTTATCAATGTGATATTGATATAATAGGTGATAATGAACTAAATGTTTTATATGATGCAGAACTTCCAAGTGTTATATATACTACATTCCAAGAATTAGGATTTTCTGATTTTACAATTCATATTAATAATAGAAAACTTTTAAATGGTCTATTTGATAGTTTAAACTTATCTGAACAGTCTACAGAAATAATGCGAATTATTGATAAATTAGCTAAAATTGGTAAAGAAAATGTAATAGAAGAACTTTCTAATCTTAATATTAATAAAGATTCTATATTAACTATTATGAACTTTATAGAAATTTCTGGCAATAATGAAGAAAAAATTATTGCATTAAAAAATATTGGAATAAAAAATGGAATTTTTAATTCTGGTTTGAAAGAATTAGAAGATGTTATTAACTGTATAAAACTTTTTGGAATGCCAGAAAGTAATTATGAAATTGATTTAACTATAGCTCGTGGTTTAGATTATTATACAGGAACTGTTTATGAAACATTTTTAAATGAATATCCTAGTTTAGGAAGTGTTTGTTCTGGAGGACGTTATGATAATTTGGCAGAATATTATACTGACAAAAAACTACCAGGTGTTGGAATTTCTATTGGACTTACAAGATTATTTTATAAGCTAAATGAACTAAATGCTATTAAAGTTAATAAAAAGTCTATGGCAGATGTATTAGTTGTTTCTACTTCTGATGATATTAAACCTTGTATTCCTGTTGCTACAGAATTTAGAAATGCAAACATTAATACAGAGATATTTATGGAAGATAAAAAAATTAAGTCAAAATTTAAGTATGCAGATAAATTAAGTATTCCTTTTGTTGTAGTTTTAGGTGAAACAGAAATAGAAACAAATACTGTTACTTTGAAAGATATGAATACTGGAGAACAATCTCAATTATCTGTTGAAGAAGCTATAAAAGTTATTAAAAAAACGATATAATCATTGTGGTTATATCGTTTTTAATCTATACTATTTTTTATTTTATTTGCTTTTTTTCTGATTCTTTGAATTGCTGTATCTACAGATTTTATTTTTGAGTTTAGCTTTTCTGCTATTGCTGCATATGACTTTCCTTTTTCATATTCATATAATACTGATAGTTCAAATTCACTTAAGTTTTCTTTTATTTTTGTTTCCATATTTTTAAAATATTCTTGGTCTGCAATTATATCAGATGGATCATTTAATTCTTTTAAATCTAAAACTTCTATTTTGTCCATATCTTCATTATCATCATATGCCGCTGCATTTAGAGATAGTGAAGAGTTTAGTGGAATATGTTTTTGTCTGTTTGAATTTTTTACTGCTGTTATTAATTGTCTTTCTATACACATATTTGCAAATGTTTTAAATGAGTTTTGCTTTTCTACATCAAATGATTTTACAGCTTTATACAAGCCGATCAATCCTTCTTGTATCATATCTTCTTTTTCAGCACCGATCATAAAAAATTTATTTGCTTTCATATTTACTACTTCATTATATCTTTTAATTAGGCAGTTTAATGCTGAATTATCATCATTTTTTATATTTTCTATTAATTTTTCGTCTGTCATTTGAGTATATTCATTTTCATTAATTGAAAACATTCTTTTCCTCCCATAAAATTCTGCCCCTATTATACTCCCTTTAATTCATGAATGTCAACATTTTTAGCTATTTTTTACATATTTTTGATAGTGTTTTACAAAAAATTAATAGTTATGTCTACCTTCATTATGTTTTTGGCTATTTCTTTAAATTTTTCTTCTGGTTTAGTTAAAAAAATCTTTTCTAATTTTCTATCTTCAGTATTTTGTATATTATATTTTTTCAGATATTCTTTAAGATAATTTGATACTGTTTTTCCTGTATTTATTAATTCTACTTCATACCCTAGCTCTTGCTTTATTATATCTTCATAAATAGGATAATGTGTACATCCTAAAATTATCTTATTAACATGATTTTCTTTAAATGGTCTCATGTATTCTTTTATAATTTTCTTTCCTTCTATACTTTTTGCTTTTCCCTCTTCTGCAATAGTTGCTAACATTGGACACGCCTTATTTATTACCTCTATGTTTTCTATTTTGTTTTTTAAACTTCTTTCCCACGCACCACTTTTTATTGTTCCTTCTGTAGCAATTACTCCTATTTTATCTATTTTTTTATTTTTTACATATTCAACTGTTGGCTCTATAATCCCTATTATAGGAATTTCATATTTTTGCTTTAATATATCTATTGCTTGACTAGTTGCTGTACCACAAGCAATTATAATAATTTTTACACCTTTTGAAATTAGGATTTCTGTGTTTTCTATTGCATATTGTATAACTTCGCTTTTAGTTTTATTACCATATGGAAAATTTTTTGTATCACCAATATATATAATATTTTCATTTGGTAATTTATTTCTTATTTCTGTGAATACTGTTAATCCTCCTACACCAGAATCAAAAACTCCTATTGCTTTATTATTCATTTTATCCTCCTTTTATTTAACAATTATACAATATATTTTATAAATATTCCACTAAGTATTATCAATTTTCGATTGATTTTCATAATATATATTAATATGGCGATAAGCCAATAGAAAGGAAGTTTTTATATGGAAATAAATGAAAAAAAACCTGAGCAAAAATGCCCTATTGTAGATATTGATGGATTTATTGCTGATGGTAAACAATATGATTTAGATATTACTCTTGGTAATGACCATAGAGATGTAATATATGGTGTTGTTAGAGATTGCTTTAAAGAGCCTGTAAAAGATGCTGTTGTTAAATTAGTAGAGGTTGATTTTAAATATGGTAAAAAAGAATTAAAACCTGTTTCTCATACTTTTACAGATGAAGATGGAGAATTTGTTTTTGGACCTCTTTGCCCTGGCAAAAAATATGCTATTCAAATTTGGGCTAATTCTGTAAAACACATTAAAGTTTGTGCAAAATGTCATCATGAAGGAAATTGCTTAAAAGGTATAGATATTGACTGTGATTGTGATTATGATCATAGTGATAATTGTAAACCTTGCGATAGAGATTATGACAATTGCGATTCAGATGAATGTAATAAAGAAAATTTATAAAGTAAATTCATTTTGTGAATGCTAAAAAATACACCTCCATTTAGTATTTTAACATAGATTATCTTTTCTATGTTTACTAAATGAGGTGTATTTCATTTATATATTTTTACCATTATTTATTTGGTTTGTTCCATGAAATATAATCACAAGATTTTGGATTATTTTCACATATATAATACTTCTTTTTATTTTTAGCCCTTCTTACTTGTATTTTTCCTCCACACTTTGGACAAGGAACATCAATTGTTTCTATTATAGGTTTAGTATTTTTACACTCTGGGTATCCTGGACAAGCTAAAAACTTACCATATTTTCCATATTTATATACCATCATTCGACCACATTTTTCACAAGGTACATCTGAAACTTCTTCTACTAATTCAACATGTTCTAATTCTTTTTCTACCTTTTCTACTGTATTTTCAAATGGTCCATAAAATACTTTTATCATTTTTCTCCAATTTTCTTTTCCTTCTGCAATATCATCAAATTGATTTTCTATATTAGCAGTAAATTCTACATTTATTATATCTGTAAAATTTTCTATTAATAATTTGTTTACAACTTTTCCTAATTCTGTTGGAACAAGCTGTTTTTGTTCTTTTTCGATATATCGTCTTTCTAATATAGTTGTTATTGTTGGAGAATATGTACTTGGTCTTCCTATTCCTTTTTCTTCTAATGCTTTAACAAGACTAGCTTCTGTATATCTTGGTGGTGGTTCTGTAAAACTTTGCTTTGGTTCTATTTTTTGTGCTTTTATTTTCTGATTAACTTCTAATTCTGGTATCATCTCATCTTCTTGTTCTTCTTTTCCGTCTGTACCTTCTACATATAATGTCATAAATCCTTTAAATTTAAGATTTTGACCGTTTGCCTTAAAAGTATGTTTATTAGCATCTATTGTTACTGACATTGTATCATATACAGCTGATGACATTTGACTTGCCATAAATCTATTATAAATTAGTCTATACAACTTGTATTGATCTGGTGTTAAAGAGTCTTTTATTTTTTCTGGTTCTAATTCAGCATATGTTGGTCTTATACCCTCATGTGCATCTTGAGCTTCTTTATTTGTTTTATAATATCTATTTTCATAATAATTTTCACCATATTTTTCTACAATATGTTGTTTTGCTGATGCTCTTGCTTCTTCTGATATTCTAGTTGAATCTGTTCTCATGTATGTTATTAATCCAACTGTTCCCTTTTCAGGTATTTTTATTCCTTCATATAAAACTTGTGCTATTGACATTGTTTTCTTTAATGTAAATCCCAATTTTCTTGATGCTTCCTGTTGCATTGTACTTGTTGTAAATGGTGGAGCTGGTGTTCTTTTCTTTTCTCCCTTTTTTATTTCTTGTACTACATATTGAGCATTTTTTATCTCTTTAAGAATTTTATTTACTTCTTCCTCATTATGTATCTCAATTTTCTTTCCTTCTTCTCCAAAATACTTAGCCTCAAATGTTTTTTTTGACTTCTCATCTAATAGTTTTACATATATATTCCAATATTCTTCTGGTTTAAAATTTTCTATTTCTTCTTCTCTATCAACAATTAATTTTACTGCAACAGATTGAACTCTACCTGCAGATAAACCTCTTCTTACTTTTTTCCACAAAACTGGACTTATTTTATATCCTACTATTCTGTCTAATACTCTTCTTGCTTGTTGTGCATCCACTAAATTAATATCTATATCTCTTGGTTGTTTTATTGCTTTTTGTACTGCGTTTTTTGTTATTTCATTAAATGTTACTCTTGTTATTTTCTCCTTATCTACATCTAATATTTGAGCTAAATGCCATGCTATTGCTTCTCCCTCACGATCAGGGTCAGTTGCCAAATATACTTTTTTTGCAGATTTAGCATCTTTTTTTAGCTCTTTAATTAAATCTCCTTTTCCTCTAATATTTATATATTCTGGTTCAAAATTATTTTTTACATCTATTCCTAGTTTAGACTTTGGTAAATCTCTTATATGTCCCATAGATGCTACTACTTTTGTATTTCCTCCTAGGAATTTTTTTATTGTATTTGCTTTTGCTGGTGATTCTACTATTATTAATTTATCTGTCATTTGCTAGTTTATGTTAGTTTTACTAACATTCCTCCTTTTTTCATATTTGTTCTTACTATGATAAATTGTAACTTATTTTTTTTCCTTTTGCAAGTTTTTTTAATTCTATGACTACATCCTCAAGTCCTATTGGTGTTACTTGATATTCTTTTATTAAGCCTAATATATTATTTACTTCTTTTTCATCATTTGTTATGCTGTTCATTGTATTTTGCTCTATTCCTATTTTATCTCTATATTCAGTTTTTATTACTTGTATTCCATATGTTAATTTATTTTCTTTTATTTTTTCATTTTCGTTTGTTATTTTATAATATTCTACTTTTATTGGATAATGTATTCCGGCTTCCTCGAGTTTATCTCGATTTATGAATATGCTTCCAAAAAAGTTTTTCAAAATCTTTCCTCCTTTCTCTTTTGCTCATAGTCTCTAATATAATACTTAATACAAAAAAATGCAAGGGCTTTTTGTTGCTTTTTTTATATTTTTTTTCTTTTCATCGACACCTTTCTACATATTTATATTACATTTTATGATATAATTATTATAAAGTAGGGCTTCTGTGTTCTTGTTTCAATGATACCATTAATTTATTTTAGTTCTAATTATTAGTATCATTTTAAAGGCACACCTTTAAGATGCGCCTTTTTTCTATTTACCTTGTATTAATTTTTGTCTTACATATTCATATAACACTACTCCTGTTGCAACAGATACATTTAAACTTTCTGTTTTTCCTAACATTGGAATTTTTATTTTTTCATCTGCTATATTTTGAATTTCTTTTGATACTCCATTTGATTCATTCCCAATTACAATTATTTTTTTATTAAAATTTGCCTTATAAATTGTATTTTCTGTTTGTAGAGATGTTACCATTAGTTTATAATGATGTTTTCTTATATTTTTTATAGTTTCAATTAGGTTTTGCGTTTCAAGAATTTTTAATCTAAATATTGCTCCCATTGTTGAACGTACAACTTTAGGATTAAAAACATCTGCAGTTTCACTTGATACTATTACTTGATTTAACCCTACACTATCTATTGTTCTTAATATTGTTCCTAAATTTCCTGGGTCTTGTACATTGTCTAATGCAATTATAATATCTTGAGAAAAATCTATTTCATTTTTATTAACATTTTTCTCTATTATAGCCATTATTCCTTGTGGATTTGTTACTTGTGTAATTGAATTATATATTTTTTCTGTTACATATATACACTCATATTTTGCAATTTCTAGTGTTATGCGTGTAGGAATTTCATAAGTATTTGTTGTATTTTCACATATTATTATTTTCTTTATTTTTGCATTTTCATTAACTGCTTCTTCTACTAACTTTATACCTTCTATAATATATTCTTTACTTTCATCTCTATATTTTTTGTCTTTTAATTTTTTTATATGCTTTATCAATTCATTATCTTTACTTGAAATTACTTGCATATTCCTCTCCTTTTTTAACAATTTTTCAAAAATTGTTTTACCTCATTTAACATTTTAATTTCAGATAAGTTATCTAATGCTATTGTTATTTGTGGCTTTATTCCTTGGGTAAATTTTATTTTGTTTTTATACTTTTTTACCAACTCATTTACATCTATGTCAAGTTCTCCTGGTTCAAATATAAATAATACAAAATTTCTTTTACTTTGTACTTTACTTATTTTTAATTTTTTACATAATATTTTTATTCTTGCAATTTCTATTAAATTTTCAATTTCTTTTGGCATATTTCCAAATCTATCTATCATTTCATCTATTACATTTTGTATATCTTCTTCATTTTTACATAATGCAATATTTTGATACATCTCAATTTTTTGGCTTGAATCTGAAATATAATCATCTGGTATATAACTGGTTACATCTAAATCTATTTGAACATCTATTTCTGGTTCAACTTTTTCTCCTTGAATTTCTTTTATAACTTCATTTAATAAATTGCAATATGTATCATATCCGACTTGTTCTAAATGTCCATGTTGGACTTCTCCTAATAAACTTCCAGCTCCTCTAATTTCTAAATCTCTCATTGCTATTTTGAATCCTGAACCAAATTCAGTAAATTCTTTAATTGCTTTTAATCTTTTATCTGCTACCTCTGATAATAGTTTATCTCTCTTATATGTTATATAAGCATATCCTTGTCTATCTGATCTTCCTACTCTACCTCTTATTTGATATAATTGTGCTAGTCCCATTTTATCTGCATTTTCGACTATAATAGTATTTGCATTTGGTATATCAATTCCTGATTCTAATATTGTTGTACATACAAGTATATCTATATTTTTATTAATAAATTCTTCCATTATGTCTTCAATTTCATTACCACTCATTTTGCCATGTGCATAAGCTACTCTTGCTTCTGGTATTAAATTTGAAATTTCATCAGCTTTTTGCATAATTTTTTCTACACTATTATACAAATAAAATACTTGACCTTTTCTTTCTATTTCTTTAGTTATTGCTTCTCTAACTACTTCTTTATCATATTCTAATACATAAGTTTGTACTGGTTTTCTATTATATGGTGGTTCATAAATTACTGACATATCTCTTACTCCAACTATAGACATATGTAATGTTCTAGGAATTGGTGTTGCTGTCATTGTTAATACATCTATATTTGTTTTATATTGTTTTATTTTTTCTTTAGCTTTTACTCCAAAACGATGTTCTTCATCTATAATTAATAATCCTAAATCTTTAAATTTTACATCATCACTCAAAATTCTATGTGTGCCTATTATAACATCGATTTCTCCTAGTTTTAACTTTTTTATTATATCAGTTTGCTGTTTTTTGGTTTTAAACCTATTTAAAACTTCTACTTTTACTCCATATTCTGACATTCTATCTCTAAATTCTTTATATTGTTGTTCTGCTAGAACTGTTGTTGGGGCTAAATACGCAACTTGTTTTCCACTCATTACTGCTTTAAATGCTGCTCTTATTGCTACTTCTGTTTTTCCATATCCTACATCTCCACATAAAAGTCTATCCATTGGCTTATCTAATTCCATATCTTTTTTTACTTCTTCTATGCAACGCAATTGATCATCTGTTTCTTGATATGGAAAACTATCTTCAAACTGTTGTTGCCATGGAGTGTCTTCTTGAAAGGCATATCCCTTTACTTTTTCTCTTTTGGCATATAATTCAATTAATTCTCTTGCAACTTCTCTTAAATTTTTCTTTACTCTAGCTTTTGTATTAATCCATTCTTTATTTCCTAATTTATTTACTTTTAAACTTGCTTCATCCCCACCAATATATTTTCTAATACTATCTAATTGGTTTGTTGGTACATATAGTATATCATCACCATAATATTTAATTTTAATATAATCTTTCGTAGTTCCATCTGCTGTAATAGTATTTACACCGACAAATATTCCTATACCATAATTTTTATGAACTACATAATCTCCTATTTTTAAATCTGCAAAAACTACTTTTTCGCCTTCTTTGAATGCTGAACTTTTATATTTCTTTCGTTTTTCACCTTCTATTAATTCTTGAGTTGGAATTACTAATTCATTTAGGTCAAAACATTCAAATCCTGATGATAGTTTTCCTATACTTACTGTAACTAAACTTTCATTATTTTTTACTATTATTGTTTGATTTAATTTTTCCTCATATTTATTTATTATTCCTTGTTCATCAAGTAGTTTACATATTTTTTTTGCTTTTTCTTTTGTTTCTGCTAATAAGTAAATCTTCTTTTTTTCTTCTTGTGCTTTTATTAATTCTTTAATTAATATTTCTATTTCACTTTTATAAAATTTCTTTTCTTTATATATCCAATTATATTTTTCTGCTTGTATTTTTAAATTATCATCAAATTTTTCTATATATATTATTTGCTTTTTCTCTAATTTTTCTTCAAATTGTTCATAATTTAATAAATTTTTTAATGCTTCTGGAACTATTTTTTCTTTATCTATTAATAACTGAATTATATTTATCGAATCTTTATTAACATTTTCTAACCTTTGTTTTATTTTATTTATTTCATCTAATACTACTAAATAATTATCACTTAAATAATCTAAAATTGTTTCTTGTTTTTCATAAAATGAGTTCAAATATCTATCTATTTTACTTACATAATTTCCAGCTTTTATTATTTCTATATCTTGCTCTACTTGTTCATGGATTTTTTCATCATATACGGTATTTCTTATTTTTTGGATAACTTGGTCTATATTATTTTCTAATATATATTCATGTGATGGATATATTGTAACTTTTTCTATATTTTCTGTTGATCTTTGACTCATTACATTAAAATACCTTATTGAGTCAATTTCATCTCCCCAAAATTCTAATCTTACACCAACTTTTTCTGTTAATGATATATCTACTATTCCACCTCTTACACTAAATTGTCCTCTTCCTTCTATTAATTCATATCTTACATATCCTAAGTCTATTAATTTTTGTTTTATTTCTTCTAAATTATGTTCTTCACCCACTTTGAATTTTAAAGTATTTTGATATAATGCTTTTTTACTAATTATTTTCTGCATAACTGCTTCTATTGTTGTTACTACTATAATATTTTTATTTTCTTTTATTTTGTTTAATGCTTCTATTCTCTCATATGGTAATTCTTTACTTTCAGCAATATAGTCATATGTTACTATTTCTTTTTTTGGAAAATATACTACTTTATCTGTAAAATAAGTTAAATCTTCTACTATTTTTCTTGCTTGTATTTCATTATAGGTTATTATACATATTGGTCTTTTAGAAAATTCTTTTGTTCCTGCAAGCATATGTGTCATTCCCACGTCAGTTAAGCCCGATATAGCTATCGGACTTATTTTATTTTCTATATTTTTGATGTACTCACAAAATTTAGGGCTTTTTCCTAATTCTCCTACTATAGTGTTCATTTAAATTTCCCTTTCTTGTGTAAATATTAACTTTTATATTATACATTATATTTGTAAAAAAAGCAAATTTGCTATTTTTATGTAAATGTGTTATAATTATATAGCTATTCGCAAATCATATTTATATAACCAAAATATAATTATATTTAAGGAGGAACATTTATGATGTGGCGGTACTATGTAAACAAAAAAAGGTTTATGGGAAGAAATGTCATCGAGAAATCAATTGGTGATGGTTTTTGGAAGTGGCTTGTCTCGCTAAGAAAGTTTCATGATATTTATATAAGAAACTTTGAGTATCTTTTTAGCCAAATAGACAATATATCATTTCCAGTAAAGGTAAAAATGTATTCCGATTTATTAAGTGTCACTGATAATGATGGTCGAAAATTTAAGTTGAATTTCATTTATTATGATGACAAGTCAATGCGAAATTTTACTATCTCTCAAATATCTGAGGATATACTATTTGCTCAAACATTTTCGTTATCACCAAACAAAATGAAATTGGTCGGCTTATCTTATTCGCCCAGCAAAATTTCTCAAAGAGAAGTAAAATTCCAGTATGATACCGAAAGTACTACAGCAACTTTAAATCTTTTTGATTATTCTTTGAGTGTTATTTACCCTCATCAGGAAAGTGAATTAGATAATAAAGTGCTGGAATATCTTTGGAATGTAGAACAATCTGAAAAGTTTTTCTATGATCTTTTCCCTAGTTTCAATTTCTTGTTGCAATTTTTACAGTCATGCCATAACATATTGATTACATCTTGTTATTCTCAGGCAAGTAAAGATCAACTTTTGTCAGAAATAGATCTATCAAATGGCATAGTTACAAAGTACTCTTATACTGAAAAGAAATCACATAGGACACTTTGTTTGTACCAGATGACCATTTCTAAATCTGTCGAAGAATTTTTACATAACCCTAAAAGATAATAAGAATCACCAGCCTAACTCTTATTGAGTTGGGCTGGTTACATTTTTACAACTAATTTATTAAATTTTGAATTAATATATTTTTCTAGTTTTTCCATAAATTCATTTGATTTTATTTCTTTTTTTGCCACCATATCTAGCCCTTTTTCCCAACTTGCTGTAAGTTTAGGATTAAGCATATCAGGCATAGAATAATTTATAACATCATATATTACTTCTCCTTTTTTAGTAGGTGTAATTATTTGTGTTTTAGAATTTATTTCTATATATTTTATTTTTTCAAGTTTTTTTATTATTTCTGCACGAGTTGCAGATGTACCTATTCCTGCACCTTTTATCTGTTCTCTGAGTTCTTCCTCTTCTATTAGTTTACCCGCATTTTCCATTGCTAATATCATCGAACCTGAATTATATCTACTTGGTGGAGATGTTTCTGCATCTTTTATTTCATAATTTTGAGTTTCTACTATTTGACCTTTTTTTAAGTTTTCCAATACTTCTAAATTATTTTCTACTTCATCTGAGTTTTTTGGTTTTAATACTTCTAAATATCCCTTTTTTGTGCATATTTTTCCATTTGCATAAAATGTTTCATTTTCTACATTCACTGTCAAATTAATTTTACTGTATTCTGCAGGTGGATAAAATATTGCTATAAATCTTTTTACTATTACATTATAAATTTTTTTATGAAGTTCTGATAATTGTTCATAATTTTCAAATCCCTGTCCTGTAGGTATAATTGCATAATGGTCAGTGATTTTACTATCATTTACATATTTGGTTTTTAATAGATTAGTTGAATATTTTTCATCAACCATTTTTTTCAAAAGATTTTGTGTTTCTTTATCTTGATAATTTTTTACAAGTCCATTTAAATTTTTGGATATTTCTTTTGCTACTGCACTTGAAAGTACTCTTGCATCAGTTCTTGGATATGTAACTAACTTTTTCTCATATAGTTCTTGTATTATTTCCAGTGTTTTATCTGGTTTTATTTTAAATCTTTTTGTACATTCATTTTGAGCTTCTGCTAAATTAAATAATAATGGAGCATTTTCTTTTTGTTTTGATTTTTTATATTCTGTAATTGTTCCATTTTTTCCAGCTAAACTATTTATTAGTTGTTTTGCATCTTCTTCTTTTTTAAATCCTGTTTCATTGTATAATTTTGGTGATTCATATACTTTTGACTTTTCATTTACTTTCCATTCTGCTTTAAATGAGCCATTACTGCTACTAAATTCACCAATTATTTTATAATACTTTGTTTTTACAAAGTTACGTATTTCTCTTTCTCGAGAAACTACCATTCCAAGGACACAGGTCATAACTCTTCCTACTGAAATAGATGCCTTCTCTTCTTTTATTTCATTTGCAACTTTTCTTCCATATATTATTGATAATAAACGCGAAAAATTTATTCCTATTAAGTAATCTTCTTTTGCTCTTAAATATGCTGAATCTGATAAACTATCATATTCACTTAAATCTTTGGCTTCGTTTATTCCTCTTCTTATTTCCTCTTCTGTTTGAGAATCTATCCATACTCTTTTCATTTTCGCCTTTGGATTTGGTTTTGCCATCATAAATACAAGCCTTTGTATGTATTCTCCTTCTCTTCCAGAGTCTCCTGCATTATATATTTCTTCGATGTCTTCTCTTTGAAGCAAACTTTTTACTATTTCAAATTGTTTTTGAACTGCTGGAATTATTTCATATTTCCATTCCTGAGGTATAAATGGTAAAGTATCTAACCTCCAATATTTTAGTTTTTCATCATATACCTCTGGATAACTCATTGTTACTAAATGCCCTACACACCATGTTATTATCCATTCATCTGATTCAATATATCCATTTTTTCTATTTGTACTAATTTTTAATACTTTTGCAAATTCCATTGCTACTGATGGTTTTTCTGTTATTATCAGCTTTTTGGGCATTTAGTTTTTCATCTCCTTATATTTGTAACTTTTGTTCTATATATTTATTAATATTTTTTTGAATTTTTTCAATCGCATTTTTGGTATATTCATCTTTAACTTTATATCTGTTTAATATTTTATTTATATAGTCATTTTCTTTTATTATTTCAAGACTTTGTTTGAAATTTATATCATATATTAGTGATATAACTGAAATAATTTCATCTATACCTTTTAAATGTACTCCCTTTTCTCTTTTTATTTGAGAATTATTTGCAATTTGTTCTAACACTTTTTCTGATATAACTGTGTCTTCTATTTCATTTTCTCTTCCTTTCCAAAATATTTCCACTGATTCATATAATATATCAATTTTATCTGCATCTCTTATAATTTTGGCATACAATGATTCTTCTTCTGTTAATCCTTTTTCTATCTGGAATTTATTATGATTTTTAATTGCTTTTTTTATTATTTCATCATATTTTTCTGTTTCTATATATTTTCTTAAATCTTTGTTTAATATTTCTACTGCATAATCTCCATGATCAAAACTATCTAAATCATGAAATGTTTTATATTTAGTATATTGTTCAAATCTGGCTATATCATGTAATAAGCCTATCAATGTTGCAATTTCAATTTGTTCTTTTTCTAAATTTAATCTTTCTGCTATTTGCTTTGCAACTTGCATTACTCTTAAAGAATGTTCTTGCTTCATTTTTAGTCTTTCGTTTTCTAGGTCATATTTTTCTGTGTATTTTATAAATTCTTCTACTGCATTTTTCATGTTCTCACCTCACGAAATATATTTTATAGTTTTGGTATTTATTTGTCAATAAATATTTGTATTTTGGTTGACTTTTAGCTATTTTCCTAGTATAATCAATCTATTAATATTTATTTTAAGAGGAGAGATAATATGGCTTATAATTTTAAAGAAATTGAAAAAAAATGGCAAGATAAATGGCAAACAGAAGGTACTTTTAATGCAAAAAATGACTTCTCAAATAAGAAAAAATGGTATGGATTAATAGAGTTTCCTTATCCTTCTGGACAAGGATTACATGTAGGACATCCTCGTAGTTTTACAGCTCTTGATATAATCGCTAGAAAAAGAAGATTACAAGGATATAATGTACTTTATCCTATTGGTTTTGATGCTTTTGGGTTACCAGCTGAAAATTATGCAATAAAAACTAATGTACATCCAAAAATAACTACAGCGAAAAATATAGCTCATTTTACTGAACAATTAAAATCTTTAGGACTATCTTTTGATTGGTCTAGAGTTATTGATACAACAGATCCAAATTATTATAAGTGGACTCAATGGATTTTTATACAATTATATAAACACGGATTAGCATATAAGGCTACAATGCCAATTAACTTTTGCACAGGCTGTAAAGTTGGTTTAGCAAATGAAGAAGTTGTTAATGGTGTTTGTGAGAGATGTGGTAGTCCTGTTATTCAAAAAGAAAAATCACAGTGGATGTTAAAAATAACTGATTATGCTCAAAGATTAATTGATGATTTAGATGATGTAGATTATTTAGAAAAAATTAAAGTTCAACAACGCAATTGGATTGGTCGTAGTGAAGGTGCAGAGGTAAAATTTAAGATTTCTGGAACTGATATAGAATTACTTGTTTACACTACAAGACCAGACACTCTATTTGGTGCTACATACATGGTTGTTGCACCAGAACATTCAATAATTAATACTTTAGCTAATAAAATTACTAATATGAATGAAGTTCAAGATTATAAAAATAAAGCCGCTCTTAAATCTGATTTTGAGCGTTCTGAAATTAATAAAGAAAAAACTGGTGTTCAAGTAAAAGGTATTATGGCAATAAATCCATTGACAAATGAAGAAATTCCTATTTGGATTTCTGATTATGTATTGTCTTCTTATGGTACTGGTGCTATTATGGCAGTTCCAGCTCATGATACAAGAGATTTTGAGTTTGCTAAAAAATTTAATTTACCTATTAGACCAGTAATTATGCCTAGCAATACTGATAATGCAAATTATACAGATAATGGTGAAAACATAAAAGAGGCTTTTACAGATGTAGAAAATGGCATTGCTATAAATTCAGGATTTTTAAATGGACTACCTTCAAAAGAAGCTATTGAAAAAGCTATTGAATATATAGAAAAAAATAATCTAGGAAAAAGACAAATAAATTATAAACTTCGTGATTGGGTATTTTCTCGTCAAAGATATTGGGGTGAACCTATTCCAATGGTTTATTGTGAATCTTGTGGTTGGGTTCCTATTGATGAAAAAGATTTACCTTTAACTCTTCCAGAAGTTGAGGATTTCTTACCTGGAGAAAATGGTGAATCACCTCTTGCTAAACAAACTGATTGGATTAATACTACTTGTCCACATTGTGGTAAACCTGCAAAAAGAGAGACTGATACTATGCCTCAATGGGCTGGTTCTTCTTGGTATTTCTTAAGATACATGGACCCACATAATAATAATGAACTAGCTTCTAAAGAAGCTCTTGAATATTGGTCTCCTATTGATTGGTATAATGGTGGTATGGAACATACTACACTTCATTTACTATATTCAAGATTTTGGCATAAGTTTTTATATGATATTGGTGTCGTTCCTACTAAAGAACCTTATGCAAAAAGAACTTCTCATGGTATGATTTTAGGTTCAAATGGTGAAAAAATGTCTAAATCAAAAGGTAATGTTATAAATCCTGATGATATTGTTAATGAATTTGGTGCAGATGCTTTTAGGGTTTATGAAATGTTTATGGGACCTTTTGATCAAACAGCAAATTGGTCTATGGATAGTATCCGTGGTTGTGCTAAATTTTTAGATAGAGTATGGCATTTACAAGATATTTTAGTTGATGGTGATACTTATTCAAAAGAGGCTGAAAAGATGATACATAAAGCTATTAAGAAGGTTTCTCAAGATATTGAGGAAATGAAGTTTAATACATCAGTTTCTACTTTTATGACTATGGTTAATGAATTCATAAGATTAAAACGTATTAATAAAGCCGAATTTAAAACTTTTATTACTTTATTAAATCCTTTTGCTCCTCATATTACTGAAGAACTAAATAAAATTCTAGGATTTGATGCTGATGTTTCTACATATTCTTGGCCTGAATATGATGAGTCTAAAACTATAGATGATGAAATTGAAATACCTATTCAAGTTAATGGTAAATTAAAGGCTACTATTAATATTGTTTTAGACGAAGATGAGACTTCTGTTAAATCTAAAGT
>CANRHQ010000013.1 GCA_947630445.1 uncultured Clostridia bacterium | reverse complement strand
TTTTTTTCTTTCTAAATCAAAATAGTCTCCTTCAAACATTGGCTCTTGAACTGTAACAGGATAATTCTGTTCTTGATATGGCACATATTCCTTCAATTCTTCATCTATATTTGCCCAGAATTGAAATTCAAATGTTTCAGAATTAGCATTTCCATACATACGATACAAAACTGTACAATCTTCTATCGCTGTGTATGTTCTTTTATATACTTGATTTAAATTATAATTATTTTGATTTTGAAAATTACTAAAGTTAGGAGTATTATTTACTACATCATCAACAAAAAAAGTAAAAGACGTACTTGTTGTTGGTTTTGTTATCACTTTAATATATGAATTGATTGTTTGTCCTTTTTTTAAATTAATAGGAGTTATTAACTTTACACCTTCATTTTTACCTCTATTTTTTATAGTATTATCTTTGGTTAATTCCCAGTTTGTTTCATCTATTTTTGCTATATTGCCATTGTTGACCTTAATATTTACACTTCCATTATCTCCTACTGCTTTTATTTCACTTGGATATTCTATACTTGGCATTTTTGGTTTATATTCTTCATGATCTGTAGCTGTATCTTTTTCTAATTGTATTTGTATGTCTGGTATTATTTCTGGCGTTAAAGGTTCATTACCTCCTGAATTAACTAAACCTACTTTTAAATATTTTATATTTTCTGGAATAGTAAAAGACAAATCTGTTGCTAACCATACAGGAGGATTTGATATAATTCTACCTACATGTTTTCTGTCTTTGTCAAAAGTAACAATACTTCTTAAACTATATGTACTTGGATTATTTAATTTGATATGATATGTTTCATTTTGCTCAACTTCAATAAAATTTTTTACTTCTATTCCATTTTTGTCATTTGCTATAAACTCTCCTGTACCTGGAGCTGTATATCCTTGTATCCAACTATCAGATGTTGTTGGTATTTTATTCTTTCCTTCTTCTTGTGTTTCTTGATATTCATTTCCACTTATTTCTATCTCTTTAAATCTTGCCTCTGCTGTTCTTTTTAGTGTTACAACTTCTCCTTCTCCTTCTACTGGTGGTATTGTATTATCTATATCATTTCTTAATTTTTCATTTTCTTCTTTTAATTCCTCACACTCTTTTTGTATTTTTTCAATATTTGTGTTTTGTTCTTTTTGTTCTGTTTTTATATTAGTTATATCTTCTTTTATGCTTGTTATTGATGTGTCTTGTTCTTTTAATTTATTTTGTGCTAATGTTAATTCATCAGCATTATTATTAACTACTTCTTGCGTCTTTTCCCAGTTTTTATTTAAATAGTTTTCTACATCAAATTTATTTGTATTTGTAGATGGATTTTGATGAATGTTATAATTATCTATTTTTTTTACTGCCATTTTTAAGCCCTCCTTATCCACATATATCCTACTACTTCAGATGGTTGCATATTATTATGAGGTTGTCCTCCTCCAGTTTTATCTGATGCCATTTCACTATTATTACTTGCTTTTTCTGCTAATTCTCTAAAGTTTTCACTATTAGCATTTTTTCCTCCTATTATAGCACCAAAAACTCCGTGGTCATGAGATGGTATTTGAGCTAGTGTTAAAGTCACATTTTTCTCTCCTACTTTTTTACCAATTTCATTTAAATCTTCATCTTCTTCATCTACTCCTAAAGCTACAAGTCCTTTAAATCTTTCCCATGTTCCAAAGCCTAATATGGTATTTGGATTTGTGTCTGCATCTTGTGTTATATATCTACTTCCTATTGGAAAAACTAATTCCATTAATTCTTTTTGCATTATATTTAAGTTTGTATCATTGATAGGTGTTTGTTCATTTTTAAAATTAAAATATGCCATTTACTTTCCCTCCAATTCTTTTACTTTGTTTTGTAATTGTTCTATTATTTCTTGTTGCTCTTGTATTGCTTTATAAGCTACAGAAATCATTGAATAAGTATCTACTCCTATTTCTCGACCATCTTTATCTATTGCTGTTATTTCATTTGAATATTTATAATTTTTACCTATTACAAATCCTATGTGTTTTTTTTCATTATTGTTTTGTGATTTTAAATTGTATTTATATATTTCTGTATTATTAACAATAGCTAATCCATTTTCTAATCTTTCAAAATTCTTTTTTTGACTTTCTAATGATGTTTGAGTTATATTATTAGTTTTTATTCCCTCTACACTAATTGTCGTAGTTTCTTTTATACTTATGCCATTATCATAACCAACTCCTAATCCACCTTTATTAACACAAGCATATTGCCCATTACAAGTATTCATTATTCCTAATGGAAAAAAACTGGTTTCTGAAATACTATCTTTTGAAATTAATCCTGGATATTCTTCGTCTCCTCCAATTATAATGTTACCTTCTTCATCTATATTTAGTTTATTTCCAATGGATATTTTCCCTCCTGTAATATTTGCATATTTACAACTCATATTTCCATCTTTATCTACATTGAAATTGTTGCTTTTTATTATTACATTATCGCCTGTTAAATCTATTTCTTTTCCGTTTAAGAGAAATTTTATTAGCATCAATTTGTACTTGTTCAGCACTTTGATTAATTTTTGAAATAACTTCATCTTCTCCTACCTTCTTTTTAACTTCCATATTTATTTCTTCTGCTGATTGTTCAATTGATGAATGCATCTCTACCCTTGTTGCATAAACATCTGTAAGACTATTCTTTATAACATATTTTGCTATTATTTTAGCTGAATAATTTTGTATTGTTATTGTGTTTATTCCTTTAAATAATTTAATTGCATAATCTCCTAAATCTTCTATTACTTCTTTTGTCTTTATTGTCCCATTTTTATCTATTCTACGAATTACTTGTGCTTTTCCATTTTGTAAAATATATTCATCTTTTACTTCACCATTTTGTCTTAATACTTCTTTTATACCTAATTCATAAGTAATAGATTGCCCTTCTTCATTTGTTACAATTATCCTACTATCTCCATAAGGATATAAGTCATTTGAAGGATATAAATCATTGCTTGGATACAGATAATCAAATACTGTGTTATTACCGAATATATGTAATTCTACTAAATCACCTTCTATACAATTTTCCAAGGTTATTGTTTTTATTCCTGTAACAGTATTAGTAAGTTCTTCAATATGGTTTACAGTATCTTGTATACTATCTATTGTCTGTTCATGCTCTGTTAATTTTTGTGATGTTTCTGTATTTTCTTCTATTAATTGTTCTATTTTTCCTTCAGCTTCATCAATTCTGCTTTCTACTCTTCTGTTTATTAATTTTTGTGAAGATTTTTTAATAGTTGTTTCTTGTTTTTGCTTTATACTTATTTTACTTTTTATGTCTGCTATAAATCTTCCATTAAAACTCATTTCTCCTTGATATATTACCGGTTTTCCATCTATAATTAACATATCTCCTATATCTACTGTAGGATCTATTACTGTCGTTCCTTCAAAACTATTTATTGTTAATCCTTTAAGTTTGTTGTATATGTTTTGTACTTGTTTTTCTTCTACAATAAACATATTTTCTTGATTAAGCCAAAGAGTATTCCTTGTTTCATCTCCAAACTTAAAACTTTCAATTCCATTTTCATATGCTACTTTTGAAATTTTATATTCTTCTCCGAATTTATAAGTTTTAAATAAGTTTAAAGGTATTTCCTTTTTTTCTTCACCTAAAACTTTAATATAAATTTGTCCATCTCTACCAGCACATACAAATCCTCCACCATTCTCTCCTATATAACTCATATATTCTCTTGCTTTTACTTCATCGTCATATACATATATTTTCTGATCTGAATTTAAAAAAGAGGTAGAACCGTAATTTTAACCCCTTTTTATTACATATGTCTTCTGCTATCTCTCCTAAAGTTGCATATCCCTTTTGTTCTATTAATTTACTTGCATCATAATATCCATTATCTAAATCCAATTTAATAATATTATCTAATGCTTTTATATTAATAACATTATCATCTTCATCATCATAATAATCTACATTATAGGTTCCTATTGGTATTATTTCAAAACTACTATCATGTTTTGATAAGCTTTTTACTTGTATTCCATTTAATGTTCCTACTAACATAGAATCAACCTCTTCAACAGTTAAGGCATGATTTATTAGTATTCCATATTCTACTCTTATAACTTTAGGAATTTGTATGTTAGCTTTTTTATGTATTTGTATTTCTATATATTGACTAGTTACATCTCCTAATTCTAGATCTTCATCAAACAGTTGGTTTCCGTGGTTTAAATTTTGTAATGTAATCTGGATTTACTAGTATATCATCAAAATATATATTTAATACTTTTTGTGTGTTCTTATATATATTTTCCTCCCATTCTTTACTTACATCTTTATACATTATTAGCCTCCTGTACTGCTTTTATCTGAGCCTGTGTTAATTTTTTTTGCATCATATTAAAAGACACTTGCCAAAGTGATTTGGAAGTGTCTTCATCTTCTCCTGTCTGATGCATTTTAGATTTCCTTTTACTTACTCTAAATTCTGCATTTTCTAGTAATCCTCCTGGGACACTAGGAACTTTTAATGTTACTATCATAGGATTTTGATATGTAGCTTGTAATAATTCTTCTGCCTCTTTTTCTGTTAATAAATCCCAACTCATATTGCATTTTAATAAACCAACTGCAATTGGATTGTCTATCAATGAACCATCTGTAACAGATGAATAACTATCTTTATCAGTATCTTCTATATCGTCATCGTAAGTTGATGGCGACTTCATTAATTTTCCATTTAATTTCCAAAGCATAATCTATCCTCCTACTAAAGCCTCTATATCCTTTCCTGTTTGTCTTTTTCTATCTCTTAAATCTTCTAATAATATTTGTCCTAATTTTTTATTTCCTACATTTACAGTTAAATAAATAGGTTGTCCATCATTAGAATTATTAAAAAATTGAACGTCTTCTATTGCTCTTCTCATTGTGTCATACATTACATTTTGAGGTGTTACTATTTCTGGGTTGTTGCTTGCACCAGAATATTCTCCTCCTATAAATGGTGTTTCCTCATATAACACACCACCTTTTGCTAATCGTGGCAATGAAATAGTATTTAATCTTAAATTGATAGGACCTAATCCTATTAATGAGCCTACTGCATTTGCAACATTGCTAATTCCACCTAATACAAAATTTATTCCTCTTATAATACCATTTACAAAACTTTCTATGCCCCCTAAAATAGTATTAATTACACCTTTAATTACTCCCCAAATTCCATTCCAGATACTTGTTACAACTGATTTAATACCATTCCAGATATTAGACCATATAGTTGAAATAGTATTTAATACATTTGATATAGTATTTTTTATTCCATTTATAACATTTGTTACTGTTGTTGTTATTCCGATTCCAAATATTTACGAAAAAATCTTTTATAGCTGTAAAAATTGTAACTACTATATTTTTTATAAATTCAAATTTTGCTATCTGTACATTAATCCAATTAGTAACTATTGTTGTAACTGTTTCAACTATCGCATTCCAAATACTAGAAAAGAAATCTTTTATTCCATTCCAAATACTTGTTACTACTTCACATATTCCTTGCCATAAGTTTTTAAAGAAATCTGCTACTGCATTCCATATTTCTATTGCTTTTTGCTTAATCCATTCCCAAGTATCAGCAAGAGCTTTTATAACAGTATTCCAATTCATTATTGCCAATACTACTACTGTAATAACTGCAATAATTCCAGCAATAATACCTATTAGTGGTGCTAATGCTATATTTAAAACTGTTTGTATTGCTGTCAAAACTGCGGATACTGTTGACCAAATAGTCATTGCGGTACTTATTACCCCAATTGCAGTAGCTACTACTCCTATAGCAATTGCAATTGCCAATAATATCTCAGCTACAACTGGATTTTCTACTAACCATTTAAATATATCAACTAAAGCACTTAATATTTCTAATGCTATTGTTCCTATTGATGTCCCTATTTGAACTAAAGCATTTATTAATGGTTGCCAATCTATTGATGCAATTTTTTTCTGATATTTCTCTAAATTTATCTGAACACCATTTTAACCAATCTTGAAATCCTGGACTTTGAACTACATTATTTATTGCTGTTAATAAATTATTAAATGCATTAGCTAAATTTTGTACAATTACATCTCCATTACCATTATAATTCCAAGCATTTGCAAAAGCTTGTGCTATGTTTCCTATTATTGCAAGTATATTTTCTAATATTGAATATACTGTTCCATTGGTTATAATTTTTTCAAAACTTCCCCATACAGATGATATAAGTCCAAATACTTGTCCTGCTGTTATTTTTATTTGTTCAACTAATCCTGTACCATAATTATCCCAACTTTCTTTTAATGGTTTAAAGAAATCATATAATTTTTGAGCTAATGGACTTAATTGATTATCTACTCCAGATAAATCAATACTTGGTGCTACTCCACCACTACTACCACTATCTGAATTATCTTGTTTTTGCACATTATTAATTTCATCGTGAATACCTGCTAATCCTTGTACTTCTTTTTTTGCTTTTTTTGCATTATTAGCCATATTTGAATATGATTTTGCACTTGCATTAGCAAAAATATTTACTCTAAATAATGCATATATAACTGATTGTATAGCTTTCATCATATTATAGATTAAATTTGTAATCCATTGTATTGTTGGTGCTAAAACACTACCAAAAGAATTTTTTAAGTAGTCAATATTAGTTGCTAGTTGATTAGCTCCTGAATTTTGTGAAGATAGCCAACTTTGAGCTGAACTACTTAAAATACTATATATTCCTCTTATTGAAAAAAGTGCTGTGGCATATTTTAAAACATGTACTAATCCAATCTTAAAATTTTTTCCCATACCTTTTATGTTATTTGTTATGCTTTGTGTTATTTTTTCAATTGGACTAAGTATACTTTTCATAGATTGCATAACTGATGATATTTGGTTAAAACCATTTTGTATTTTTCCTATACTTCCTTTTGCTTGATCTAGTTTACCTTTAAATGCACTAAAAAAACTAGCCAATTTACTTTGACTAGTTCCTGTTTGTGATGTTTCTTGCTTTAACTGAGACATTTTTGATTTTGCTGTTTCCAATAATGAATTATACTTTATAATTTCATTGTTTAATTTATCACTTTGATTAATTAATGACATATAATCATTATTACTTTCTAATCTATTATAAGTTTCTTGTTTTATTCTTTTATTTCCTGCTTCTGGCATTTCTTCTATAACATTTTGATTAGTATCTGCTCTCATTTTGTCTAACGTATCATTTATTATGCTTAATTTTATTTCTCGGGCATTTATTTTTTCTTGTAGGCTGTCTATTTGTTTTTGCAACTGCGAAACTTGTTTTTGAGCATCTTCTGTTGTTACATTTAATTTTATTTTATTATCTTTATTTGAGTTCTTTAGACTTTGTATTTTTTGTTTTACTAATTTTATTGTTTGTTGCACTTTTCCAGAAATTACACTAAAATCCATTTTGTTAACTGTTCCTACTATTTGTTTTATTTGTTTTCTTATTTCTGGTACAAGCTTTTGAAATTCTTTTACTGCTTCCTCTATTCTTACTTGAATTAAAATATCTAATTCTTCAACCGTCATTTTAGTCCCTCCTTTCATACAAAATAAAAACACCTACCTAAGTAAGTGCTTTATCTAATTTTATTCCATACTTTAATGAGTTTATCTGCTTCTTCATTTATATTTTTTATATTAGTTAATGATATTGGTCTTGCTTGAACCACTAAATTTAATATTTTTAAATTAATATTAATTTCTTCTATTTTGTTTAATGCTATATTTCTATTTAATTTGTTTATTAAGCCTTTTCTTATTATTAGTTCTTTATTATTATACAAATATTCTGTATTTTTTAATTTTAAATATATAATAGCTGGTATTATTAAAATTGGAAATAGCAATCCCCCACTTATTGCTATAAAAATTAACATTATTATTAACCAAAACCAAAATTTAAACATACTTATTGGTATTTTATAGTATGTATTATTTTCCATATAAATACTTCCTCCTTTTATTTATATGAAAGAATTATAACATTTTTTTATTATTTTATGTGTCGAAAAATGTCGAATTAATTATTTTTTATTTCTTTAAACAAATCTTTAAATTATTCTATGCATATATTATTAATGTTCTTATTAAAAACATATTTGCTACTGATTGTTGAGTAGAGTCGAATTTTATATCTATTATTTCATATCCATCATTTTGCATATTTTCTATAATAGTATCTAGTTGAAAAGTATATTTATTTTCACATTCCCATCCATTAGTTATAGATTTTGACATAGTATTTACCATCACTATATGCTTTTTTTTATCTTTTGGTTTTAAATATTTTTTTATTTCTTCATATTTATTATCACTTGCTTTTTCAATATTTTTATCAAATAATCCCATAATATGTTCCTCCTTTTATTCATATGAAAGAATTATAACATTCTTTTATAATTTTATGTGTCGAAAAATGTCGAATTAATTATTTTTTTATTTCTTTTTAAACAAATCTTTAAATATTTGTTTTAGAGGAACTATTTTTGGTTTCTTTCGCATACTATCTGCTCTTATTAACTTATCTGTTACCGCTTCTTGTAACGTTATTTCTTGTTTAAAATCTTCTATTATTTTAACAAATTGTATTTCACAATATAAATAAATCTCTCTATATCGACTACTCCAAAATTCTTTAGGTAATACTCCAAAATAATATGCTAATGGTTCAATAGCATATACCATACTTTTTAAAGTCTTTGCCTTTTTTAAATTATCTACTATATTATCTAAATTTGAGATATTGCTTCTTGCTCTACCATTTTTGTCACTGCTTTTTCTGCTGATTCCTTCATTAAACTGTTCATATCTATTCCTAATAAAGGATTTGATATCTTTTGTGTTAAATCCTTTTTGCTCATTTTGGTATTGAAAAAACCCTCTTCATTTATTACCTCAGCTATTTCTTTAAATATATCTTCATAGCTTTTATTGTTTTCTTTTTTATAATCATCTAAAAAATCATATACTTCTTCACTTGATTTAAAAGATTTTGCTCCGTTTTCTACATCTTCAGCAAATACATATATAATTTTAGATAATGCATCTAAATTTTTTTCATTCATTGCTTTAAAATATAAATCTTCAAAATTTTTTTCTTTTAATATATTTGTTATATTTACTATTTTTCTTGTAGTAAATACTAGTACTATTGTTTTTTTTCCTGCTTTTAATTCCATTTTTTACTCTCCTTTGCAAAAGAGAGCAAGATTTTACTCTTGCTCATTAATTTTTGAAGTATTTTCCACTTCTTTATTTTTATTTATTATCTTTTTAGTAGTCCTACTTTTAGCTTTTAAAATAGGGCTACTCTCCACTGGGAAACTTACTGTAACTTTCTTCTACTTTTGTATTTCTATATATTTTTACTACATCTTTTAACCAATCTTCATCTGCTAACTCCCCTGGAACTGTAACCATACTTCCTGTAAATTTTCTTAACAATGGTTCTTCTCCTTGTGGTGCTGTATTTTCTGGATGCTTTACAAAGAAATATCCAGGCTTTTTATCAAGTGCTTTCATCCATTTATGTTGGGTGTGAGTATAATATACATTTAATTCTATGTCTCCTGCTTTTGTTTTTCCTGGTTGTGAAAACTCATAATCAATATCTACTGCACTTCCTGTTATTGCATCTGGTGCTTCTTCTAATTGCGGAATACCTTCAACAAAACAAATCTGTTTCGCTTCACTTCCATCTTCATTTTCAGAAAAATATACTTTTGATAAAGTTGCTAAATTTGGCATATCCTCTACTTTTACTCCACTTGCCATAGTTTCATCCTTCCTTTCTATCTTACATATTCAAATGAGTTAGTTATTGCATTGTATCTAACTTCATAAATCGTTACTAATCTGTGTTTTTTTGTTATTTGGTCAAATAAAATAGGGTTTGTATTGATCCTAATTATATTTTTTTCCCTTAATTTTAAATCCGTATTGTTTGCCATTTCCATACAAAATCTTTGCTTATCACTCCAATGTTCAATAGTAAATTGAAATGTTTTTCTTATTGGTATTGCATTTCTTGATTTATTTACACTTTCAAGCGGTGTTCCTATTACTCTACATGGAAATATACTTTCTGTTGTAGGCATTGTTAGGGTTGTTTCTGTATTTTGTCCTTTAACATCTTCTATTTCCTCCAACATGTCATTTACTATATCTGACATTTGTTCTGTTGTGAAATCTTTCATTTTACTTTGCCACCTCTTTCAACATTTCATTTAATTTTTTTACTACTATTTCTTTGTTTTCTTCTCTTGTTTTAAATTCAGCATCAGTTAAAAAGTGGTTTGATTTTGCTCCAGTTGCTACATAAAATTGAGTTTTGTTTATTGTAACAATAGGATAATTTAAACTTCTTTCTACTTTATTAACTGGTATATACCACTCAACATAACCGAGATTCAATAAAATGTTTTGTTTTTCCTATGTGTTCCTTCTCTGCATATCCGACCTGTTCCAAAATATTCAAACCATAAATAAGATTGTCCATTTTTTGTCATAAATTTATTTGGATCTGCATAAACTCTTCCTTTTACTTTCATTGTAGAAGTTTCAATCATTTCTACTAAAATTCCTGTTGAATTATTAGCATTTTCTAATCTTATTGCATATCCTTGTATATTTTTCAATACATCTTCTACACCTTTTTCTATTATTTTAGGAAGTTCCTTTATTATATTGTCTATTTTCTTAAAATTATGCTTTACTTTCACTTTACAATTAAATTTAATGCTCATATCTATTCTCCATTATACTTTTCTAATTTATATAGTGTAGTATTACCTATTCTAGGATTGTCTGTTACAATATAGTCTGGTATAAAATTTTCTTGATTTGATATATCTGTTAAAGATATTCCATTGCCTTTTTGTATATCATAATTCATAGTAGTCCTTGCATTTATAATACTATAATCAATTGTTCCTGCTGAATTTCTGTCTAATTCATTTACATCATGTTGCAAATTTAAATGTGCTATTCCTAATTCAGCATCCTCTTTACATAGTTTATAGACTTTTGTTTTATCTAATTTTTGTACTTGTTCTTTTCCTACCTCTTCTACACTTAACTTTATTCCTTTAAATTTCCATTTTTTTGTACTTTCCCCATGTTCTTTTATTTTTTCATATTCAGAAACCCACACTTTCGTTAAATCTCGTAATAACATTATTTAACCCTCCTTAAATGAGCTTTTATAATATTATTTCTCATTTTTTCAACAATATCTTCATATGAACTAGATATACTTCCTTCATTTCGTGAAAGTAATCCTTCTGCTCCGTCTTGTCATATATTCACTTTTTACCGCCTTTTTTATGTATGGAAATAACTTTTTATCATCTTGATTTCTATTAGAAATATCGCAGGCAATAGAAGTCATGTCTTCTATTATATCCTTCAATACTTCGTCTGTATTTTCAATATAATTAGCACCTAAGTTTGCTTTTATTTTTTCTAACATTCTATTGCCTCCTTAATTATCCTTTTTGTGGTAATAAAGTTAATAAATCTGCTTTTGTTGCTGATTTGTCATACTCTATTCCCAATTCATCTAATTGTTTTTTTATTTCAGCTACTGTCATATCTTTAAAACTTTTTTTTGCTTTTTTGTTTCTATTTCTTCCTATTATTGTTGCCATTTTTTATATCCTCCTTATTATTCTGCTGGACTTAAAGTTACTCCTGTTAAGTCCATTTTTTTACTTGTTTCGCCATTCTTAAATGTTACAGTTTGAGTATTAGAAGTTAGTTGCACTACTAAAATACCATCACTATCTAAATTTCCTTTCCCTTTCGTTTTAGCTTCTGATAGTTCCCATTCTACAGTATCGCCTTTGGTAGCTTCTTCACATTTTAATGCTAAGAAGTTACCTTTAGCTTCTTTAGCGAATTGTGGGAAACTTTGAACGTACTTAGATGTTCCTGTTACCTTAGTATCATTCAATTCAACTTCTTGAATTGTACTTACATCTACTCCTAATACCTCACCTTCCGGCAAAGCCACGGTTACTTTTTTCGTGGCTAAACTAGGGTGAAACAGGAGCATATGAGCAATATACACCTGCAAGTTTATTCTCATATACATGTCCAAATAAATTGTTGTTTCTATATTTGAATACATTATCATCTGCTTTTTGGTCTTCATCTGGTGTAAAATACTTAATATATTGATCTAATGCAGTTACTGCTGCTGATTTTTCTACACATAAAAAGTTTATGTCACTAGCACCATCATTCTTTTTGTATCCATATTCTTCTTTACCATCATTCAATTTTACTTCTGTATACATTCTTGTTTGTGGTACTTCAATTATTGTAGAAAATCTTTCTAATACTTTTTTAGATTTAGTTGTATCTAAATCATCTATCATTCCTTTTAATGTTGGAGTAATAAATAATATTCTATTTTCTGTAGAAACTTCATCTTCGTCCATTTTGTTTATACATGCTCTTAAAGCTGTTATTACTCCTGCACCATCAGAAATTGTCTCTTCTTTTTCAGATATTCCTTCTACTCCTGCAATTTTTGCAATTCTTGCAGCATCAACTTCTGGAACTACTTTTGTTCTTAAAAATTCTGATGCTAATTTTGCAAAAGGTAACCCTAACGCTTCTTGATTGTCAAGTCTATCAACTCTTAGTTCTTGAGAACGTTCTTTATCATATTTTACTGTTTCCCAAGTCAATTTTGTGCTTCCTGTTGTATATCCTGATTTTCTGTCAAAATCTCCTAATGCATCCATATCTAATTTTGCAATTTTAATTTCTCCATTTAATCCTTTTTGTACTGTTGTTTCATCTCCATCTAAAATAGATGTTTTTGCTTCATTTTTATATACCTCATCTAGCATAGGTAAATAAATTGTTGATAATTCAATGTTATTCATTTTTCATTCTTCCTTTCTTATTTTAATCCCATTGCCTTTCTTATTGCTGGATCAACACTTGGCTTACCTCCTGATGGGTCAGGGTTATATGGTGGCTTTTCTTTTGACCACTCATTTATTGTTTTTTCAATTATTTTGTCTTGAATAGACTTAATAAGTTTTGTTTTTTCTTGTAATTGCTCTGCTGTCATATTTTCATAATCAAATAAGTTTAAAAATTCTGGGTCAAATGCTGTGTCTTCTGTTGTTGCTATTTTAAAAGCTTCATCTTTTAAATCTCTTGCATTTAACTTTTTTTGTATTTTTTCAATACTTTTGTCTTTTTGACTTAATTGATATTGCAATTTTTGAGTTTCAGTCATTTGAGCTAATTTTTCCGCTTCTGTTTTTTCTGTATCTCTTTCTAATTCCCATTGTTTTCTTGCATTTTCAATAGCTGTTTTATTAGAATTTGATATTCTAGTGTCTAAAAATGATTGAAGTTCTTTATCTGTTTTGATAAGTTCTTCATAATTTACCTTTTCAGGTTTTTTTTGTTCTGCTCCCTTTTGGTTCTCTGCCCCTAAGTTAGCATTATCTGGATTTTGATTTTCTTCTTCCATTTATTCCTCCTCGCCCCTTTAGTACTCAGCCTAAAGTTGCTACTCAGATATTTCGTTTATTTTATAAGCCTAACTAACGATAAAACGGCAAAAAAATAAGACGTACGTCTACGTCTTTAAATTTTTTGTATATAGATTAGGATTTGCACCTAATATGATAATTCTTTTTACACTTTATATTTGACTTCAAGTGTGAGGCAATTTATAACCTATTATCGCATCTTATCTAGTCAAAGTACATCAGATGCTAAGGCAATTATCTTATCCTTACACATAGCGTCTACTATTACCATTCAGCAAATATAATCTTATAAGTAAGTTATCCATAGGATACCATTATAATCGCCGTTTAGTTTTACCATATCTAATATCAAACTAGATATGTCTATTCCGCCACTATATACTATATAATTATAAAATTTTAATAACTTATTTATCTTTCCTTATATGGTCATAAAATAAATAATGTTTTGTTGAATATATAAATGGACTAAATGCTATCCACAACCCATATAATATCCAATATAGAACTCCCATATTTAGTTTTATTCCTATTAACATTAGTAATATATATAGCATTAATTACACCTCTCTTTCAAGTTATTTACTGCTATGTCATATGCTTCCTTCCATTGTTTATTTACAGTATTTGTTTTTAAATCAAATATTATTGTATTTGGATTTGTTAATATTTCATATGCTTCTTTTTTATTCATTTCATACCTTCTTTCAGTAAAAAAACACCTACTTTTTGTAAGTGCTAATAATATTGTAGTTTTCCCGTTTCAAACTACTGATTGCTCTCCGACATATCCCTAGAATAACCGTCAATAATGCAGTTACTCTGTAATCCCCTCCTTTTATTTATTTACTTTTTCTCATTTGTACTGGCTTTTGTATGCTATCATATTTTTCTGCAAGTTCTTTCATCCTTTTTACTATTCTTTTATCTAGCAAACTAATTTCAAAACCGTCTGGATATATTTCCATTAATTCTTTTTCTAACTCTCCAAATTCTTCTATTTTTAATAATTCTTGAATAAAGTTTTCTCCATGTTTTCTTATCATTTCAAAATCTCCTTTATATAATTGAATAAATCTATATCTTTTCTTTTTAGCAATTTGTTATTTTCAAAATAACATCTAAATCCTTCTGCAAAATATTCTCCTAAAGTTTTTGTATTAAATGTATAATTTAAATAGTTTAATCTAAAATTACCATCTATATCTTGATTATATACTCTTCTTTGGTAATCTGAAATAAATTTATTTCCATCTAACCAAAACTCGTTTTGTTTATCATACCCTTTTATATTATCTATATTGAAATTCTTTATATTTAATCCATTTTGTTGTATTTTAATATAATCTTCATTGTGCAAAATATCTAATTTTGTTTCTATTATATGACCTATTTCATGTAAAACTTCGTATTTGTTAGAATCTTTTAATAAATATATTGTATTGTTTTTTCTATCATAATAACTATTGATATTAGTTGTTTTTACTTTAGTATCTCTAATAAGTTCTTTTATATTTTTTGGTAATAATTTAATTGCTTTCTTTATATTTGTGTCTAAATTTTTACTATTTATATATTTATTTTTTCTAATATAATCAATTGTATTATACTCTATTTTTTGTTCATTTTCAACTGGTACTTGATATGTAATTGTACTTCTGCAATAATGAAAATGATGTGATATTGGTGGTAAGTTTAATCCTACTACTAAACCAAAACATTTTATTCTTTCTATTCTTAAATCTTTCTGTGTTTCTCCATAATATCTATCAAATTCATTTTCTTTATTAATATAAAATGTTTGTCCATCTAAACTATGGCACATATCTGTTTCTTTTCCATCTATTGTTGCTATAAATCTTACTTTACTGTTATCTTCTGCAACACTTTTTATTCCTTCTACTTTTGCTAAATTATTTAAACCTATTAATTCATTATCTACTGCACCTGATATTTTATCTTGATTAATTGATAATTTTACATTTTGTTGTTTTGTAATTATGTTTTGGTATATACTATCATCTATATTATTTTCTTTATTTTGTTGCATATTTATTAACATTTGTCTATATATTTGGTCTGCATTATATTTAATTATTGCTTCAACATATTGTTTCCAAACATAACCCTTTTCGTTTTGCATATCTAACAAGGCTAAAAAAATAGCATCTGGTATTACAGATACTAACTTTCTTCTCTTTTTAGGTAATGTTTGATTTACTTCTTTTTGTCCTTCTTGATAGTAATAATTTACAACATCTTTAAATAGGTTTAATTCTGTTTCTTTTAATTTGCTTTGTTCTTCTATATATACACCATATATTAATAATTCTAGTATCTCACTATTCTTTACTCTAGTTCTTTTATAGATATTATTTGCTAACATTCCAAAATAACCATTTAATAAACCTTTATCTTTCCATTCTTCTATTTTAGTTTTTATTCTATTTAATGTCTTATTATCAGCTATATTATAAAGATGTTTAAAGTCTATTTTATAACTATCAAATATGTTTTGTAAATTATTTTGTGTTTGTTTGCTTGTTTTATTATATGTCTGTTTTAGTTTTATTAATTGTTTATCATGATAATTCCATACATTGTTCATTTAATATTTTCCTTATCTTTGTTATTTGTTTTTTCTTTATCCTTTGATTATGTGTTCTTGCATATATAGATAAATATTTTTTTACCTTTTGATTCTTGATTATTATTTCCTTAAAACTGTTCCATAATTGAATAAATATTTCTTTTACTTTTTTCCATACTTGTTCAAATACTTCTATTAAATTTTCAACAGCCTTTACCAAATTCTCTTGTTGCTCTGCCGTTAAATTCATAGTATTTTCCATTTATAACACCTCTAATCATTAATACTTATTTTTACTTCACTTAAATTACAGCATATATTATTAGTAGTGCTTTCATTTTCTTTGTTTTCAAATCTAATTTTATTTTCTGAAATACTTAAATATATTATTTTATCATATATTTTATTTTCATATTCTACTTTTAAGTTTTTATTTATTTTTGGATTATACTCTGCTATCATTATTATCTCCTTTCGTTACAGTATTTGATTGTTTTATATTCTCTTTCTTTACTTCATCATCTTGTTCAATTTTTTTATTAAGATTATCTTGTTTTGTATTTAATGAAACATTGCTTACATCTTGTCCCATTTTTTGCATGTTTTCTATATTCTTTTCTATGTTTTCTTGATTTTGTTTATCTATCTTTTCTAATTCTGATATTGCATCTAGATCATCTGGCAACATATCTATTACACTTGCATCACTTAATAATCCTCTTAATTTTAATGCTCTATCAGTTTCTGTTCCTTTGTCTGTTGGCAAATTTCTTAGTAAATCTATTTTTATGCTTCTAAAATCATAATGTTTATGTTTTCTTTTGTTAATTCTATCTATAATTGTTTCCCATCTTCTCAAAAAAGCTTCTTTAAATTTTTTGTCTGCTTGAGTTATCATTTGTTCTAATACAAAAAATTTTCTATCTAAAGCGCTTGCGTTATCTGCTGTTGTAAATCCTAAATCTGTTATATTAGGTACACCACTTATCATAGATATTAAATCAACTAATGTCTTTTTATGATTCTGCAATGCTGTATCTTGTACTGTTTTTTCTACCCATGCAATATCTCCAGAATTATCAGGAGTATAGAAAACTTTCATTTTAAGTAAATTTTCATCTTCTTTTTTTCTAGCTTCATTTAATACTTGCTCTACTTGTCCATCTTTATCTAAAACTGGTTCTCCTTTTTCATCTAGTTTGTCTATCATTAAAGGATTTTGAGGTTCAAATCCTGTAATTTTTAATTTAGCATCATCATTATATTGAAAAGTATTTCTACTATTTTGTATTACTCTTTCATATGCACAAATTATAGAGATTACCAATTCGAAAATTGATAATCCCATTTCATTTTCTATTGCTATACAAGGTAGCATATCCCATTTGCCTTCTTCTCTTTTAGATTCATCTTCTTTAAATTTTTTCACGTCTTCGGGAGTTGGTGAATAATATTTTTTTCCGTTTATTGTTGTAAGTTCAACTACTGTTATGTCTGCATTATTTCTATTTTTTTCTGTCCATTTTCTTAATTGTCCTATTTGATTTACTGGTGTAGAATAATCAAATATTCCTATTGTATTTAAAGCACTCTGTTTAGCATATACTATCTCATTACCTTTATTTTCATATAAAACTTCATAACATGCTCTCATTCCAAAGTAATCAAATGCTAAATTAAAAAATTCTGTTGCATCTTTATTGTATTTACTAATATAATCTATTAATACTTTTAATTCTTCATCTTGTTTACTATCTAATTTAAAAACTTTATTTAATAATTTTTTTATTATCTTTAATTTAGTTGGATCTGATATCTTTTCTACATCATATACTGGTGCTTTACCTGCAAAATATCCCGTAGTTATTGTATTAATATAATTTTCAAATGCTACCTTTATTTTTTCGTCATTTTCACTAACTATCTCTGAATTTGATGTTTTTCTTCGTATTCTTTCATATAATTTTTTTCTGCTTTCCCATTCTTTATCTGCTAATGTTAATATTTGTGCTACACTATCTGGTTTCTCCAACGTTTCTTTGTTCCATTGTATCATTATTTTCCCTCCTAAATTATCTTGTTATAACCAAAACTAATTGTCTTCTTACTTATAAATCTTTCTATTGCATATCTCATAGCATCCATTAAATGATTAAAGTCATCTATTGGTTTATTTATTTTATTTCCAAACTTGTCTTCGTCCCATGTATAGTTACTTATTTCTGTTATAAAATTTACACATCTTGGATGTATTATTATTTCAAAATCCTGTATAAATTGTATTCCATTATTTATACTGTCTTTTCCTTTCATTGCACTTGCTATCCTCCTTAGTCCTAATCCTCTTAACTCATCTATTGACTTTGGCTCTGCACTGTCTCCTGTTATTTTTTCTTTTGAATATCCCATTTGATTTATTTCTTCATATATTGCTTTGTTACTTAACCCTTTTTTGTATAACTCATCAAATACGTATATTTTTTTATTTTTTAAATCTATTGCTCCACAAAAAAGTGCAGTTGGGTCGTTAGTATATCCAAAATCCAACCCAAATGCACTCTCTAAATTTCTTATTATATCTAAATCAAATTTTTCTTCTTTCCAATTTTCATAAACTAATCCATCTACAATACCCCAGTTGCCTAAACCTGCTACTTGATATCTTCTAGGATTATTTATTTTCATTCTTTCAAATACTTTTTTATCGGCTTCATCTAACCATTCATTACACAAATAGTTAGTAGTCATTGCTAATACATCTTCATCTTGTATATCAAAAAACCTTTTCTTAATCCAATGATGTTCATTCCAAGGATTTAATGTTAATGTTATTTGTTTAAATAAGCCTTCTGGAACTTCCCCGCCTTATGCTTTCATCTATAATATCAAAATCAGATTCTTTTGTTATTTCATATGCTTCTTCTATCCATAGCCAACATAAAACACCAATATCTACTGATATTGATGTTACCTTTAATGGATCATCTAATCCCCTAAAATATATCTTCTGTCCTGTAGGTTTATATTTCATCTCTAAAGGACTTTCTTTTATTTCCCAAAACTCATCCACTTGTAATCTATGTATAGCCCATTTTAATTCTGTAAAACAACTATCTTTTAAAGTTCTGTAAGTTTTTCTTATTACTAAAGTATTTGCTTCTGGATATTTCATCATATTAGATATAATCCATAATGCTGTAGTTTTTGATTTTTTACTTGCTCTTGAACCTTTACATACTCTATATCTACATTTACAATGCCAATATTCTGCATATCCTTTTCCAACTATACTTTGTAACGATAATCTATTTATTTCTTTATTCTGTAATATCATCTTCTATAACCACTGGGATATTTCCACTATGCTCAACTTTCTCTTTAAATATTCCATATCTTTTTCCTAATAATTCTGCACATTTAGTTCTATCTTGTAAAGAAGCATCTAAACCAAATTGGTCTTTTTCTTCACCACGCATTACGGCAGTTAAATATTGCAATACTTCTTCTTGTGAGGCTATCCTTTTATCTTCTTTCTCTTGTAGTTTTTCTTGAATAAAAATGTTAAGTTTTGTTAAGTTTTCAGCGCCAATATTTTTTGCTGTTTTTTTACTATATCCTGCTTTCTTTGCACTTTCTGTAGCATTAGCTGTTTCTATATAATAATCTATAAATCTTTTTTGTTTTTCTGTTAATTTATCATAATCTTTTATTTCTTTGTTTTCCATCTGCCTCACTTCCTATCTTTTTATATTCATCTACTAAATATTTCATTATGTCTATTTTACTATAACATTCATAATCTATTTTATATTTTTCTATTAGCTCTATTTTATCTTCTCTTATGTTATATGTTTCTTCAAATATTCTTTTTAATATTTGAAATTTTGTACTATATTTATTATTTCTTTCACTATAAAATTGAAAACTATTTATTTTATATATCTGCTCTTTTTGTTTTAATACATATAATAATTTATTTATGTTTTGATTTATATTCATCAACTTTCTCCTAAAATATCGAACTCATAGTTTTATGATGTTTTAAATAATTTTTAGCACTCCAGTATGTTAATCCTTTTTCTTTCGCTTTTTTAATATACTCTGTTGCTGATTGTTTAGTCCATTTTTTCATTACTTATCAATTCCTTTCATAATAGGTTTATTCTTCTTAGCTGTAACACTCATTCTTACTTTATCTTTATATCCTTCTATTTTTCCTTCTCTGTCATAATAGCAACAGCATAAAGATCCATCTATTCTTCTTCTAACTTCACACAAATTTAAATTGTTATTTTTATTTTTACAATTATTACATATCAGTCTTGTATATATTTCATATATTGTTTCTTTTGTTTTCATATGTTTTATTCCTTTACATTGTTATAATCTTGCCTATAATATTACTCTTAAAATAATGTATTTATAATTGACCTTATTGTATATTTCCATTTACCATTCTTAAATTCTTTACCATTTATATAAACTTTATTATCAACTAGGCGAAGACAATTATTAAAAAATAAACTTTTAGGTTGTTCTATTTCTTTGTCATTTATCCACAGTTTATTACCACTTTGAGTTATTGTCATATTTATATTCACACCTCTTTTATTAATTCTTTTATTCCACTTATTTTGTAAGACACTATGTAAGATACATCTAGTGGACGGCTCTGGGCTTTTGTGAGCCTTCATTGATAATATTCTTTCAGCCCACCCAATTTTGCCTTTACATGTACACTTGGCTTCCACTCGTCAGTAGAAAATCAGGTAATTACAATATGTATCCTACATACTATCTTATAAAAACATATTAGAACTCGCTAGGTCAGTTCTAAATATAACAAAAGATTTTTTTATTTAAGGAGATAACCTAACATGGATATAGGTTTTATATTAACATTACCTAGCATTTGTTAATTACATAATAAAAAACTAGTTACAAAAATATAACTAGTTTCTATATAAATAAAAATATAAGGGGCAATATCGCTTGGACATAAGAGATATTATTTATATCTGCGATTTTATCTTTTTATCTATTTTAAATTAAAACACATTTCATATATATCATTCAATATCATTTCATATCATTTTATCAAATTTACTTAAAGCTATCCCATGTTCTCTACAAATATGTATATAACTATAATTCATTTCACTTGCAACAGTTACTAAACTTTTACCTTGTATGTACGCTTTGAATAATATGTTTTTAAATGGATATTCCATTTTTTGTATTTGATCTACTATTTCTTTTTGTTTTTTTTCTTCTTTTATAATCTTGTCCATCAAAAAACTAAAACAATCTTCTAATTCTGATAATCTTTCCGCTTCTTTATCATATACTTTTCTACTTCCGCTTTGGCATATCTGATAAAATTGAATTTAATTGATTTATAATTTCTTTTTGCGTATTTATATACTCTATTTGTCCTTTTATCCAAATTTGATTATTTTTATAGTTCTTTAAATCTTCTCTTGTCATAAGTACCTCCTAACCTTTTATTTTTAACTTTATATTTCTAAAATAAACTTCATTTCCTTTTACATCTAAAAACTGTTCTTTTGCTGACATATTTTCTTTGCATAATTCTAAATAATCTGTTTTTGTTATCTCTAATTCTTCTGGATATGTTCCTTTGAGCTGTATAATATTATTGATTTTTTTATCTAATTGTTTTTCTTTTGTCATTTGTTTTTCACTTCCTTTTCAAATATTTATATATAGTTTGTTCAACATATCTTAATGCTTCATAATTTGTTATAAATCTTCCACTATGTCTATTTTTTAACTCACTTCTTATTACTCTTATTCCTTGATTATATTGTAACTTATATATCTTTGCTAACTGCTCTTTACTTAGTCCTTCTTTCCATCTTATTATTATGTCTTTATCTTTCATACTAACACCTCTACAGTTAGTATTTGATTTTTTCTTATTTTTATGATACCCTTTTGTATGGAGGTATGATGGAATTGGTAGACATGCCGTCTTGCCAAGACGGTGGATTTTTATCCGTGTGAGTTCAAGTCTCATTACCTCTACTAAACACTTATAGAAATATAAGTGTTTTGTTTTTATTGATAAAATCGTATTTCTCTATATCTTAACCCATCTAAAGTTCTTGAATTTTTAATTTTTTCAATTGTTGTTATTTCTATGTAAATATCTTCTCTATATTCTTGATTATGAAATTTTAATACATCTTTATTTACTCTTTTACAACCTACTAAAGTCTCGTATTTTTTTATTAATTCATTTTTTGAAATTTCATTAATTGTTATATATAATATTTTATTTTCCTCACAAAACGTAGTTATATTTTTTAATAAATAAAATTTTTCAAAAATTTCTTCAGGTGTATTAAATAAATCTTTTAATTTATAAAATAATTCTATATTATTCATTATTTTTCCTCCAATAATTTTCTTAATACTCTAACTGCTCCTGTTTTTTCATCTTTATCTAATTCATAGCCCATACCCTCATCTGTATATACTTCTTCTAATATATCTTCTATTTTCTTTTTAGGTATAAAATTATATTTCATATGATATCCGTGTATTTTATTAAAATATTTTTCTTTGTCTAATGCTTGTAATACTGTTTTTATAGCTTTATGTAATATAATTGGTCTATTTTTGTTCTCATCTAAAAAATCTTCGCATATTCTTTTTGCTTCTTCTAATTCCATTTTATCTTTGTTCATAGTTCCTCCTTCAATAATTCTGGATTATCATATATATTACCTACTACTTCGATTATAGTTTCTAAAGCATCTATTTTAAAACTTCCTTTATAACTCATAATTCTAAATCCAGTAAATGTTGATTGATATTCTATATATCCAATTAAATCTGGACATTCTGCTCTGTCTTTTTTAAATCTAAATTTTACTATATCTCCTTCAAATATCTTCTTTCCGTTTTTATCTTTTAGTCCTGTGTATTGTCCTATTGTTTCTTTATTCACATAATACCAAGTGTCAGATGTTTCTTCATCGCAATATAATAATTCAACATCATCTCCATATTTTATTCCAAATGAATACAACCATCTTCCTTCTGTACCTTCCATTATGCTTTTTCCTCTAAATTCTATTTCTCTCATAGTTCCTCCTCAATTAAATCTTTTGGCTTTTTTCCATATTTATCTAAACAAAATAATTCTAAATCTTCATCATTAACTTCTTCATCTAAATTTATCTTTTGAAACATTTCATCTACATATTTTTGACATCTTCCACAAGATAGCCAGTAATATAATATTCCATCACATACGCAAGTATCTCTTTTATAAACTTGTCCTTTCTTAATTAAAGAATGACACCAACTACAAGTATGTTGTTTTCTCGCTTTTATATTTCCTGTATGTATAACCTCTACCATTTTTTCCTCCTACTTAAAATCATTTACTTCATATTGAACTTGTTTAAATTGTTCTTTTGTTACAATTGTTTTAATTTCTTTTATGTCGTGCCATACTACAAATGAATTACTTAAATTTTTATCATCAAATGGTTCTAACAAGCATATTTTATTATTTTTCCTATCAATGTCTATAATTAGTCTCTCATTTGCAAATTCATATTTTCCTATTAGGTCTATTATATTTTTTGAATGTTTGACTATATTTTCTGGAGATACACATTTTCCACAATCTAAATAATATGCTTTATTATTTTCATCTATATCTATTAACATACCTATGTATCCTTTTTTAGTTGCATTTTTTATTGCTATTTTAGGTTCTGTATTGCCACCTTGACAAGTATGTATTGTTGGACTTAATCCATTTTCCGAATATACTCTTCTGCAACTTTCATTTATTTTGTCCCATTTTCCGCCTTGCAAATTTCCAACTTGAACGCATTTTGGATCTTTCCAATCTCTTGCTAATAAAGTATCACAACAGTCATTATCTTGTAATCTTTTTCTTTCTTGTGTAAAATTACTATTCTGTATCTTAATTATTTTTGTTTCAGTCAAATAATATTTTTCATCAACTTCATTTTCTAATAAATCTTTTAGCCTTAATTTCAATTCTTCTTTAGGTGGAAATTCAAATTTTTTATTTCTTAAAATACTAATAGTAAATACCCTTTCTCTATTTTGTGGTATTCCATAATCTTTAGCATTTAAAACTTGATAGTAATTTGTATAACCTAGTTTTTCCATTTTCTCTAAATACCTATCAAAATTATGTCTATGTTTTTTACTTAAGATATTCTTAACATTTTCCCACAATACATACTTTGGTTTTATCTGTTCTACAATTCTAAGTGTTTCATACATTAAACTACTTCTTGTTCCACTATCTTTATCTCCTCCTGCTTGTTTGCCTGCTATACTAAAATCTTGGCAAGGACTTCCATGTGTTATTAAATCTATGTTTTCAAAACTCTTATTATATGTACTTATATCTTACGTTTCAAAATTTGTATTATGTATTGCATTAAAACTAGCTATTGCATATTTGTCTATTTCTACTGCATCTACTATTTCCAAATCTATTCCTATTCTTTTAAGAGCTGTACTACAAGCCCCTATTCCTGCAAATAATTCTATAATTCGTAACTTCATTTTATCCTCCATAATTATTATTTCTCTTGTATTCCTAAAATTTGTTTTATTGTTTTTATTGGATCATCTGCATATTTACATTCTTTTGTTCCTTTAAAATTAGGGTCTTCTAATCTCATACATCCGACCACACTTTACACATTTTCCGTGTTAATTGTGGATAATTATATTCCATAGGTTAATCACCTACTTTTCCATTTTGATTTTATTGGTTCTATTTTTATTGTCTGTACTTGTCTAATATTTCCACTAAACATTCCACCTAATGAATATACCTGTTTTTCTAATGCCTCTATTTCTTCTGGCAAAAATTCTCTTGTATCTTCTTTTAAAATCATGCAATCCATCAAACCTAGCCCTTCTGCTGGTGTGCCATAATATGCCTTTTCTGTTTCTTTATTTATCCAAAAGATTTCCCATTGCTTATTATCAATTTCTTTTATTCCGTCATTACAAATACTATCTCTACCATCTGGAAACATTATGTGATATGCCTTACAAGCCAATACATCTCCCTTATTTTCAATATAATTTTTAGGTTTTACATATCTTATTTCATTCATATCACTCACCTACTTTTTCTACTAAATCTGCTTTTATTAAATCGTATAATGCTTCTTCTACAAAATCTGCTTTGAAATATTCTAAATCTATTTCACTATATTCGTTGTATTTTCTAAATGGATACATTTTTCTATCTTTTATGTTTATTACCATTGAATTATTATAAATATATCTTTCTATTTTCCCTGTATCTTCATTATATTTGGGTTTAAATCCAAACTTTTCTAATTCCTTCAAATCTACTATATCTTTTATTTTAAGCATTTTTCTATCTCCTCCTACTTTTCTGGCATTTCATATACTTTTGGAATTGCGTAAATTCCTTCTATTCCTGTTCTTGGATTGTTTAATTGCACATATTCTGTATATTTATATTTTATTTCCTGTAATACTTCTTTTGCTCTTTCTTCTGTTTTATATTGTCCTAAAATTATATTATCTTCATTATCGAAATAAACATATATTCCATAACCTTTAATATCTTCAACACTTATTCCTGTTTTTTCTTTTATAATAGAATCAAAGATATCTAATCCTGTATTTCTTATTATTTCTTTTTGTTTTTCACTATTGATACACCTTATTTGTCGCATATTATCAAAATTTATTATTTTATTTTTATTTTGACTAACTATTATCATTTATTACCTCCTAAATTACTGATATATGGTTAATATTTTTAGCTACCATATCTGCTAAATAATATCTTTTAAAGCTTACTTCTTCGTTGAATCTGTTTTTCTTTGTTTCCCATTCAGTTCTAAATTCATATCCGTCTTTTTTCAATTGATCTATTCTTGCTCCTAACTGCATCACTCCTAAATCTTGATATGCTTCCCAGCTTGTTATACTTCCAAATTGTCGTATGTAATTTATAATTCTATCTTTTTGAGTAATCTTCATTTGTTTGTCACTCTCCTTACTTTACTATTTTGCTCCATTCTAAATTTTTATATAAATAAGCGTATGGATCATTTATGTAATAATCATTTGGGTTTACTGCTATTCTTGACCTTATATCTGCTATTTTAGGCACAACTCTTACTTCTCTTATAGTTTTATCTATAGCTTTTTCAAATTCTTTCACATCCGTTGTCATAAATTCTTTAAACCATATTTCATATTCTTTTTGTGAAAATTTTTTATTATAAACTATTTCTATTTTTTCTATTACATTAACAAAATCTTGTTTATCCATTTAAAAACGCCTCCTTTTCTGAGTTTATATTACCTTTTGGATTTGATTTTTTTACTACATCTACTACCCATTTTTTTATACATAGATAATGTGATTTTGCTTTATATCCTTTCATTTCAATATACTCATCTAGATATTTGATAAGCTCTTTCCAATTAGAATAATCCTTTTTTAGTCTCTGCAATTCTTCATCTTTCAACAACACATTTTTATATTCTCCATATTTGTGCTTGTTGGCTTTTGCAGAAGCTAGAGAAGATTTTTCTTCGGAAGCTGGTATATTATTATTTAACTCTAACCTATCCTTACCTAACTCTAACCTATCTCTAACCTGGGTATCCATTTTGGATACATCTTGTATACATTTTGTATCCAACATAGTATAAGCCTTGTTTTCATCTAGTTTTAACATCGCTTTTTCTTCTTTGTATTTTGTTTCGTGATACCTGTCTTTTTGTATGTAATTATGTATTTGCCAATGTTTTATTACTACTACTCCACTTTTAAATGGCAATATAAATTTTTTAGTAAGCAATATAGTTAAATCATCATCTTTGCAACCTATCATTCTCATTATATTTTTAGGATTATTTATAAAACCATCATCATCTGCTCTCATACTTAAATGGAAATATAATAGTTGAGTAGTATGTGGCATATCTAGAAAGGCATCACTATCTATTATTGTTTTAGCAAACATTCTTCTTTCTGCCATTAGCTTTCTCCTTTCGTAAAATATAAGGCTAGTTCTGTGTCTAGCCTCGTTGTTAATCTATTTTTTCAATTTTATTTATATTTTTATACATACTAAAAAATTGTAATCTAATACCAGTAGTAGTTATTTTATAAGTTTTTCCTATTTCTAATTGATTATATAAATCTGTACTATTAAATTTACCTTTAAAAAGTAAATCTTCAATTTTATAAGTTTCTCCATCTTCACTTACAACTAAATATGTATCACTATCGTTATATCTTTTTATGTATTTATCTTTTATTGTAATTTCTATTGTTTTTTCATTTTGATAGTCTATTGTTGCACAATAAATTCCAAAGCCTAACATTCCTAAAATAATGATTCCTAAAATTATTCCTGCTACTATTTCAATAGCACCTTTTTCACTTTTTAACATTCTCTTTTCCTCCTTTAAATAACTTTTTCCAACTATTTTAATAAATTCTTCTCTTGTGTGAGTTTTCTCAAATTCTTTTTGCGTATCTATTTTTAATTGTTCAACTATCTTCTCATTTGAATGACATTCTCTGCATAACATTTTTACAAAACCATTTTCTGTGTTTTCTATGCTTCTTTTTCTGTTGCTTCCACCATATACTTCATGCGGATCTAAATGTTTGAATTTCCTATGACAATATTCGCATTCTCCATACTTAATAATTTTTTTATCTCTTTGCCTTTCTAGTTTTGCTAATTTATTACTCTTCTTTTTTATTTGTGTTTTTGATTTCTTCTTCTCTTGTTTATTTTTTGGATAAGGATAAAAACTATTACTTAAATCTGTTACTATCATTTTTTATCCCAACTTTCTTTCTGCATATTTCCAAATATAACCTCCTGATGTCTTACTTTTTCCTTTTAAACACCTAACTATTGCTTGATTCGTAATATCTATTTTCCTTGAAGCTTCTCTAATACTTCCATATCTTTTTAAAAAATTTCCTTCTGAATCGTATTGTTCTACTTCTTTTGCTAATACACTTTCAATTCCTTTGGCATTTTTTCTTAATCCTATCCTAAAAGCATGTTTCATATTTTCACTTCCAGTACACCATTCTAAATTTTTGACATTATTATTTAATTTATTTCCATCTATATGATTAACTTGTGGTAATTTTTTTGGATTAGGAATAAATGCTTGAGCTACTAATCTATGAATTAACTTATGTATAGTTTTATTTTGAAAAGTAAATGTAATTGTTTCGTATCCTTTATTATTTACATTTGTTTTTAATATCTTTCTATGATCTATTGATTTTACTCTTCCTAAATTACTTATTTCATACCAATCTTCTAATCCTTCAATATCTCGCCATTCCTCTTTCATTGTTTCCAACTCTCCTTTAAAGCTTTTAATTCATTAGGTGGCATTGTCTCTATTCCTAGTTCTTTTGCCTCTGATACGATACCATCTATTAAAATTGCCATTTGTTTAGTGTCCATTTCAGAACTTCCTGTATATACTTTATAATGTTTAAATGTCTTACCATTTAAAATACTTTGACCTGCTTCTTCATAATATCTAAGAATTTTACTCACATCTATTTCTGCTAATACACTTATCATTTGACTTTGTCCATATCTTTTAAGCATTTCCAAATAAACTTCTTCTTTACTGTTTCCAACAATATTTGCTATTTGTGTAATTAGCTCCCAAGCATAATTATTTGAATTTAAACTACGTCTCTTTCTATATTTTTTTAAGTCGATATTTAGCTTATTTTCGTTTTTTAACTGTTCTACTATATCTAAATCCTTTGTATCTAAAAGTAGGCTTATTTTTGGTTTTCGTGTTTCATAATCTATATTTATTTCTTTTATAATTCCAGTAGTTTGCATATTAACCTCTTTCTATGTGTTCATGCATAAATACATATTCTGAATTTTCTCCCATATTATTTAATAAAAATTCACTTGCTTGTTGCTTACTTAAATGGCTATCTTTTGCTCTAAATTCATAAACATATTTACATTCTTTTTGTTTTTGGCTTATTCTTTTTTCTATTTCATCTTCATCATAGTTTCCTTCAATAAGATATAAATCATAGTTTTTAGCTGATATTCCTTCTACTGTTCTTGTATCTGTTATATATATAACTTTATAATTATCAAATAAAACTCTATATCCGACATTGTGGTACGTCATGATATAATTTAATAGGCACAACTTTAAATAGCTTGTAATCGTATTTCACTCCAATTTTTAATATGTCTATATTTTTTCTTAACACTCCGCATTCAAGTAACGGATTTAGTAGCCAATCACAACAGGCAAATCTTAATGTAGGTCTTTCTTGTGCTAATTTCTTAATTGTTGCTTTATTAAAATGATCTGAATGTATATGTGTTAAAAGCACCAACTTTAAATTTTTATAATATTTTTCCAATTTTTTAAAAGTGATTCCACAATCTATTAAGATAATATCTTTTATAATTGTTGCGTTTCCTGTGCTACAACTTGATATGATTTTATAATTCATTCATTGATACCTCTTTTGTATCTTCTGTCTGTTCTTCTACTTCTGCTTGAACTTCTATCACATCTTGTTGTGGAATCTCTTGCCCCATTTCTTCTGCTTCATACATTCCTGCTAAATCTTCTACAAATGTTTCTCTTAAAGCTCTAACTTTTGCTACTTTTTCTACCATTGTTGCACCTTTATTATTCCAATTTGAATTTAATTGACCTTGTCCAGTTTTTTGTGCTACTTCATTAAAACTTACACTTGAATAAATAGGATGTGTCCAATCTTTTCTGTATACTCTAGCCCATCCACCAACAAGTTGCTCTTCTCCAAGTTTAAATGTTCCTTGTCTTTCTTCTATTGATCCATCTTGTTTTTGAACTATAATTCCACTTTCCATTCCGTCATAGTTTGAGTTTAAAACTGCTCTTTTTAAAATTGCATCTTTTCCAACTACCAATTGTGCAGGTGTTCCTGCTTTGTATTTAATCAAATATGCTTCTCTTAAAAATGGATTTAATTTTCTTACTTTGCAAAGCTCTGTAAACAGTTTAAATTCTTGATTTGTTATAGGAACATCGCTACCTACTATGTATTCTTGAACTATTTTTTTAGATAATTTTATTTCTTGTCCTTCAACTTCAAACTTAACTACAAGTTCTTCATTTTGATTTGTTTTTTGATTTTGATTATTACTCATATTCATATCCTCCATTTTCTAAAAATTGTTTCAATGCTTTTAATTTTGTTCTATTTGCTTTTACTGTAAATTTCAATGTTAAAATTTCTTGTTTTTCTTTAACTGGTGCTTGTAACGTTTCTTGCATTTGTTGTGCATAAGAATTTTGTTCTGTTGGTATTATTACTGATTGACTAAGTTTTCTTTCAATTTCTTCTTGTTTTTTCTTCTCTTCTTCTAATGCTTTGTGTCTATTAGTAACCATTTGAATTGAGCTACTAACATTTAAAGTTTGTTTATACTCAACTAAAACCTCATCTTTATATTCTTGTGTTTGAATTAAGCTTAAATCATCTATTATTTTGTCAATAAAACCTTTTGCTTGTTCTTTTAAACTCTTCATACTTGCTGTTAACGTTACGTTTATTCTTGCTTGTTCATATGTAACAAAATCAATATTATTAGCTATTTTGTATTCTTCAAAGTAATCTTTAACATCTTGTTCTTTTTTTGCTTTTAAATCATTTTCTACACTATCTATCTTTTGTTTTAATTCGTTATCAGCATTTTTGAATTTATCTGAAATACATTCTTTATAAACTTCTTCAAATTGCATATATGGTGCTAGTATATTTTCTTTTATTTCTTTTCTCCTAGTTTCAAATTCTTTATAATCCTTATTTAGACTTGCTCTTAACTCTTTAACCGTCTTAACTGTTTCTTCCGTACAAACTAAACTTGTTGCATTTTTAACTCTTTCATCTACTATTTTACTTACACTTTTCAATTGCTCTTCTATTACTGGCAATTGTTTAATTTGAATTAAATCTTTAATCAATTCCTTTTTCCTCCCTCCATTTATCATCGTAATAACATTCTTCTGCTATTAATTCAAAAATGTTTCCTTCTTCATCATTTTCAATACAATGATCTTCATAATAATCTTCTTCAACCATTTTGTTTTCTAACATCTTTATACTCCTTATATTTTTTATTCTTCACGTCTTTTTAATTCTCTAACTAATAAATCTAACAATCTACCATTGTTTAATTCATATCCTATATTGTTAAATATAGATATTCCAAATTCAGTTTCTGCACATTCTCTACAGTGCCTTAAATTTCTTTCAACTGCACATTTTGTTGAACTATATTTTTCTGCTATTATTTCTTCTATTTTTGTAATTGTTATATTTTCATCTTCTAACTTTAATTGAATTGCCTCTGTCCAAAATTTATAACCTTTTAAATTTAAAGGTATTCCAATTTCATCTAATAAATCTTCAATTTTTCTTTTTTCCATTTGACTTCCTTTCTTTTCTATGCTATAATTAGCAATAGAAATCATATGTTTATATAAGATTTTTTATTTGAACTAGTTTGTTTGCTCGACGGCTAGTTCTTTTATCATGTTTATATTTCTTTTTCTTAAATTGTTAATAATTACATTTCTATCTTTTCTTTTTGTTTCTTCTGAATTACCTTTGCTATCAATTTCTTGTAATAAATCTAGTAATTCTAAAGTATCTTCTGCTAATATTTTTAAATGATATTTCTGTAATCTTAAATCTTCATTTTCATTTCTTAATTCTCTATTTTCTGTATATAATGTTTTATTTTCTTGATCTAAATTTATTATTTTTTCTCCTTGTTTAATTATTGTTTTTATAAACATTCTTCTCATCTCCTTTCTTGTAAAATATTGATATTTGTTGTATAATTACCTCGAAAGCGAGGTATTATATATGGATTTTTCTTATTATAAATACTTAAAATTTATTAATAAACAACCAAAAGTTACTTATCATAACCTTGTCGATAGATATAAATTAGATACATTAGATGCTAGAAATGTTTTAATTACACTTGCTAAAAATGAGTATTTAACACATATTGGAGATACTTATTATATTTCAACTTTCAAAGGCAAACACTTCATAAAATCACTTGTTTCAGAATGGTTGTTTAAAAATTTATTAGCTATTATAGATTTAATAATTGCAATTTTTGGTGTTATAATAGCTTTTATAGCTCTATTTAAAGGATAAATATTTTTACTATAAAAACTGCTGTTGAAAACCCTAATGAAAAAAAACTTATTCCATGAGAAATCCATTGAATTATATTAGGCTTATTTTTATTATTATCTTTCATATATTCCCTCCTAAAAAATCGTATTTTGACAAAACATGAACACAGCACCTAATACTGATATTACCCATATTGACGTGTATACTACTGCTTGTCCTATAAATTTATATACTTTATTTTTGTCTATCTTTTTCATTTATTTCACTTCCTTTATTTTGTAAAATTTCTTTAAATTTACTCACTTCTATACAGTATCCACCAAAATTTGTTCCATATTTTTTACAAAAATCTGTTGCTTTATTTCTGTTAACTTGATATTTTTCTGCTATTTCTTTTGCATAAATTAACTTTGGCAATTTATTTTCTTGTTTTATAGCTTCTAAATTGTTGTTTATACTTTTTAGAAGCTTTATTACTTCTTCTGGCATATAATCAACTCCTTTCTTTTTTTGTACCATGTCGCAATTATTTTACGGTTCTTTTATTTTTCACTTTTTAAAAATTTATTTTTTCTTGAATTTAATTCAAGTTTTCGGTTAAAAAAATTTATACCTATTTCATTAATTGGAATATCTAAAACATCTTTTTCACATGCTTTTGTAATTTCACTAGCTGTAAAATCAGTTTTATTATTAAATTTGGCACTCAATGAAGCGGATGATACTCCTATCAATTCAGCAAACCTTGATTCACTTCCTAATTTTTCTCTTATTCTTCCTCTAACCTTGTCAAAATCATATTCTATCAATTTATTCACCTCTTTTCTACTTGAATTTAATTCAAGTTTTCTTTATGTTATATCATTCTTATTTTTTTGTCAATACTTTTTTTGAATTTTTTTCAAGTTTTTTTTATTTTTATTAAAAAATACTTGATTTTTATTAAAGTTTTCTTTATAATATAATCATGGAGGACGATACCATGAAACCTATTGATACATTTCAAAACAGATTACAAAAAGCTATTAATATTAGAAATATGAAACCTGTTGAATTGCATGAAAAAACAGGTATTAGTGAAAGTTTACTTAGTAAATATTTATCTGGTAATGCCGTAGCTAGACAAAGAAAATTAACCTTACTAGCAGATACTTTATTTATTAATGAAGTTTGGTTGATGGGTTATGATGTACCTATGGAAAGAAAAATAAAAACAGATAAATTAGGCAACCCTGTTGTAGAAATTCCTATTCTTGGCATAGTAAAAGCAGGATATAATTATTTAGCTCAAGAAAATTGGATAGGAACTATTGACGTAGATAAAAAATTAGCAGAAAGTGGAGAATTATTTGCTTTAGAGGTAAAACGGAGATAGCATGTTTCCTGTTTTAATGGAAGATGATATTGTTATTATAAAAAAGCAAGATGATTTTGAAAATGGAGATATAGTAGTAGCTATTATAAATGGTGATGAGGCAACTATAAAAAAAGGAAAAAAGAGTGATAATAGTATACTATTACAACCACTTAATACTAATTATGAACCACTTATATTTACATACGATGAAATGAAAACAATACCAGTTACAATAGTTGGTATAGTTAAACAATTAAAAAGAGAGTTTTAAAAATAAAAAGAGAATTATGTTCCAAAGTTTGCGACACGGCACATAATTCTCCAAATAAACACTATTGAAAGTGATTATATTATTATTATATATAAAAATACTTTCATTTTCAATAGTTTGTTAATAAAATTATTATACGTGGAGGTATTTTATTATGGGAAAAAGAGGAAATGGAGAAGGAACAATTTATTATAGTAAAAAATTAAATAGATGGGTAGGTCAATATACTATTGGAAACAAAAGGAAATCATTATATGGAAGAACAAGAAAGGAAGTAAAAGATAAGCTAATTATAAAGCTTAATGAAATTCAAAAAAATATTATATTAGACAAATGTGACATGACAATATATGAACTTGGAAAATTTATTTTAGATACTAAATTAACTACCAATAATATAAAAGAAACATCTTATGTAACAATCTCTAACTCACTTAATAAAATTAAGGTTAGCAATATAGGAAATATTAACATTCAAAAAATAAATTATACATTAATTCAAGAATTTGTAAATACTTTAACTAACTTGTCTAATTCTTACATACAAAAAATAATAATTATGCTAAATCAAATTTTTAAGGAAGCGATAAAAAGAAATTATATCTATAAAAATCCTATGAAAAATGTTACTAAACCAATTTCTAAAAATAAAAATAGGAGTGTTGATTCTTTAACAATAGAAGAGCAAAAAAAACTAATCAAAATAATAAAAGGGCATAAATATGAGGATATATATATGATTGAAATGTTTTCTGGAATGCGTTGTGGAGAAATATTAGCACTAACACCTAATGATGTTGACTTAAAAAATAATATTATACATGTAAATAAAACTGTTTCCCATAACAAAAAAAATGAATTAATAATTAATACAACAAAGACGGATTCATCTACAAGAGATGTTCCTATTACAATTCTTTTCAAAAACAATATTAAGCATTCTATATTAAATATGAAAATAAATCCTTTAAATTTAATTTTTACAACAAATAAATGCACAATAAACAGCGTTTCAAATGTAAACTGTTATCTACAAAGATTAGCAAAAAAATATAAGTTAAAAGACGGGCATATTGCAACACATATATTAAGACATACATATGCAACAAGAAGCATCGAATCAGGAATGCCAGCAGAAATATTACAAAAACTTTTAGGGCATAAAAATATACAAACTACTATAAATACCTATACTACTATTTTTAATAAATACAAAAATGAAGAAGTTTCCAAAAGTGTATCTAATATAAAATCTATGTTGAAATAATTACAGTTGCATTAAAATTGCATTAAATATTTTAGGTCAATAATAAAAACCGTTTATTTTTAACGGTTTTTATTATTTATAATTCAAAATTAATTTTGTGAATATGGTAAAATTGCAATATGTCTTGCTCTTTTAACTGCAGTTGTGATATCTCTTTGATGTT
>CANRHQ010000012.1 GCA_947630445.1 uncultured Clostridia bacterium | reverse complement strand
TCATAGGTGTCTTTACTTTTTTATTATTTATTTAAAATCTTTTTTATTTTCTCCCCAAATTATTTAACTCATATAAATAAATAAAAAAAACAGGTAAAAATATTGATTTTATATTTAAAAAGAAGTATAATAGATAATGTAGGAAACTATCAAAACGAGAAAGGAAGAAAAAGATGAATAAAAGAGTAATAGGAGTAGTAATTACAATTGCACTTATAATGGCTTTTCTATTTTGTTATATAATAAGTTATGCTAATACAGGAGAGACAATATATGTAAATTTAGCTAAAGCTAATTCAGAACAAATAGGTTATGGTATAGGAAATCCTAATAATGCAGGAACAGGAAAATACATATGGGAGATAGTAACACACCAAAACAGTAATAAAGAATCAGCCCAAACTGTACCACAAAGAAACTTATATTGTGTAAAAGCAGAATATGGAGAATCATGGAATGGTGAAAGTAAAAGCGAAGAAACAATAGTAGAATATAATTTAAAATATGATCTTCAAACTCAGAGAGAAGAAATATTAAGAAAATTAGAAACTGATGAAAAAGATATAGATGAAATAATAAAAAAATTATTAAATCCAGAGGAGAATCAGTATAAACAAATATTATGGCTTTTAGATAATATGTACATACCAGGAAAAACAGATAAAATGCAATTTTTAGCTAGAATAGGAATAACAGAACAAGAAGGTGTTTATGAATGGGATGATCCAAATGGAAGTGATAAATTTGAAGAATACGAAACTTTAATAACAGATGATGATATAATTGCAGTACAAAAAGCAGTAATATGGTATTTTACAAATACAACTGGATTACAAACTTCTAGTGATGAAACATATAATAAAAGAGGAAAAGAAGATTGGTTAAATATTACAACAGATGGAGGAAATACATATAAAGCATTAGCTGATCTAGAAAAAAGTGATACTGATGCAGGACCAGATAGAAATGCACAAGCACAACATTTATATGAGCAATTAATATCAGATGCAATTAAATATGCATCTCAATATACAGCAGAAAATGGTTATAAAGTAACAAAGTCTCCTATAACATTAGATTCAAAAGATTTACAACAAGATGATGGTAAATATATTCTAGGAGCAAAAAAGAATGATTCAGGAAATTATATTGTAGGACCAATAAAATTAAAACAAGAAGGAGGTTCAACATATAGTAGTATTGAATTAATTGTAACTGATCAAGCTGGAACTACAGTAGATAGTTCAAAATATACATTTACAAATAGCGAAGGGGTTTCACTAAATAAAACAGATATAAAAGATTTAATTAATAACGAAGGCGGATTTTATATAACAGTTAATGATGATACAATAACAAAAGTTAATGTAAAAATTACTGTTAAGTATGAAGTTACAAAGAAAACATTATGGCTAACAGGAACAGAAACAAGTGATAAAATTACATTAAATAAAGAACAACCATTGGTAGAAGTAAAAAGAGAAGATGAGAGTGAAGAAATAGAATTATTTGCAAATTTAGAAGAATTTGACTTAGCATTAAGAAAATATATTATAGAAATAAATGGACAACAATTAGCAACTGATAAAACAAGAGTACCAAATATATCAGAAGATACATTACAAACAGGAACAACAGCTACATATAGACATCCAAAAAATCCAATAGAAGTAAAAGAAAATGACATAGTAACATATGCAATAACAATATATAATGAAGGAAATAAAGCAGGTTATGCAAGTCAAATAGTAGACCAATTACCAGATGGATTAATATATTCAACAGATAGTGAAGGAGAGACATCAACAGTTACATCAGTTGATAAAAGTGGAGCAAATAAAAATACTTATAAAGTAACATATAGTCCAACTCTTAATACAGTAACATTTGATATAGAAAATAATGCACCTGAACATACAGCAAAAAGTTTAAATGCATATTCAAAAGAAAGTGGACTAGACTATGAAACAATAAAATTAAAATGTAAAGTTGTATTAAAACCAGATGAAAAAGAAGAAAAAGTATTAACAAATGTAGCTTGGATAAGTAAAGCATATGATTCAGTTGCTGGAAAAGAAATAGGTACAAAAGGTGAAGATAGAGATTCAGAACCACAAACAAAACCTAATGTAAGCAAAGGAACAATGGAAGACTACAAGGGAGACAAAAAGAACAAAGATGATTTAACAGATAGTAATAATTATTACAAAGGTGAACAAGATGATGATGACTTTGAAAAATTAGTAGTAAAACCAGTAAAGAAAAAATTCGACTTAGCATTATTTAAACATATAGCAGCAATAAGCAAAGATGAAACAATTGAAGATGGAGAATATGTAACAGATACAAAAAAGAAAGACGGAAAATATTTAAGAGCACCAGTAGTTAAATCAATAGAAAATGGAAAAGTAATATATGAAGAAGACTCAAAAGAAGCATTAGTAGTAGAACCAGGAGATTATGTATTATATACTATAAGAGTATATAACGAAGGTGAAATAGATGGATATGCAAGTGAAATAAAAGATACTTTACCAATAGGACTAGAATTTGTTGTAGGAAATGTAGAATATAATGGAATTTGGAAATTAGAAGGACTAGATTCAGATGGAAGACAAGTAGTTACAACAACTTGGTTTGCAAAAGGAAATGGAGAAGAATTAAATACAAGACCAGAAGATGAAAAATATACAGCTAACTTATTAAAAGCACTAAGACCAGATGACGACGTAAGTGATGAAAACCCTGATTATTTAGATGCACAAGTTCTATGTAGAGTAGTAGAAAAAGCTACATCAAGTAGAGTATTAGTAAATTATGCACAAATATCAGATGATAGTGATAAAGATGGTAATGAAGTAGAAGATGAAGATTCTACACCAGATGAATGGATAGAAGGAGACGATGATCAAGATATAGAAAGAGTAAAACTTCAATATTTTGATTTATCACTAAGAAAATTCATTACAGCAATAAATGATGAAGAATTAAAAAATGCAGATGGAAAATATACAAGAGAACCAAAAGTAGATGTATCACCATTAGTAAATGGAACAGATAGTACAGCAATATATGAACATTCAAAGAAACCATTAGCAGTACAAGTTGGAGATAGAGTAGTATATACAATTAGAGCATATAATGAAGGAACTATTGCAGGATATGCAAGTGAAATAACAGATTACTTACCACCATACTTAACATTTGCGGAAGATAGTGAAATTAATGATGAATACGGATGGGAAGTATCAGAAGATGGTAGAGTAGTAAAAACAGACTATCTAAAAACTAAAGAATTATCAGAATTTAATGGAGAAGAACTATATTATGAAGATGTAAAAATTGAATGTATAGTATCAAGTACAGCTCCAACAAACGAAAATATGACAAATATAGCTGAAATAACAGAATATACATATAACGGAAAAACAGTACCAGAAGATATAGATTCTAAATCTGATAGTATGAAAGAAGATTTACCAGAAGATGAAGATTTGCCTGATTATAAAAAAGAACAAGAAAATAATCCATATGTACCAGGAAATGAAGATGATGATGATTTTGAAAAAGTATATGTAAAGAAATTTGACTTATCATTAAGAAAATTCATTACACAAATACAAGATCAAAATGTTACGACAAGAGAACCTCAAGTTGACACATCAGCGTTAACAAATGGAACTAATACAACAGCACAATATACACATCCAAAAGATCCATTATTAGTACATGTAGGAGATACTGTAATATATACAATAAGAATATATAATGAAGGCGAAATTGATGGATATGCAAGTGAAATAACAGATGATATACCAGAATATTTAGAATATTTACCAGAAAATGAAACAAATATAGAATATAAATGGGAAATGTATGATAAAGATGGTAATAAAACAACTAATGTTTCTGAAGCAGTAAAAGTAAAGACTAATTATCTATCAAAAGAAAACGGAGAGCAAAATCTATTAAAAGCATTTGATGGAACAACATTAGATTTTAAAGATTTAAAAATAGCATTTAAAGTAAAAGATCCAAATTCAAATACAACAATAATAACAAACCATGCACAAATATCAGAAGATACAGATAAAAATGGTAATGAAGTAGAAGATTATGATTCTAAAACAGACGAGTGGAATGAAGGCGAAGATGACCAAGATGTAGAGCATGTAAAAGTAGAATACTTTGATTTAGCATTATTAAAATATGTAACAAAAGTAATTGTTGTAGAAGATGGAGTAGAAAAAATTACAGAAACAGGATATAATGGATTAGAAGATCCAGAACCAGTAGTAAAAGTAGAACTACATAGAAAGAAATTATCACAAGTAGTAGTAAAATTTGGATATGGAATAAGAGTAACTAACGAAGGAGATATTCCTGGATATGTAAAAGAAATTACTGATTATATTCCAGAAGGACTTAAATTTGAGGCAGCAGATAACCCATTATGGACTGACGAAGGAAATAATGTAATATCTACTAGACAATTAGAAGGAACATTATTACAACCTGGAGAAAGTGCAACAGTAGAAGTAATACTTACATGGATAAATGGAGCAGACAATTTAGCATTAAAAACAAATGTTGCAGAAATTTCAGAAGATGATAATGAACACAAAATACCAGATAGAGATTCAACTCCAGACAATAAAAAAGAAGGAGAAGATGATATAGACGAAGCAAAAGTAATTTTATCAATAGGAACTGGTGCAATAAAAACATATTTCACTTTAACATTAGGATTATTAACAGTAGTGTTAGTAGGAATAATATTAATTAAGAAATTTGTAATATAATAATAAAAAGGAAGAACCATAATAGTTATCTATTATGGTTCTTCTGTCTTACATTTTACTTATTGTGTATTCGCAAGCCGCAATAAAAAATTTAAAAGCAAAAACAATAGCAAAAATTTGAGCAAGGATATTTAATACTATACCTGTATAAATTGAAATATTAAGCATATAGCAAAATCTTTTTATAAGTTTTGTATTAATTGAATCAGATCCCATTTCAAGACTATTAGATTTTGCTTGCATAATTTCTTCACTTGGAATCATATATAATTCAGATAATTTATATATCATATCTAAATTTGGATATTCAAGGCCATATTCCCACTTTTTAATAGTTTTCGCAGAAATATTAGAATCATTAAGCCTTAAAAAAACATCAGAATAGCTCCAATCATTTTTTAATCGTGCTTCGCGTAAAAGAGTCTCCAAATTTTTCCCTATAATTTTCTTTTTTTTCTTTTTTTGACTTTTCATATGTTAAATAATCCTTTCAATTATATATAAATAATTATAATTTTTTTGAAAATTAAAATCAAGTGGATATTTAAAATAAATATTTACAATCAAAAAACCTTATGATATAATCTGAACGAAGAAATAAATAATGAGGTGATTTTGTGAATCAGATAGTAATAACAGGAGAAGAAAAAGTAAAGAAACCCAAGAAAAAATTAGAAGTAAAAACAATAGTATTATTTTATGCAATTAGTGTAATGATATTAGGAGTATGCATGATAAGTAGTAGTGTATATGCTATGAATAAAATTAATGAAACAATAGAAGCAAATACAAAACCACAAGTACAAGTAAATAGAAACGATGAAGAAAATTCTTTAGAGATAAATGTACACCACATTAGAGGAATAGTATCATTATCATATAGATGGAATGAAGATGAAGAAACAGTTATAGAAGGCAATAATAGAAAAGAATTATCTGAAACAATAGATTTGTTAGGAGGTATAAATATACTAACAATATCAGTTACAGAAGAAAATGGTCAAACAGTATCATATCAAAAAACATATACAGCAGGAAATATACCAGAAATTGCTTTAGAAGCAGTATCAAATGGTGTAAAAATAATAGCATCATGTGAAGATGTAATAGATCATATAACATATTCTTGGGATGGACAAAATAAAGAAACAATACCTGTAGATGAAAATAATTATGAAGGACAAATAAATGCTCCAAAAGGACAACATACATTAGAACTAGAAGTTGTAACTACAACAGGTGCAAAAGCTACTAAAAAACAATTAGTAGTTGGAGATACAGCTCCAACAGTAAATGTAGAAGCAACAATAATAGATGATAAATTGGTATTTAAAGTTGATGCAGAAGATGATGAGGGAATAACAACAATTGAAATAACACTTAATGGTGGAGAAAGACAAACAATAGATGTAGGAGATACAAAGTTCCATAAAGATATAGAAATGGTAGATGGATTAAACAGATTAATAGTTACAGTATATAATGAAAATGGATTAACAACAACAAGAAGAGTTCAATTTAATAAAGAAGTATAGGAGTATATTATGGTACAAGAAATATATATAATAGATGACGATGAATCATCTTTACCAATATTTAGAGAATTATTTAAAAATGATCAAGAATTCAAATTTATAGGAGTAAAAACTGAACAAATAGACATAGCACTAAAAAACATACCATTTTTAATAATAATAAATGAAGATGCAATAGATAGAAATGTAATAGAAATATGTAGACAAATAAGAACAGATGAAGACAATAAAATAACACCTATAATAGTAGTATCTTCAAATACTGATAAAGAACATAGACTAGAGGTACTAAAAGAATCAGTAGAATATTATATAAGAAAGCCAGTAGATACTCAATATATATTTTACACAATTAAAAATCTAAATAGACTATTAAATATAAATAGAAGAATTAGTGCATTAACAGGTTTACCAGGAAATGTACAAATTCATGCAGAACTTAAAAAGAGATTATCAAATCAAGAAGAATTTTCTGTATTATATTTAGATTTAGATAATTTTAAAGCATATAATGATGTATATGGATTTTTAAAGGGAGATGAAATTATAGAATTTACTGCACAAACTATATCTAAATGCATACATAATAAATATCCAGAAAAATCATTTATAGGACATATTGGAGGAGATGACTTTATTGCAATAGTACCTTCAATTGATGTAGATGAAATATGTCAATCTATAATTGCAGAATACGATGCATCCGTAAAAAAATTCTTTACAGATGAAGACTTAGAAAAAGGCTATATAGAAGTAGCAAATAGAAAAGGAATAATGGAACAATTTACATTAACTTCAATATCAATAGGAGTAGTAATTGCAGAAAAAGGAAGATTTTCAAATATATTAGAAATAGGAGAAGTTGGTGCACAAGTAAAACATATGGCTAAATCAATAGTAGGAAGTAGTTATTCTATAGACAGAAGACAAGCATAAAAGGAGATTATATGTTAATACAAATACTAATTTTAATAATATTAATAGGATTAAATGCATTTTTTGCTGCTAGTGAAATAGCATTTATATCATTAAATGATAGTAAAATAGAAAAGCAAGCCAAAGAAGGAAACAAAAAGGCAAAGCAAATACAAAAAATGTTAGAAACACCAAGTAAATTTTTAGCAACAATACAAATAGGTATAACTTTGGCAGGTTTTTTATCAAGTGCATTTGCATCAGACATATTTGCTGATATGTTAGCACCAGTATTAAATAATATAATACCAATTGGAGTTGGAACTTGGCAAGGAATATCAATAGTATTAATAACAATAATATTATCATTCTTTACATTAATATTTGGAGAATTAGTTCCAAAAAGATTGGCAATGAAAAATTATGAAAAAATTGCATTTAAAACGATAGGAATAATTAGAGCAATATCTGTAATAACATCACCATTTGTTAAATTTTTAACTATAACAACAAATGCTATCTCAAAAGTATTTGGTGTAGGTGAAAATGAACAAGAAACTGTAACAGAAGAAGAAATAAAAATGATGGTAGACCAAGGAGAAGAAAGTGGCACAATAGAAGAAGAGGAAAAAGAACTTATAAATAATGTATTTGAATTTAATGATATAACAGTATCAGAAATAATGACTCATAGAACAGATATATTTGCAGTAGATATAAATATGAGTGCAGGAGAACTATTAGAAGAAATAATTAAGGATGACTGTAAACATAGTAGAATACCAGTATATGATGAAACAATAGATGAAATAAAAGGTATATTATATGTTAAAGATTTATTAAAAAATATGCACAAAAAAACATTTAAAATAAAAAATATAATGAAAGAAGCATATTTTGTATCACAAAGCAAATTAATAAATGAACTATTTAAAGAACTACAAAAAAATAAAATGCAAATAGCAATAATCGTTGATGAATATGGTGGAACAGCAGGATTAATAACAATGGAAGATATATTAGAAGAAATAGTTGGAGATATTTATGATGAATATGATGATATAGAAGAAGAGTATGAAAAAATAGATGACAAAACTTATATATTATCTGGTAGTATGCCAATATATGATGTAAATAAATTATTAGAATCACATATACCAGAAGGAGATTATGATACTATTTCAGGATATTTACAAGAAGAATTAGGAAGAATTCCTTCAGAAGAAGAAAATCCAATAATAGAAACAGAAGAATTGATTTTCAAGATTGAAGAATATGAAGATAAAAGAATTTTAAAAGTAAAAGTTTGTAGAAATGATAAAGTTTAACTAAAGGAATAAAAATAAAAAACTCACATACAATTTTAATATAGATTGGAGTGAGTTTTTTTATGATTGTTTTAAATAAAAAAAGGATAACGGTAATAGTTTTAAGTATATTTATTTCAATGTTTGCTTTTATATTTATTAGTGAAAAACCAGAAACAGTACCAACTGTTTCATTACCTGTATCAGGAAAAGTAATTGTTATAGATGCAGGACATGGAAAACCAGATGAGGGTGCTGAAAGTAGTAATGGGACAACAGAGGCGGAAACTAATCTAAAAATAGCATTAAAACTACAAAATCTATTAGAGCAAAGTGGATCAACAGTAATATTAACGCGTTCAGATGAAAATGCAATATATGATTTAGATAAAAAAACATTAAGGCAAAAGAAAATATCAGACATACATAATAGAGTAAAAATTGGAAATGAAAGTTCAGCAGACATATTTGTATCTATTCACTTAAATAAAATACCTCAACAACAGTATGATGGATGGCAAACTTTTTATAATGCGGAAAGTGCTGATGGAAAAAAATTAGCAGTATCAATACAGCAAAACTTAAATGATTCAATACAAAGAGAAAACAATAGAGTTGCAAAAACAATAGACAATATATATATAATAAAACATGTAGAAATACCAACAGCTATAGTGGAATGTGGATTTTTGTCAAATCCAGAAGAAGAAAAATTATTATTAGAAAATGAGTATCAAAATAAACTTGCATGGGGAATATATAATGGAATCATAGACTATTTTTATGAATAAGAAAAATATTACAAAAATGTTAGAGCCTTACGGAATAACAATTTTTTTCTGTAATTTTACTGAAATACATTGACTTTTTGATGTTTTGAGTGTATTATAATAATGTAAAAATTGGGATAATATATCCTAAGGAGGAAGATTATGGGAGAAGTTATAGTTATAACATCAGGAAAAGGAGGAGTTGGTAAAACTACAACGACAGCAAACTTGGGCTCTAGCTTGGCATTAGAAGGAAAAAAGGTAGCATTAATAGATACAGATATTGGATTAAGAAATTTAGATGTAGTAATGGGGCTAGAAAATAGAATAGTATATGATATAGTAGATGTTGTAGAAGAAAAATGCAAATTAAGACAAGCATTAATAAAGGACAAGCGTTTTAAAGAATTATATTTATTACCAGCTGCACAAACGAGAGATAAGAGTGCCGTAAACGAAGAACAAATGAGAAAATTGACAAGTAAATTAAAAGAAGAATTTGACTATATACTTATAGACTGTCCTGCAGGAATAGAGCAAGGTTTTAAAAATGCCATAGCAGGGGCAAATCGTGCAATAGTAGTAACGACAGCAGAAATATCTTCAATTAGGGATGCTGACAGAATTATAGGTTTATTAGAAGCATCTGAAATTAAAAATCCAGAATTAGTAATTAATAGGATAAGACCTAATATGGTAAAAAAAGGTGAAATGATGGATGTAAGCGACATAGTTGATTTATTGTCAATAGATTTAATTGGTGTAGTGCCAGATGATGAATACATAATAACTCAAACAAATAAAGGAGAACCAGTAATACAAAATAGAAGAGCACCATCAGGAAAAGCATATTTAGAGATTGCAAAAAGAGTTTTAGGAGAAAATATCGAAGTAACAATTCCAGGGAGAGAAAAAGGTTTTTTTGCAAAGATAAAAAGCATATTCAAAAAATAAACAAAAGTTGGAGGGTAAAAAATAATGTTTGAAAGCATAATGAATTTTTTTAAGAAGATGACTAAAAAAGAAGACCAAACATTAAAATCTAAAGATGCTGCTAAAGAAAGATTACATTTGGTACTAATGCAAGATAGAGCAAATGTATCTGCAGACTTTTTAGATTTGATGAAACAAGAAATAATAGAAGTAATAAAGAAATATATAGATATAGATGAAAAAGCAATAGATGTAAGACTAACCAACAAAGAAAATAGTGATGGTACAAATGGTGCTCCAGCTTTATATGCAAATATTCCTATATTAAACATAAAAGATGAAGCTAGAAAAAATGCAAAGGTAATTGAGAGCAACAAAGAAGAAGAAAACGAGAAAGAAAATGTTGTTGAAAAAGTTGTAGAAGAAACATCTCAAGAAAATGATACAGAAAAAACAGAGCAAGAAGAAGTTAAAGAAGAAGAAAATGTAGAACAAGAAGAAAATACTACAAAAGAGAGCAAAGAAGAAAAAGAGCCAAGTGAGAAAAAAGTTGAAGATAAAGAAGAGGTAAAAAAAGAATAATCTAAAAAAGAGTGGTTAAATGAATATTAGAAACTTTAGAAAAATTGAATGGTGGATACCAGTATGTGTATTGTTGTTATGTGCGATAGGGTTAGTAGCACTATTTTCAGCATCATACGATTCAGGTTTAGATGAGTTCAAAAAACAAGCGATATGGGTTGTAATTAGTATTGTAATAATGTTTATAGTCATGTTAATAGATTATAAAATTATGATAAAATTATCACCCATATTATTTGCTATATCTATAATATCACTAATAGCAGTATTGTTTACTAAACCAATAAGTGGTGCTAGAAGTTGGTTTGACATCGGAGATGGAATGTTTTCTTTACAACCAGCTGAAATCTCTAAAATATTTGTAATATTATTCTTATCATTAATAATTTCGATAATGCAAAGAAAAGGCAGAGATGAAATAAATAGATTATCAAAATTAGCAATAATAGCATTTACCATAGCAATTCCACTAATATTAATAATATTAGAACCTGATTATGGTACAGCAACAGCATATATAGTAGCAACACTTCTAATAATTTTTGTTGCAGGGATAGATAAAAAATATATAATTACAACACTTATAGCAATAGTTATAGCTGTACCTGTAATGTATAATTTTATCTTACCAGAGCATGCCAAAAAAAGAATAGACACTTTTTTAAATCCAGAATCAGATCCAAGAGGTGCAGGATATAATATATTACAATCCAAGTTAGCAATTGGTGCAGGACAAATCACGGGAATGGGTATATTAGAAGGTAATCAAACACAATTAGGATATTTATACCCTAAAACTACAGATTTTATTTTTTCAGTAATAAGTGAAGAAATGGGATTTATTGTAGCAGGGGGTGTAATAATTTTAAATGTATTAATTATTACAAAATCTATACAAATTGCTAAAGGAATAAAAGATGAAGCAGGAGCATATGTAGCTACTGGAATAGCAGGAATATTTTTATTTCATACATTAGAAAATATAGGAATGACTATGGGACTATTACCGATTACAGGAGTGCCGTTATTATTTGTTAGTTATGGTGGTAGTTCTATGATTACAAGTTCTATAAGTATAGGAATATTATTAAATATCAGTAGTCAAAGAAAAACAGGAATGTTTAATAAATAAAAGGGGTAATACAAACAAAGAAATGTATATTCATGAATTAAATATAGGTAGTTTAAAATTAAAAAATAATTTAATATTAGCTCCAATGGCAGGTATAACAGACCTGCCTTTTAGAATGATCGTAGAAAAATTTAGTCCAGGGTTAGTTTGTACAGAAATGGTAAGTTCAAAAGCATTGTATTATGGAGATGAAAAGACAAAACAACTTTTAAAAGTAGAAGGAGAAAAAAGACCAATAAGTATGCAAATTTTTGGTAGTGAGCCAGAAATTATGGGATATTCAGCTAAATATGTAAGTAATATTGCTGATATTGTAGATATAAATATGGGATGTCCAGCACCTAAAGTAGTAAAAAATGGAGATGGAAGTAAATTATTATTAGATTTAAATAAAGTTGAGGAAATTATAAAATCAGTAGTAAAAAATTCAAAAGTTCCAGTTACTTTAAAATTTAGGAAGGGGTGGGATAGTGAAAATATTGTTGCCTGCGAAGTCGCACAAATAGCAGAAAAAAATGGAGTGTCAGCAATAACAATACATGGAAGAACTAGAGATGAGTTTTATTCAGGAAAGGTTGATTTAGAAATCATAAAAAAAGTTAAAGAAAGTGTTAAAATTCCTGTAATAGGAAATGGAGATGTTATTGATGAAGAAACTGCTAAAAATATGTTTGAATATACAGGTGTAGATGGTATTATGATAGGAAGAGGAGCTATGGGAAATCCTTGGATATTTGAACAAATACGATACTTTTTAGAAACGGGAAATAAAATGCAAAAACCTACTACTCAAGAAAAGAAACAAATATTAATAGAACATATTAAATTAGCAATAAAAGAAAAAGGTGAAATAGTTGCTATAAATGAAATGAGAAAACATATTGCTTGTTATACAAAAAATTTAAAAGACTCAAGTAATTTTAGAAACGAAATAAATCAAATTAATAATGAAACCACTCTAATAAATAAAATTGAAGAATATTTTAATAACTTATAATCAAAAGTTATATTATTATACTAAAATTAATAAATATACATTAAAAGGAGGTAGCAATGAAGAAAAAATATTTATTAATTTTAGTTATTTTTATATTAATTGCCATCATATTTATAATTTTTTATAAAATTAAGGTTAAAGATTTGAAAATTGGAAATACTAAAACCAGTCAAGATATCGTGAATAATATTTTAAATATTAATTCATATGAAGCTAAAGTAACAGTAGAAGTAACAAGCAACAAAAATAAAAACAAATATATATTAAAACAGACATTTCAATCACCTAATATAAGTACCCAAGAGGTAATAGAACCAAGCAATATAGCTGGAATAAAAATAGAAAACAATGGAACAAACCTAAAAATAGAAAACAGTAATTTGAGTTTAAGTACAATATTGGAAAATTATAATTATTTAGGAAATAATTGCTTGGATTTAAGTAGTTTTATAGAAGATTATAGAGAATCTCAAACATCAAAATTTGAAGAAAATGATACAGAAATCATAATGAATGTAATAGCAAATAATGAAAATATTTATACCCAAAATAAGACCTTATATATAGACAAAAAAACACAACAACCAACTAAAATGGAAATAAAGGACAACAAACAAAAAACGACAATTTACATATTATATAATGAGGTAAAGGTAAATAGTACAAAATAATACTAATAGCTTTACGGAATTTATAAATGTAGCAAACTATTGACTTTACTTCATAATTAATAGTTTAAATATACGAATATATAGACTTAAAATATACTAATTTTGGGAGTGAAGAAAATGGTAGTCAAAAGAGGGGATATGTTTTATGCAGATTTAAGTCCAGTTGTTGGATCAGAACAAGGAGGAATTAGACCAGTTCTAATAATACAAAATGATTTGGGAAATAAATATAGTCCAACAGTAATTGCAGCAGCTATAACATCTCAAACAAATAAAACCAAATTACCAACACACATAGAATTAGGTGAAAATACAAGTGGACTTAAAAGCAATTCTGTAGTTTTAGCAGAGCAGATAAGAACAATAGATAAAAGTAGACTAAAAGAAAAAATAGGACATATAGATGATAGTCAAATAATAAACAAATTAAATAATGCTTTGGGAGTAAGTTTTGGATTAGAATAAATTTATGCGGAATAAATTTTCTAAAAATAATATTTAGAAAATAGTAATTCCGCTTTTTTATTTGGCATTAAATAAATATAAAAACATAAAAATTAAAAGGAGGTGGTTTTGTGCCAATATCATTATCAAATAAAAAGAAAATGAAAAATGCGTTATTTGTGGTAATAATAATATTTATTGCATTAACAGTTAGACTTGGGTACATACAATTTGTTTGGGGAGTAGACTTAAGTGAAAGGGCTAGTAGTCAACAATCTCAAAGTAGAAGTATAACAGCCAAAAGAGGAACGATATATGATAGTACTAAAAAATATATATTAGCTGTTAGTTCAAGTGTAGAATCAGTAACAGTAAACCCTACAAATATACCAAAAGAAAGTAAAGAAAAAGTGGCAAAAGCATTAACAGAAATTTTTGATTTAGATTATGAAAAAACTTTAAAAAAAGTAAGTAAAAAAAGTTCAATAGAAACAATAGTAAGAAAAGTAGAAAAAGAGAAAACAGATCAATTAAGACATTGGATAGAAGAAAATGGTATAACAACAGGTATAAACATAGATGAAGACTCAAAAAGATATTATCCATATGGTGATTTAGCTGCACAAATTATTGGATTTTGTGGAAGTGATAATCAAGGATTAGATGGAATTGAAGCCAAATATGATGATGAACTAAAAGGTAAAAACGGAAAAATAGAGAGAGAAACAAATGCTGCTGGAGAGAGTTTAGGTTCAGAAGAATATGTTTCAGCAGTAGATGGAAATAATTTAATATTAACAATAGATATGACAATACAATCTATAGTAGAAAAATATTTAGAAGAGGCATGTATAGACAATGTGTGTACAGATGGTGGAAGCATTATTGCAATGAATCCCAAAAATGGAGATATATTAGCTATGGCGACATATCCAAGTTATAATTTGAATACCCCTTATGAGCCAAATTCTGATGAATTAAAATTGCAATGGGATGAAATGGCACAAGAGGATAGAACTATTATTTTACAAGGAATGTGGAGAAATAAAGCCATATCAGATACATATGAACCAGGTTCTGTATTCAAATTAGTGACAGCTTCTGCATCTTTAGAAGAAGGAATAGTAACAAATATAGATCAAGCAGGGCAATTTGCCTGTACTGGAAGTATTGAGGTCGCTGGAACAAGGATAAAATGTTGGAGATATTATAGACCTCATGGTTCAGAAAGTTTAAGGCAAGCATTAATGAATTCTTGTAATCCTGTATTTATAGGATTAGGTCAAAAAATAGGTGTTACAAAATACTATGAGTATTTAAGAAAATTTGGACTATTTTCAAAAACAGGAATTAAATTGCCAGGAGAGGCTAATAGTATATTTGTAAAAGAAGAAAAAGCAGGACCTGTAGAATTAGCAACAATAAGTTTTGGACAGAGATTTGAAATTACACCAATACAAATGATTACAGCAGTTTCATCAATTGCAAATGGTGGAAAATATATAAAACCTAGAATTGTTAAAAGTATAGAAAATAGTGTAACAGGTGAAATAACAGAACTACCAATAGAAACAGGAGAACAAATTATATCAAAAGAAAATGCAGAGAAAATTCTTAGTATGATGAATAGTGTTGTAGCAGAAGGAACAGGTAAAAATGCACAAGTAGTGGGATATAATGTAGGAGGAAAAACAGGTACATCAGAAGATGGAGTTAATACAGGAAAATATGTAACATCATTTTGTGGTGTTGCAGAAACAAATGATCCCAATATAGTATTATTAATAACTTTATATAATCCAACAGGAGAAGGAGGACACCAAGGAGGTGTATGAGTAGTTTTAGCAACACAAAATAAATGTCAAAAAATGAAAAATATATTTACATAATTGGAATTTTATGTTATAATAAAAAAGAGAGTTAATCTCGACTAACAAATGATGTAAAATATGGATTATAAATATGGAGGAATTTTTATGAAAAAAATGAATTTAACAACTAGCAAAGTAAAACTGAACTTAATTGTTAAGTTATTTTTTTGTTTTATTTTTTCTTTAATTGTAGTAGGGATTATACCTAATAAAACTATGGCAGCAACAGGTAAAAAACTTTATTTATCTGATATAAGCAATGATGTAGAAAAAACTAAAATGGCAAGTGGTCATATACTAAAAAAAGATGGAAATGACAGTGATAAGATAATAACTTTAAAAATAAGTGATACTGAAACAAAACAATTTGTTAAAGGTATAACAGCTTGGGCTTCATCTGAAGTTGTATATGATTTACAAAATTACGGTGAGTATGACTATTTTACTGCATATGTTGGTATAGACTATAGTGAACAAAGTAATTATTATAATACTGGTGCAAAATTTAAAGTTTATACTTCAGATGATGGTGAACATTGGACAGAAAAAGAGACAACAAATACCGTTTTTTATGGATGGACAAAGGCTGAACAAATTAGAGTTGATTTAGAAAATGCAAGATATTTAAAATTAGTTACTGACAAAAACTCTAATAGCTGGTGGGCTGAATGGTATGATGAAACAGTATTTGCTGATGCAAAATTATTGACAAACGATTATGAAGATACAGGAGCTTCTGAACCAGTTGAGTTCATAAAAACAGTGCAACAATATGATGAAGAACTAAAAAATTATGTTGATAATAATCAAATAAATACAGATGAGTATGAACTTACTTTATTACAAAGAGAATTTGTAAATAATTTTGGATATGAATTTTTATTAGATTTTGTACATTGTAAAGATGAATATAAAGATACAGTTGAATGGTTAATGACTAGTTTAACTAATATGAGATTATATATATATGGTGGAGAGCCTGATGGAAATTATATTGCTTCAATGCAGGCTTTAACTGCAGTATATCAAGCTCATAAAGATGATTTAAATAATCAAAAAACAACAAGAGTTGGAAATATTACATATGGTGAATTATATAGAAAAATGATGATTACTGTTTCATTAACACACTCTGCACAAGTTTCTTTGTGGATGCAAACAGATTCACCAGAAAACCAATCAACAGCACTTGCACGTTATGAAATTTTCAAAAAATTACATGATGAGGATGATTTTGTAGCTTTAAGAGATGAAGAAGGTATAAAAGTTGATTTTACACCATTATTTGAAAGTCTAGAAGTTGAAGAAATGCGTTTCGTTTTAAATAATATTATTGATGATGAATCAATATATTGGTTAAATGATTACGTTCAGAATAGAATTAATGAACATCCTGATGAAGTTGGAAAATATTTAACACCACACCCATATATGAAATATATTGACCCAGATTATGCAAGAGCAGAATTTCATGATGAAAAGAAAAAAGATGAGTATGATAAGAAATATGAAGGAGTATTTACAAATTATCATGTAACTTGGAGACCAGGGCTTTATAAATTATGGATGAATATTGAAGGTGGAGCCGTTTGTGGAGGTATTTCAAAAATTGGTTCTAACATAAGAGGTGTTAACGGAATTCCATCATCTGTTATTTCACAACCAGGACATGCTGCACTTATCTATTATAGTCAAGATGATAAAGGAAATGGTTATTGGAATATAGATAATGATGTTAGTGGATGGTCTCAATCTGGAAAAACTGAAAGATTATCATTAAGATCTCCTTTAGGTTGGGGTGATGATGATTATGCTGAAGGTTGGCTTGCTTCTTATGTTCCACTTGCACAAGATGCTTTAAATAATTTTGATGATTATACAGAATCAATGAGATATGTATATTTAGCAAATTCTTATTCAGAGAATAGCGAAAAACAAATGGAATTATATAGAAAAGCCTTAGAAGTTATGCCAATAAATATAGATGCTTGGTATGGAATTATTAAACTTTATGAAGCAGACCCAAGTAAAACAGATGAACAATATTTAAATTTAGCAGAAGAAGTTGGAAATGCTTTAAAATGTTATCCATTACCAATGTATAACTTAACAAATAGAATTAAAAAAGATTTTAACAGTAATGATAAAGAAAATTATACAAAATATATGTTTAAATTTACTTTATTCCAAACTAGTATATTAAATACTGGTAGTACATGGGAGAATTCATCAAAAGATAGACCTGAAAAAGGAACAACTAAAGAAAGTATAAATAACTATTATACAAATTGGGTATATCAACCAAGTATAACAAAAGCAGTTGCTAAATTCTTATTAGGTCAAACAGATACTGAACTTGCTAAATTCTCATTTGATAAAGTTGAAACAGTTATTAAAGCTGAGAAAGAAGGAGAAGAAGATCAAGTTTTAATTACTAAAGCTGGAACTTTAAAATTATCAGATCGTTTTAAAGATTCTGGAGTTCGTTGGGATTACACTTTAGATGGAAAATCTTATGATGCAAGTAAATACAAAACAGTAACTAATACAAACGAGATTGTATTAACTGATGAGGAAATAGCTAAAATAACAGCTGATAATGATATATATGTTCATATTGTTGGAACAGGTTATGCAGATGATACTTTATACAAAATAGACATCTTACCACAAACAGTTTCAAGTGATGTTTATGCTAATGATTTAGAAAATCGTATAATGGGAGTTGATACTAGTCTTGCTGAATGGCGTTATGTAACAAATAGTCCAATTTCTACATTATCAGTACAAGAAATATCTGAAACTGAAAATTCAAACGGAAATGAATGGATTTCATTTGAAACAGAATCTCCAGTATTAAAAGGAGATGTTACAATTGAATTAAGACAAAAGGCTACTGGAATAAAACTTTCAAGTAATGTTGTTAGATATACATTTACTTCAGAAAATGAAAAAGATATAGAAAGAAGATATGTTCCTGTTTCACACTTGTCAATTCATAAAGTTTCTACTGAAGCTACTGGACAAGGTAGATACGCTAAAAATGCAATTGATGGTAATTATAATACAAGTTTCCACTCAGACTGGAATGGTAGAGACACAGAAAGATATATGATTATCAAAATTGATAGACCAATTTATTTAGCTGGTATTGAATATGTTCCAGGTGGCGGAGGAAATGGTAGATTATTAGATGTATCAATTTCTGTAAGTGCTACAGGTGAAGAGGGAAGTTGGACAGATGTTTATACACAGAAAAACTTACAATATGTTGATACAGATAAAGCTAATGATTATGATTTCGGTTTAAAAAATATTAAGAGATTTGATTTAAATAAAACAGATGAAGAATTAAAACAAATCGGAAAAATTCAATATGTTAAAATATGGGCTGAAAGAGCAACAAATGGAAACTGGTTTACAGCTAGAATGTTTAATATATTTGAAAATGTTAAATTAAATCCACACCCAACAGCTAGTGTTGAATTTACAACAACAGAGCCTACTGCAAATGATGTTGTAGCTACAGTTACAAACTTTAGTGCAGAAAATGTTAAAATAATTGATTTTGAAGACATTACTGATGATGAAATTATCAGTGAAGACATTAAAAATATTGAAGATTTAAAAGATACATCTAAACATGTTACACTTAATGAAGATAAAACAGTAGCTACATTTACAGACAATGATAAATATACATTTATATTTAAAAATATGGATACAGGTCATATAGGAACAGCTACAGCTAATGTAACTTGGATAGATAAAGAAGCTCCAAAAGCTGAAATTAAATATAGCACAACAGATTTAACTACAGGTGAAGTTGTTGCAACATTAGTAGCTAATGAGGAAATTGTTGTTACAAATAATCCTCACAACGATTATAATAAAAATGGTAAAGAATATACATTTACTCAAAATGGAGACTTTACATTTGAATATAAAGATCTTGCTGGAAATGTTGGAGAACCAGTTAAAGCTACAGTTAGTTGGATAAACTCATCATCAAATGATGTTATGCAAGATGGACCTACACTTGATCCAAATCAATCAGGTCAGGAACAACCAGGAACTGAAGAACAAAATCCAGGAGGAGAAGAACAAAATCCAGGTGAGGAGCAACAAAATCCAAGTGGAGGACAACAAACTCCAGGTGAAGAACAACAAAATCCAAGTGGAGGACAACAACAAACTCCGGGTGAAGAGCAACAAAATCCAAGTGGAGGACAACAACAAACTCCAGGTGAAGAAGAACAAAATCCAAGCGGGGGACAACAACAAGCTCCAGGTGAAGAACAACAAACTCCAGGAATAGATAATGCACCAACAATAGGAAAAAATGAAGGTTCAGAAACTGAAAATACTAATAACCCAGAAGGAGAAGAACCAAAAACAACAGATGGAGAGCAAAATCCAAGTACAGGTAATACAAATAATTCAAAAACAGAAAATGGATTAGATAATACTATTAGTAAAAAAACTCTACCATATACAGGTAGTAAAACAATTCTAATTATTGCTATTGTAATTATGATAATTATTTCTGTAGTATTATATATAAAATACATAAATGTTGGAAAAAGACATAAATAAAAATCAGAATAAATATAAAACTAGGAATTAGAAAAAACTAATTTCTAGTTTTTTTATATTCTAGGGAAAAATTAATAGCTAAAAGGAAACAATTAGAAATTTAGTAATAAAAATTAAAATATGAAATAAAATTTACAAATGAAATTATTTGCATTTAATAAAGTAAAAAAGGATTTGATGAATGATGAAAACAGAGAAACTTACAAATTATTTATCTAAAGTTCAGAATCCACACCAAATAAATGTAGAAAATATAGTTATAACAATGGAATACACAAAAACTGATAAAAATTTTAATGAATGTATGGAAAATATTTTAAAACAAAAATTAAAAATGAACTTGAAATAAAGGAGAAAAAATAATGGCAAGAAAGTCAAAATATTCTTCTAATGAAAACACATTAAATAAAAAAATTTGGTCAGTAGCATTATATATTAGACTTTCACAAGAAGATGAAGAAAAACGGAAAAGAAAAGCAAGAAAGTAATAGTGTAACTAGTCAAAAAACATTACTAAATGAATTTATAAAAGAACATGATGATTTAGTCGTATATGATACTTATATAGATGATGGATTTACGGGAACAGATTTTGATAGACCATCATTCCAAAGGTTATTAGAAGATATGAAAAATGGAAATATTAATTCAGTTATTGTTAAGGATTTATCAAGGCTTGGGAGAAATTATATAGAAGTCGGAAATTATATAGAGAAGATTTTTCCATTATTTAATATAAGATTTATTGCCATTAATGACTTTGTAGATAGCTTTAAAAATCCTACAAGTACAAACACAATTTTAGTACCATTCAAAAATCTTATTAATGATGAATATGCAAGAGACACATCAATAAAAATAAGAACATCTTTAGATGGAAAAAGGAAAAAAGGTGAATTTATAGGAGCATTTCCACCTTATGGTTATATTAAAAATCCAAATGATAAACATAAACTTATTATAGATGTAGGTGCAGCAGATATTGTAAGAAAAATATTTAATTGGTATGTTAATTTGGGAATGGGAAAAATATCAATATGCCATAAATTAAATGACATAGGTGTTTTAAATCCAACAGGACATAAAAAAATAGAATTAGGGCAAAATTACGAAAACTCTGGAATAATCAACAATACATATACTTGGACACCATCTACAATTAGAAATATTCTTATGAATGAGGTATATATAGGAAATAGTATTCAAGGAAAAAGAAGAACAAAAAGCTATAAAATACATAAAATAGAAAGCGTTCCAAAAGAGGAATGGACTAGAGTAGAAGGTACACATGAACCAATTATAGATAAAGAAATTTTTGAAAAGGCACAAAATATAGAAAAACGAGATACTAAAATATCTCAAAAAACAAAAGAATTATCAATATGGGCAGGTTTTTTAAAATGTAATGATTGTAAGAGAGCAATGAATAAGAAAAGTAGTACAAATAAGAGTGGAAATAAATATGAATATTATATTTGTAGTACATATAGAAAAAAATCTAATAAACTATGTACAAAACATACTATAAAAGTAGAATTATTGGAAAAGGCAGTGCTTCAAGCAATTAATTTACATATTGATTTATTAATTAATATAGAAGAAATGATAAAACGAATAAATCAAAGTAATTTTCAAAATCAAAAAGATGAAAACATAGAAAATATGATAAAAGTAAAGAAAAAGGAACTTTATAAAATTTCAAATTTTAAAAAGAAACTTTATGAAGATTGGAAGAATGAAGATATAACAAGAGATGAATATTTAGAATATAAGCAGGAATATGAAAATGAAATAAAAAGGTTAAAACAAAATATAGATAGTTTAGAAATAGAAAACCAAAAATATAAAACTCAAAGTATTACAAATAATGAATGGATAGAAAGATTTAAAAGAGAAAGAGGTATTACAGAATTATCAAGAGACATAATGATGGAATTAGTGGATTGTATTTATGTTCAAGAAGATGGAAATATAACAATAAAATTTAAGTTTAAAGATATAGTGTTGTTATAATTAGTCAAGGAGGTGGAGTTGCAGCACCAGTAGGAGGTAAAATTTTGGGCGAAGTTTTACCATATTTAGATACAATAAAAAAGTAAAATAAAAAAACTATAAAAAACGGAATTAAAATTTTCTAAGCAATAAATTGCTAAGAAGATTTAAACTCCGCATAATTATCTTCTACGTCAAGTCTATCATCTTCGATGATGACTTTCCTAGAATATAAAAAAAAATAAAGAGATTATGGAAAACTCTTTATTTTTTTTAATATTTATGGTATATTATCATATAAAAGGAGAGGATACAATGAAAGTTTTATTTGTAAATCATTTTCCATTAACAGGTTCTGGGAGTGGAGTTTATACGGCTAATATAGCAAAAGGTTTAATAAGAAAGGGACATGAAGTAGCAGTTGTTTTCCCAGAAAATAGGTCAGAATACGAAAAATATGAGAAAATGAATTTATACCCAGTATTTTTTAAAAATCAAGAAATCATATCTGGAGTGAACCAATCAAAAATGAATTTCCCTTGTTTTACAACACATCCAAGAAGTGTATTTAATTTTAGAGATATGTCAGAGCAAGAAAGAAAAGAATATGAAGAAAAATTTTATGAAGCAATTAACAATGCAATAAAAGAATTTAAACCAGATATAATACATGCTCAACATGTTTGGACACTTGCAGGAATTTCAGCAAAATGTTGTAAAGAACACAATATTCCAATGATAATAACATGTCATGGAACAGACTTAATGGGTGTTCAGGATGAGGAAAAAAGAAATGAAAATTGGGGAACACATTGGGCTAAAGAAGCGGCACAATATGCAAATACAATAGTTACTATTTCAAAAGATAGCCACCAATTAGCAGAAGAAGTTTTGCCAGAAACAAAGGGAAAAACAAAATGGATAAGAAATGGTGTTGACATGAGTGTTTTCTCAATTGATGAAAATGTAAAAAAATCAGATGTGTTAAAATCTATAGGAATAGAGAAAGATTATAGTAAAGTTGTAAGTTTTGTAGGAAAACTTACTGATTTTAAAGGGGTAGATGTGCTTTTAGATGCAGCTGCTATATATGAAAAAGAAAATGAAGATGTATTAACAATTATAGCAGGAGATGGAGAATTAAGAAATAAACTAGAAGGACAAGCACAAAGATTAAATTTAAAAAATGTAAAATTTATTGGAAATCAACCACAAAGTAAATTAAAAGAAATATATAATATAGCTAACTGTTCATGTGTTCCTTCAAGAAGAGAACCATTTGGATTAGTTGCTATTGAGGCAATGGCATGTGGAGCTCCAGTAGTTGCTACAAATGAAGGAGGACTACCTGATTTTGTAAAACCAGATGTAGGAAGATTAGTAGATGTAGAAGATTCTAAAGCATTGGCAAATTCAGTAACACAAATATTAAAAGGTAATATTACATTTAATAGAAAAGCAATTTCTGAAAAAATGGAAAAAAATTATTCACAAGATGCTTTAATAGGAGAATTTGTAAATACATATAATGAAGCAATACACCAATTAAATGCTCAAAAACATCAAAAAAGTGATGGCTTTGAACCTGGAGATTAATAAAAAGAATAGCGACAAAATAAATTAAATTATTTTAGTCGCTATATTTTTGACTTTTTTTGGCTACTACAACAAACCTACCATCTTTTGTATGATATGAGCAGGTAGATAAAGTCATTAATTGTTCACCATATATAGCAGTTTTCCCAGTATCATATAAAGATGCATTTTTTGAACTTTGTACAAATTGATTATAGTCATCTTCATTTTCTGCATTAATAAAGTAATAATATCTAAATACATTTTTTTCAGATTTATAATATACTTTTGATTTAAATACAGAAATTATTTCATAAATGAAATCCTCATTAGCAGTTGTAAATCTTATAAAAGGGTGTTCTAAAAAATATGCTTTATCTTTATATTTTAATAAATGTTGGAACATAGTATTGTTTTTCATATTATGACCGTAAATCAATAAATTACTACTTGGAATTTGCCAATTATAATCTTTATCTAAAAAAATAGATCCATTTATAGATTTTTGCTTTTTATAATTATGATTCATGTAAAAACTATTATCTGTTCCTTGTAGTACAGGATAATTTATATCAGTATTTTCAATTTCTATCCATCCTATAATATCTGAATTTTCTTTTTGGAGTTCTAAAACCTTTTTCATTCTTTCAGTTTGAACAATAGAATTATTGCTTTCTGGATTTGTTTGATTAGAAGAATTATTTTCTACAGGAACATCTTCAGTTATTAAAACATTATCTATTATATCTTTTTGATTTTGACTGTTATAAGTATCAATACAAAAGCAAATTATATATGAAGCAGAAAAGACAATTAAAAAAGATAATATAAATCTAATAAAAATATAGAAATATTTTTTCATAAGATATAAAAATATATTAAGACAAACTTATTTAGTTTGTCTTAATAATTTAGAAATCCTTTCTGTTTTTTAATATTGTAGTTAATATTATTGATATTGCTAAAACTATTATAGAAATTAATAAATTGTTTTCTATTCCTGTTTTTGGTGTTTCATCTTTTACTGCTGGAACTTGTTCTGGTGTTGGTTCTGGAACTGGAGTTGTAGGAGTTTCCTTAAATTCTTCACCAGAAAGAGTTAAACTAGAATTTTCATTACTTGCAAATAAAACATTATTATTTTCATCTGTAACTACTACTTTATTACCTGTTACAAGTATTTTATCTGTTGTAGTATCTGTATTTTTTACTGAAAATTCTTTTAAATCACTATTATTTTCTGCGATATAGATAACATTATTACTTTCTGAAGATGAAATAGTACCATTCATTATTAATTCAGGAACTTTATCACCAGTAGCAGCTCCTTTTCCAATTTCTATACCATTATTGTTAGTTTTTCCATTTTTTCCTAAGTGTAAATTTATTATTTCAATTGTACCAGCATTTACTAATACACCACCAAATCCATTGTTTACAGCAGTTACATTATCTAATACAACATGTGCACCATTATATGATTGAACACCATATTTTTCAGCATCTTTTAGAGTAAGATTTTTTAATACAAGTCTTGTACCTGTACCACCAGCTGTTAATAAAGAACCATTTGGTCCTTCAGGAGACCAGTTTGTATCTTTTCTTGATATTGAATGTCCATTACCATTAATAGTTATATTTTTTTCTGTTATACTAACAGGGCTTATTAATACTATATTGTCTGTTAATTCTATAGTATCTCCATCTTGTGCTTCTTCAATAGCTGAAACTAAAGTTTCTTGATTATTAACTTGATGATTTGTAGCAAAAGAAAAATTTTGATTAAATATTAATACAATTGATGATAATATTAATATTAAAATAATTTTCTTAAATATTTTCATATAATTTCCTTCCTTTCATTTGTAGTTTACAATCATATGTTGTCCAAATATGAAAAAAATATATATGAATTTTTAAATTACCAAAAACTACATTGAAAAAATTTTTCAATGTAGTTAGAATCTAATTTCTATTTAATAAATATGTGAACAAATTTAAATATGTAGCAAATAATGTCCATAATAAATAAGGTAATTGTAGTAATCCAGCAATTTTATTTTTTTTATAAAATTTTTCAATCATAATAATAATTAAAATTGCTAATAATATTATCCAAATAAAAGCAAGAAATCTTAATTTAAAAGAGAAAAATATTATAGACCATAAAGCATTTGCAAATAATTGTAAAAAATAAATTACTTTTGTATCTGTATCTAATAAAGATTTACTAGCTAATATTCCATATGAAATTCCCATTAAAATATAAAGAATAGTCCAAACTATGGGAAAAACTATACTTGGAGGAGATAAAAACGGTTTTTCTAAAGAATTATAATCAATAGAACCAGAAATCAGTAATCCAACAATACCTCCAACTATAACTGGTATAATAATAGATTTAAAATAAATTTTAAACTTTGACATAAAAACCTCCTTTATGATATGTATTAAAATAAAAATGAAAATATACATATAAACTATTGACAATTAGTTTCATTTTGATAAAATAGAAAAAATGGAAAAGGAGAAAAAAATGAAAAATTTAATTGATATAACAGATCTATCAAAAAATGAAATTGAAGAATTGATTAAAGTAGCTAAAAATATTATGCAAGAACCTGAAAAGTTTTCAGAAAAATGTAAGCATAAGAAATTAGCTACTTTATTTTTTGAACCAAGCACAAGAACTAGACTTAGTTTTGAATCAGCAATGATTGAATTAGGAGGAAATGTAATAGGATTTTCTTCTGCTTCATCAAGTTCAACTGCAAAAGGAGAAAGTGTATCAGATACAATTAGAGTTGTAGGATGCTATAGTGATATAATTGCTATGAGACATCCAAAAGAAGGAGCACCATTAGTAGCTGCATTGAAATCAACAGTACCAATTATAAATGCAGGAGATGGAGGACATAATCATCCAACACAAACTTTAACAGATTTATTAACAATATCATGTGAAAAGAAAAGGTTAGATAATTTAACTATTGGATTATGTGGAGATTTAAAATTTGGAAGAACAGTACATTCTCTAATATCAGCAATGTCAAGATATAAGAATATAAAATTTGTATTAATTTCTCCAGAAGAATTAAAAATACCTGAATACATAAAAGAAGAAATACTTGAAAAAAATCATATTGAATATGTAGAGACAAATGATATTGAAGAATATATGAAAGATTTAGATATATTGTATATGACAAGAGTCCAAAAAGAAAGATTTTTTAATGAAGAAGATTATGTTAGACTAAAAGATTATTATATATTAAATAAAAATAAACTAGAAAATGCAAAGAAAGACTTATGTATATTACATCCATTACCAAGAGTAAATGAGATTTCAGTAGAAGTAGATGATGATCCAAGAGCATGTTATTTCAAACAAGCCAGATATGGCAAATATATTAGAATGGCACTTATATTAAAATTATTAGATATAAAATAAAAGGAGAAAAAAATGAATATAGATAGTATAAAAAATGGAATAGTAATTGATCATATACAAGCCAAAAAAGGAATGGAAATATATAGAACTTTAAATTTAGGACAATTAGATTGTTCTGTAGCAATAATTACAAATGCAAAAAGTAAAAAAATGGGGAGAAAAGATATAATAAAAATTGATAAAAGTATTAATTTAGACTTAAAAATGTTAGGATATATAGATCCTAATATTACTATAAATATAATAAAAAATGATGAAAGAGTTGAAAAATATCATATTGAACCACCTAAAGAATTAGTAGATGTAATAAAGTGTAAAAATCCAAGATGTATTACATCAGTTGAACAAGAATTACATCATGTTTTTGTTTTAACAGACAAAGATAAAAAAATTTATCGTTGCAAATATTGTGAAACAATAAGTGAACAATAAAAGTTGATATTTGTAAAAATTATGTTATAATAAATAACACAAAAACATATAAATTAAAGGGTGATAATATGATTAGATTAGGTGTTATATATGGAGGCATTTCTACAGAAAGCGAAGTATCAGAAATGTCAGCAAAATCTGTTATAGAAAATTTAGATAAAGAAAAATATGAAATTCATGAAATTTATATAAGTAAATATGGAAAATGGTATGAAAAAGTAGATGATAAAAAAGAAGAAATATACAACCTTTTGTGGACATTAAAAGATTTAGATGTAGTATTTCCTGTATTACATGGACTTGGTGGAGAAGATGGAACAATTCAAGGAATGTTAGAAATGTTACAAATACCATATGTAGGATGTGGTGTATTAGCATCAAGTGTGGGTATGGATAAAGTATATACAAAAATTATTTTTAAAAATGCAGGATTAAACCAAGCACCATATTGTTATATAAAAAAACAAGATGAAAAGTATAAAATAATTAATGAAAATTTTGAAGAAGAAGAATTAAAAATAGATAAAATTACTGAAAAATTAAAGTTCCCTATGTTTGTAAAACCATCAAATTCAGGTTCTTCTGTAGGAGTAAAAAAAGCTACTAATAAAGAAGAACTAAAAATGGCGATAGAAAATGCAGGACAATACGATACTAAAATTTTAGTAGAACAAGGAATCAATGGAAAAGAAGTTGAATGTGCAATATTAGATGGAAAAGAAATATTGGCTTCAACAGTAGGAGAAATAATATCAGCAGAAGAATTCTATAGCTTTGATGCTAAATATAATATTCCAGAATCAAAAACTGTAATTCCAGCAGAAATAACAGATGAACAAATTGAAAAAATTAGAGAACTTGCAATAAGAGCTTTTAAAGCAATTGATGGAAAAGGATTATCAAGAGTAGATTTCTTTGTAGAAAAAGAAACAAATGAAATTTTTATTAATGAAATAAATACAATGCCAGGATTTACTAAAATTAGTATGTATCCAAAATTATTTGAACATGTAGGAATAACCTATTCAGAGTTATTAGATAAATTAATAGAAAATGCAATGAAATAAATTTTGCTAATTTTAATCTTTAATTCTTATACTTAAAGAATTTCATAAGACAACTATAGCAATAAATATCAATAAAGTCAAGATATTAAAAAAATATTTTTTTGATTTAAATTTAATAAATAAAAAATAAAAAACTTCAAAATATTATATATTTTTGAAGTTTTTTATAATCCTAAATTATAAGAATTAAAGAAAAAAACTAAAGAAGTGGAGGAAAAACAAATTGAAAAAGCAAATAAAAAAAGAAAGAGGAATAACATTAATAGCATTAGTAGTAACCATAATAGTGTTGTTAATACTAGCAGGAGTAAGTATATCAATGCTAGCAGGAGATAATGGGATAATAAGACAATCACAAAGAGCAAAAGAAGAAACGAAAATAGGAGAAGAAAAAGAACAAGTAAAATTATCATATAGTGCAGTAATAGCTGGTAATAACGGACAAGAGGTAACAAGAAAACAACTTGAAGATGAACTAAAAAAATATGATGATAGAATAACAGTAGAAGAAGATGGAGATAACTTCAAGGTAACATTTCCAAGTAGTAATGTATATACAATAGATAAAAATGGAAAAGTAGAAGAAGCAGAAAAATCTGATGTAAGCATAAGTTTAACAATAAAAGGAACAAAAGTAGAAAATCCACCAATACCAAGCGGATTTGTGCATGTAGGAGGAAGCATAAATGAAGGATATGTAATATCAGATGCTCAAGAAGATGAAAATAAAGATGTAGACAGTGATGATTTAAAAGGAAATCAATTTGTATGGGTGCCAGTAGAAAAAGACCAAAAAATAACATTAAAAGTAACAAGTCAGGAAGATATAACAAGTATAGTAATAACAGACCCATATGGAGATGAAATCTTAAAAGAAAGCAACAAAGGAACAACATATAATAATGAAGAAATAGAACCAACAATAAATGGACCATATAGAGTAGTTATATCAACAAATAGTGGAATAAAAGTAAAATATTTAAATGTAAATAGTTTATATGCAGTGAGTACATTTTTTGATTTAGAATTTTCAGAACTGTTAAATCAATTAGAAGGAAATTATGATTCAAATGAAACGTTTGAAGAAACATTTGAAGAGAAATATCAACAAAGTTTAAAGACAAAGATTTTGGAATATTTTTTAAAAGAGACGGGAATGACAGAAGAAGAATTTGAACAAGCGCTAGAAAGTCAAGGAATGAACAAAGAACAATTTATAGAAGAGGTTATAGGATATGATTCTTTGGAAGAAGAAGCTACAAAAGTCGCAGGAGGAGAGGGTGTAAAATTGTTTTATAGAGAAACAGAAGATTATACAGAAGAAGTAAATACAAACGGAGGATTTTTCATAGGAAGATATGAAGCAGGAGATTCATCAGCAACAAAACAAAGAGATTCTATTGAACAACCAGGAACACTAGTAACACAAAAAAACAAATATGTATATAATAATATTACATCTGATACAGCATTAAGTAAAGCACACGAATATGCAACAAGTATAGGGGAAACTAATGTAACAAGTTCATTATTAACAGGAGCAGCTTGGGATAGAGTAGTAGGGTGGATATATGAATCTGGAAATAAAACTAAAGAAGAAATATTAAATAGTAAAAGTTGGGGACATTATGAAGATGATGAATTCTCAGGAACGGAAGATTTTATAAAAACAGGAGCATTTGAGCAAACTAGGGCAAATAATATTTATGATCTTGCAGGCAATGTATGGGAACAAACTTTGGAGGTAGATTCGAATAATCACGACCATGATTTATTTAGGGGTGGATCTATACGGCTCTGAGGGTAGAATTGGAGTTTTATATCGTACTGAGTTCGATAATGGATTGGATGACAGAATTAGAAATTTTGGTTTCCGTGTTGCTTTATACTTGAAGGACTGAAAATGAGATATTTAATATATAACATTAAATTTTAAGTGGAATAAAATTTAAAATCTTATTCCACTTTTTTTGTATATAATCTTCCGGATAAGCTGGAGGATATTTATTATAAATCATTAATTTTTATACTTAAAGAATTTCATAAGCCAACTATAGCAATAAATATCAATAAAGTCAAGATATTTAGAAAAATTTTTGATGAACGAATAAAGAAATATATAATTGTGAAAATATAGTAAAAATAACGATTAAGAGATTTTAAATAATCTTTAAGTATAAAAATTAAAGAAAATAGGAACTAAAGAAGTGGAGGAAAAACAAATTGAAAAAGCAAATAAAAAAAGATAGAGGAATAACATTAATAGCATTAGTAGTAACAATAGTAGTGTTGTTAATACTAGCAGGAGTAAGTATATCAATGCTAGCAGGAGATAATGGAATAATAAGACAATCACAAAGAGCAAAAGAAAGAACAACAATAGAAGAAGAAAAAGAACAAGTAAAATTATCATATAATGCAGTAATAGCTGGTAATAACGGACAAGAGGTAACAAGAAAACAACTTGAAGATGAACTAAAAAAATATGATGATAGAATAACAGTAGAAGAAGATGGAGATAACTTCAAGGTAACATTTCCAAGTAGTAATGTATATACAATAGATAAAAATGGAAAAGTAGAAGAAGCAGAAAAATCTGATGTAAGCATAAGTTTAACAATAAAAGGAACAAAAGTAGAAAATCCACCAATACCAAGCGGATTTGTGCATGTAGGAGGAAGCATAAATGAAGGATATGTAATATCAGATGCTCAAGAAGATGAAAATAAAGATGTAGACAGTGATGATTTAAAAGGAAATCAATTTGTATGGGTGCCAGTAGAAAAAGATCAAAAGATAACTGCAAAAGTAACTAGTAAAGAAGATATAACAAGTATAGTAATAACAGACCCATATGGAGATAATATTAAAGAAGAAAATAATGTAGGAAAATCATATAATGAAGAAATAGAGCCAACAATAAATGGAGAATATAAAATAAAAGTAACAACAAGTAAAGGAGAAACAAGTAAAACACTAGAAGTATATAGTTTATATGCACAAAATTCTTGGTTAACGGATGAAGTAATTCTTAAAGAGATTGAAGAAATGTTTAGAGAATCTGATATGACAGTAGAGGAATTTTTAGCCGAGAGTAAAATGAGCCTAGAAGAAATGATTGCCACGTTATTTTCCATGGAGATGAGTAAATATAAATATCATATAGAAACAGAAGATTACAAAGAAAATGTAAATACAAATGGAGGATTTTATATAGGAAGATATGAAGCAGGAGCAGATGGAGGAAAATTTGATAAAGCTATGTTGGAATGGACAGAAAATCCGACACGTGTTGTAAGTAAAAAAGGAGCAACAGTATGGAATTGGATTTTGCCAACAGAAGCATTAACTAAAGCACGAGAATATGCAACAAGTGTAGAAACAACTGCAATAAGTTCATTATTAACAGGTTCAGCATGGGATAGAACATTAGGATGGATATATGAAACAGGAAATAAAACAATAGAAGAAATAGTAGTAGACAGTAAAAGTTGGGGAAATTATAAAGATGATACATTTTCAGGAACAGAAGATTTAATAAAAACAGGACAATTTCCAAATACCAAAGCAAATAATATATATGATTTAGCAGGAAATGTAGATGAATGGACAAATGATTTCTTCGAAGATGGACTCCCATTCCATAGAGGTGGCGATTGTTTTAGGAATGGTTCCAACGTTCCAGCATTTTATCGCGATTCCGAGATCTTTAACAGGAGCTTGTTCACTGGTTTCCGTGTTGCTTTATACTTGTAAGAATGGAAATAAGATTATTTATACTATCAGAAAATGAGAGAAAATACGAGACCAGATAGTATAGAGACAACAGATTAACACAAAAAAAGTAAGAAATAATGTTAAAAATCAATAGGAGTCTAAATAAATAAAAATGTGAAACAAATTTAAGAAAAATCTCAAAAAATGTTTCACATTTTTTATCTTTTGTGTTATAATATAAGTATGAAAGGAAGGGTGAAAAATATGGAAAATAAAATTGAAATTATGAATCTTCTTCAAAGTAAACAAATCCTTGAAAATGAGCTAAACTCATTAGCCTATGGTTCAGTAGAAATAAGAGAAAAAAATAATAATAAATATATATATGTACATTATAGAGAAGATGGAGTAGCCTTAACAAAATATGTGGGTGAATATTCTGAAGAATTATATAATTTAATATTAAATAATAGTATTAAAGCAAAAGAATTAAAAAAACAAATAAAAGAAATAGTAAAGAAATTAAAAGATTTAGACTACGTTGAAGAAGAATTAGATTCAAAAGTAGAGCAAAACATAGACTTTGCAAAAAGACATTTAGCTGATACAATTTATAAGCAAGCAATATTAGAAGGAGTTGCTACTACATTTGCAGACACAGAAAGTATTATTGAAGGTGGAAAAGTAAATAATATGACATCTGAAGACATACTTAAAATAATAAATTTAAAGCATGCTTGGGAATTTATATTAAATAAGAATGTTATTTTAAGTAACACAAATTATGCATTATTATGTGAAATAAATAAAATGATTGAAGAAGGATTTTATTATTCAGCTGGAAAAATAAGAAATGTTCCAGTTTCAATAGGAGGAACTAAATGGACTCCAGAACTACCAATAGAAACTGTAATAAAAGAGGAATTAGAAGAAATATTAAATAAAAAACAAGAACCAATTGATACTGCAATAGAATTTCTATTATATATAATGAAAAAGCAAATATTTATTGATGGAAATAAAAGAACAGCAGTTATTTTTGCAAACCATTACTTAATTGCAAGAGGGAAGGGGATTTTAGTAATTCCAACAGAATTAACAGATGATTTTAAAAATTTACTTATTCAATATTATGAAGGAAAAGAGGATAGTAAAATAAAAAAATTTATAAAAGAAAAATGTTATATGGCGATTTAGAAAACTTTAAAATTTTTGCAAAATATATAAAATAATTATCTCCCAGTTTACGGGGGGTTATGATTAATAATTTATTTTCATCCTTAATTCTTTTAACTTAAAGATATTATATAAATTAATTATACCATAAAAAATAAAGGATTACAAGCAATTTTAAAATCATAGAAAATAATAATTATAAGAAAATGTGAAAAACTAAAATTCAACAGGCAAAAGAAGTTCGGGAAAAAATTATTTCCTCAATTTAAAAGACTTAATGATAAACAAAAAGGAGGAAATAATATGAAGAAAAACAAAGGAATAACGTTAATAGCATTAGTAGTAACAATAGTAGTCTTATTAATACTAGCAGGAGTAAGTATATCAATGCTAGCAGGAGATAATGGAATAATAAGGCAATCACAAAGAGCAAAAGAAGAAACAAAAATAGGAGAAGAAAAAGAACAAGTAAAATTATCATATAGTGCAGTAATAGCTGGTAATAATGGACAAGGAGTAACAAGAAAACAACTTGAAGATGAACTAAAAAAATATGATGATAGAATAACAGTAGAAGAAGACGGAAACAACTTCAAGGTAACATTTCCAAGTAGTAATGTATATACAATAGATAAAAATGGAAAAGTAGAAGAAGCAGAAAAATCTGATGTAAGCATAAGTTTAACAATAAAAGGAACAAAAGTAGAAAATCCACCAATACCAAGCGGATTTGTGCATGTAGGAGGAAGCATAAATGAAGGATATGTAATATCAGATGCTCAAGAAGATGAAAATAAAGATGTAGACAGTGATGATTTAAAAGGAAATCAATTTGTATGGGTGCCAGTAGAAAAAGATCAAAAGATAACTGCAAAAGTAACTAGTAAAGAAGATATAACAAGTATAGTAATAACAGACCCATATGGAGATAATATTAAAGAAGAAAATAATGTAGGAAAATCATATAATGAAGAAATAGAGCCAACAATAAATGGAGAATATAAAATAAAAGTAACAACAAGTAAAGGAGAAGCAAGTAAAACATTAGAAGTATATAGTTTATATGCACAAAATTTTTGGACAACATATGAAATGTTTTTTAAAGAGCTTGAAGAAGCGGCAAAAGCAGAAAATATGACAGTAGAAGAATTTTGGACCCAGTATAGAGCTGAGTATGGAATTGAAATGAGTCTTGAAGAATGTTTTAACATGAGTAACAGCCAATATAAAACTAAGTACAAAGAAACAGAAAATTACGAAACCAATGTCAATAAAAATGGAGGATTTTATATAGGAAGATATGAAGCAGGAGATTCATCAGTGAGCCAAAACAGAGTTCTTAACAATAAAGGAACGGGAACATTAGTAATACAAAAAAATAAATTTGTATACAATTATATTTCACAAACAGATGCATTAAGTAAAGCAAAAGAATATGCAACAAGTGTAACAACAAATGCAACAAGTTCATTATTAACAGGTTCAGCATGGGATAGAACATTAGGATGGATATATGAAACAGGAAATAAAACAATAGAAGAAATAGTAGTAGACAGTAAAAGTTGGGGAAATTATTCAGATGATACATTTTCAAACACAACTGAATTAATAAAAACAGGACAATTTGAACAAACAAAAGCCAATAATATATATGATTTAGCAGGAAATGTTGAAGAATGGACAACGGAAGGATGTTACAACGCCCGATTTTGTAGGGGTGGAAATGGTTTCGAAAAAAGTGGTTTTTGGCCGGCGTGTGGTCGTAGTGAATTAAGTAGCGTTGTCATGCCAAATAATGTCAATTCCCCTGGTTTCCGTGTTGCTTTATACTTGCAGGACTGAAAATAAGATATTTAATATATAACATTAAATTTTAAGTGGAATAAGATACAAAATCTAATTCCACTTTTTTAATTGTATTAGAATGAAAAAAATTAAAAATAAACCTATTAAATAAAGACAAAATGTGATATAATTCAAACTGAAAAACGG